>JASEIO010000028.1:7036-20692 GCA_030017475.1 bacterium | reverse complement strand
GGTAAATTTGAAAAACTTGCAATCAGATTAACCCCTTGATTTGTGCAACGGTGCCCTAAGATGTGGGTAAGTTTCAGGTAGAATCATCTTGACATCAAATATGATCTATTGTACTATAATGTAAAATCACTAATTAGTTAAGAAGAAGGCCTACTTTCTTTTTTAAAAAAGGACAGGAGGTGTGCTTAAATGGCTACAAAAAGGTTGATCGATTTATTTAATCTTGGTGGGATATTTATGTGGCCCCTTTTATTGTGTTCTATTGTTGCTTTAGCAGTTATTTTAGAGAGATTAATTGTTCTGAGTAGAAAAAGGGTTTCTCAAGAAAAGTTTATGGATGAAATATTGGGAAAGTTAAGGAATAGAGAGATTGAAGAAACAAAAATGGTCTTAAGAAGATTTACATCCCCTGTTACCTCAATCCTTGAAGCAGGAGTTTCAAGCTTCCAATTAGGGATAGATAGGGTTGAAAAGGCAATTGAAAAAAGGGCAACCGTAGAATTATTTTCTTTGGAAAGAGGCTTAAATATCTTAGGTACAATCTCATCCATTGCCCCTCTTTTAGGATTCTTAGGAACAGTTTCTGGAATGATTCAGGCATTTCGTGCAATAGCTTTAGCTGAAAGGGTAAATGCTCAGTTAGTAGCTACAGGGATTTATGAGGCATTGATTACAACAGCTACTGGTTTGATAATTGCTATCCCTGTAACTGCCTTCCATAATTATTTTATCAGAAAAATAGACTGTTTTGTGGTAGAGATGGAGGATACATCAGGTCAATTAGTTGACACCTTAATAGAGGTCAGAAATCAGATGTCAGAAGTCAGAGGTTAGAAATCAGAAACCTTTTAAATCTGTCATCTGTTATTTGTCAAAGGTCTCTATGAAACTCAAGAGAAGTAGAACAGTTGAAGAGATTCCTGTTGCCTCAATGGCAGACATCGCCTTTTTACTAATTATATTCTTTATGGTTGTAGCCATCTTTAGTCTAAAAGAAGGCCTAAGTATAGTTTTACCAGGATTACAGGCAAAAACAAAGGTGGTATTGAAAGAAGATTTATTGACTATTCAGACAAATGCGAAAGGGGAGATATCTATAGATGGTAAAAAGGTTATGTTGAATGAGGTAAAGAATTTGGTTAAGAAAAGATTTCGGGAACGAAAAAAACCTTTTGTGTTATTTAAGATTCATCCAAAATGCAGATATGAAGTGGTGGTGTCCCTCTTAGATGAGGTGAGAAAGGCTAATGTTTATAACCTGTGTTTAAGGGTAATAGAATGAAAAGAAGGGTTAAGGTAAAAAGATTTATTCCTTTATGTTCAATGGCTGATATCGCCTTCATATTACTTATCTTCTTTATGGTGACTACAACACTTCATGAACAAGGACTAAGGGTTGAATTGCCAAAAGCAGAGAAGACTGAAAAAGTAGAGGTTGAAGAAATAGAGGACATCTTTATAAATAGTAAAGGTGAGGTTATGATTGATGGTGAGTTCATCAATCCGAGAGATATTAAACAGATCTTTTATCAAAAGAGGCAGAAGAATGAAAGGTTTATTGTAGCGCTTAATGCTGATAAAAATTGTCCATATGGAACAGTATCCCAAGTATTGGATGAATTGAAATTGGCACGTGCCATTCAAGTATCATTTATTGTAGAAAAGGAGCCACAGAACAACCAAAACTGAGGGGAGGGACATTCGTCACTAAAATATACAGAGAGTTATGAACTCAAAACCCTATAATGGAAATCTATATTTTGTCATTTGTCTATTTGTAGCTATTATTTTTCATTTCTCTCTTCTTTATTTTACTAAGTATGAAATTTCTTATAAAAAGAGTAGGGGGCAAGATAAAGCCATCAGGATTATTGATATAACTCCTAAAATGACAACTCTTTCTCCTCAAGTAGAGACACAGCCAAAACCTGAAAAAGTAGTGGTTCCGAAAAAGGTGCTTCCTGAACCAATAATAATAGAAGAACATCCGAAGGATGTGATTATTACAGAAAAGGGGGGACCCGAAGAGGTTTTTGTTTTTGAAGGAAGTTCTAAAGAAGGGGCGGATGAGGCATCTTTTGAAGGAAAAAGACCCTCAACAAATTACTTGCCATTTTATTCAGTATCTAAGCTTCCTGAAATAATAGAGCTTTTTAAACCAGAATATCCTGAATTGGCAAGAGCTCGGGGTTTAGAAGGGGTGGTGATTTTAGAGGTAGATATAGATACTAAAGGATTTGTTAAAGAGGTTAGAGTGGTAAAGTCATTAGGATTTGGATTTGATGAGGCAGCAGTAAAGGCTATAAAAAGATGTCGCTTTTCACCAGCTGAGCAATTTGGAAAACTGGTACCGGTTCGGATGAGGATACCGATCAGGTTTGAGTTGGAAGATTGAACCACGGATTGCACGGGTTTTCACGGAATGAGGTGTAAATGAAGGAAAAAGGAGAAGGGGTATAAAGAAAACCGCTCAGATCCTTTCCATAGAAAATTTGACTAAATCGACAAATTTGGATATAATATAGAACCAAAATTGGGAATGTTCTATTAAGAGGAGGATATTATGGATAAAAAATATGTCTACTTCTTCGGAGAAGGGAAAGCAGATGGTAGTAAGGATATGAAAGATTTATTAGGTGGAAAAGGTGCAGGGCTGGCAGAGATGACCAATTTAGGAATCCCTGTTCCACCTGGATTTACTATTACTACAGAGGCTTGTATCTATTATTATAAAAATGGGAGATACCCAGATGGATTAGAAGAAGAGATAGAGAATAACTTAAGTAGATTAGAAAAGGTTATGAAAAAGGGATTTGGAGATGTGGAAAATCCACTACTTGTTTCTGTTCGGTCTGGGGCTAAGATATCTATGCCTGGAATGATGGATACGGTTTTAAACTTAGGCCTAAATGAAGAAACTTTAGTTGGATTAGCTAAAAATGCAGGATCAGAAAGATTTGCCTTTGATGCCTACCGTCGTTTTATTCAAATGTTTTCAAATATCGTTTTAGGGATGGAACATTCTGACTTTGAAAAAGAGATGGAGAAATTAAAGGAAGAGAAGATGGTTAATCTAGATATAGAATTAACTGCAGAAGATTTAAAGGAATTAGTGGGTAGATTCAAGCAATTAGTTAAACAGAAAAGGGAAATAGATTTCCCCACTTCTCCAAAAGAACAATTGAAAATGGCAATCGATGCAGTCTTTAACTCATGGAATAATCCTCGGGCAGTGGCCTATCGTGAATTGAATAATATACCTCATGATTTAGGGACAGCAGTGAATGTTCAGGCAATGGTATTCGGTAATATGGGATCGGACTCTGGTACTGGTGTAGCATTTACCAGAGACCCAGCTACTGGAGAGAATAGATTTTATGGTGAATATCTGATTAATGCACAAGGGGAGGATGTAGTGGCAGGGATACGTACTCCTCTTCCTTTGGAAAGACTGAATCAAGAAATGCCAGAGGTCTATTCTGATTTAGTTACGGTATATAAAAGGCTCGAAACCCATTATAGAGACATGTTAGATTTAGAATTTACCTTTGAAAAGGGGCGCCTTTTCCTTTTGCAAACTCGAAGTGGAAAAAGGACTGCTCAAGCAGCGGTGAAAATTGCAGTGGATATGGTAAAGGAAGGGTTGATCACAAAAGAAGAGGCAATAAAAAGGATAGACCCTCATTCTATAGATCAACTTCTTCATCCACAAATTGATCCTAAGGCATGCATTACAGTCATTGCTAAAGGGTTACCTGCCTCTCCTGGAGCCTCTTGTGGACAGGTAGTTTTTACTGCACCCGATGCGTGTAGGTGGGTAGAAGAAGGAAAGCAGGTAATCTTGGTTAGATTAGAGACATCTCCAGAAGATATTTCGGGTATGGATGCAGCCCAGGGTATCTTGACTGCGAGAGGGGGAATGACCAGTCACGCCGCAGTCGTAGCAAGAGGAATGGGAAAGTGTTGTGTGGTTGGATGCGAGGAGATTACAGTGGATGAGGAACGAAAGATGTTTACTGTTAAAGATAAAGTAATCCGGGAAGGGGACTTTATTACCTTAGATGGTTCTTCTGGGAATGTTATTCTGGGTCAAGTTAAAACCATTCCACCAGAGCTAAAAGGAGAATTTTCAGAGCTTCTTTCCTGGGCTGATGAAATAAGACGTTTAGGGATCAGGGCAAATGCTGATACCCCACGTGATGCTGAGAGAGCAAGAAAATTTGGGGCAGAAGGAATTGGGTTATGCAGAACCGAACATATGTTTTTTGAAGAAGAAAGATTGCCGATTATGCAGCAGATGATTTTAGCCAAAGAAGAAAAGGAGAGAAGAGAGGCTTTGAATAAACTCCTACCCATGCAAAAAGAGGATTTTCGAGAGATCTTTAAGGCAATGGATGGCTTACCAGTAACTATTAGATTACTTGATCCACCCTTACATGAATTCTTACCAAAACATGAAGAGTTAGCTGTAGAAATCGCTACATTACGTGCTACCTCAGGAGATGAAAAAAGGATTTCAGAACTTTCTCATCTTTTAGACAAAGTAGAAGCTCTGAAGGAGATGAATCCTATGCTTGGTTTCCGTGGTTGTAGATTAGGGGTAGTTTATCCTGAGATCTCAGAGATGCAGATTCGGGCAATCTTCCGTGCAGCTATTGAAGTAACTCAGGAAGGATTTAAGGTAATACCAGAGATAATGATTCCAGTATTAGGACTCGCTACTGAAGTACGCTTATTGAAGGATCTGATTACGCAGGTAGCTAAAGAAGAGATGGAACGAAGTGGAGTATATTTAAATTATTCAGTTGGAGTGATGATAGAATTGCCAAGGGCATGTGTTACCGCAGATGAAATTGCCCATTATGCTGAATTTTTCTCCTTTGGAACCAATGATCTAACTCAAACCACCTTTGGATTTTCAAGAGATGATATAGAAGGAAAATTCTTACAGAAATATATAGAAAAAGGTGTCTTGGATAATAACCCATTTGCAGTCTTAGATAGGAGAGGTGTAGGAGATTTAGTTAGGATAGGGGTTGAAAGAGGAAGGAAGACAAGACCTGATTTAAAGATAGGTATATGTGGCGAACATGGTGGAGAACCATCCTCAATTGAATTTTGCCACCAGGTTGGTTTGGATTATGTGAGTTGCTCACCTTTCAGAGTGCCAATTGCAAGACTTGCTGCTGCCCATGCAAAACTGAAATTTCCAAAAAATAAGGATATGGTGGACGAATGTCTTGTGATTGATTAAGAAGAAGCGCAGGGATCATGCTCTATAGAGTGGAAAGTAATCAGGTCTAAGTTCTCTTTCTTCACCCATTCTCTCTCTATATCTCATCCTCTCTTTACACAGTTCTTGATATCTATCTTCATCGTGGATCTTCGTGTATATGTGAAATGGTAGAGTGGATTTTGAAAAAGCGGACTTAAAGAAGAATAGGCTATCGTTTTTCTTCATTCCTCCTCCCAGATTGTAAATTCTATATCCTTCCCTCTTTGCCCACATTATGCTCTCATAAAAGAGAAGATTATTGGGATGCAACTTTATATAATCGCTGTTAGAGCAGGCCAAAAAGGCATGTACGAAATCGGATAGGTGGAGGTGGAGAATCGATGCAATATCCTCTCCACGATATCGAGCTACAGCTAATGTAGCCTTTCCTTCTAGTAATTTAAAAACATGGTAAAAGAAACTTTTGGAGAAGATATATTCAGGTCTTGCCTCTTTCCTCTTCATGGTCTCAGCGTACATTTCATAAAAGTGCATTACAGATTCTAAGTTCCTCTCGAAGTGGACAGTAATGCCATTTCTTCTTGCTTTATTGATCTTGCGTCTGTTATCTCTATCTACATCACGCCAGATATCCTCCACAGAAGCCGTAAGATCTACAAAGACTACTCTATTAATCTCCTTAAGCTGTCTCGAACAGAACTCCATTAACTGTCCCTTATTGTTGATAAATGGATGAAACCTTACAAACTCAGCTACAATCCTCTCTTTGATACAGTATTCATGGAATTTATCGAGAAAGGCCTTCCAAAGGGAAGATGTAATAGATCGATCTCTGATCCTGGCCAGTGGACCGCTATAACCGTAAGGTGAAACTGAATCGAATACCTCCTCCCCTCTTTCAGACATTGAAGAATAAAAAGGCAATAGACTCAGTTTCCGCTTAAAAAACGGATATATTATGTAGTTTTCTTCATTACCACAGAAGAGTAAATGGGCCTTCCCTCCGAAGTTTTTTCTCACCTCTCCCCTTGTTTTCTCGAAGAGAATGGCATATTCTGGGGTGAAGAAGATGTCTCGAGGATAAATATTATTCAAAAGTTCACCCCATCTTCTATCATCTTTTGTCTCTAGAATCTCCACTTGAAAATCTTTCATCATCTAACTTGAAAATCTACTCATCAGGGTCTTTACTAATATCTCTACAATTTTCTCGCTTGCTTTACCATCTCCATAGAAATTAGGTGAAGGAATCTCGTTGCGAGTTGAAGTCTTAATCACAGCTTCTAATATCTTCTTTTTCTCAGTTCCAACTATGATATTCCAACCACTTTCTACTGTCTCTATCCATTCTGTTTCATCTCTTAAAGTTATACAAGGGACTCTAAAAAAATAGGCCTCTTTTTGAACACCACCAGAATCTGTTAATATTCCTTTAGCATTTTTTTCTAATATTAACATCTCTAAATAAGAGATTGGATCGATGATTTTAAGCCTTCCAATGTCTCCACTGATTAATCGATTCTTATCGATTATCTTTTTAGTTCTGGGATGAAGTGGTAAGATTACTTGATCATCAATTTCAACTAAGGCAGTAATAATTGACATTAATCTTTCTAAATCTTCAGTATTTTCCTGACGGTGGATTGTTGATAGAAAATATTCCTTTGGTTGAAGATCCAATTTCTTAAAAATATCTAATTTTTTTTTTGCAAGTTTTAGATTATGAAGAACTGAATCATACATCACATCACCAATATTATATACCCCTTCTTCTATACCCTCTTTTTTTAGGTTCATTATTGAGGTCTTTGTAGGACAAAATAATAAATCAGACATATGATCCACAAGAATACGATTTATTTCTTCTGGCATCCTTCGATTAAAACTTCTTAAGCCGGCCTCAACATGTCCTACGGGAATGTGTAATTTAACAGCAGCAAGAGCCCCTGCCAAGGTTGAATTGGTATCTCCATACACCAAAACTACATTAGGCCTTTCTTTTAATAAAACTTTTTCAATACCTTCAAGCATTTTGCCCGTCTGAACGCCGTGAGAACTTGATCCTACCCCTAAATTATAATTCGGTTTGGGGATATTCAGTTCATTAAAAAAGACCTGAGAGATATTATAGTCATAATGCTGCCCAGTGTGAACAATTATCTCATTTATTGGTTCTCCATTATTGGCAATTCGACTATTATATCTCTCAATTGACCTCGACACTGTAGAGGCCTTAATAAATTGAGGCCTTGCTCCAACAATAGTTATAACTTTCATCTTATTCTTAAGATCACCTACGAAGATCAGGTTTTAAGCATTTTGTTCCACAATCAGTTGGCTTAGAATCTCATTATAAAGGAAATCCGATGGTCGCTTCCAAGATCCTTTATTGGAGAATAGGCGTAATCTATCTGAAAATTCGCATAAGGAATTCCTAATCCAACAGCAAAGCCCTCTTTGTCATACCCTACCTTATATCCTCCTCTTATAGCACATATCCCTCTAAACCAATACTCTACTCCAAAATTAAATCTTTGGTTTTGATCATTTGGCCTATTTAAATCTACTGCCAAGGTGATGTTACTATCTTGTGAAAGAGAGATCTTTAATGCACCACCAAATACCATAGTGAAAGGTAGTGGGTCTCCTGAGTCTCCATATTTTATTTTATTTCCCAAATTCCGTAAACATAATCCAAGTGAATATGTTACAGGAGATTCAAAAAGTAGGCTATCCAATTTATACAATACGCCTAAGTCAAAGCCAAAGGCAGAAGTGGATGTGTACTTTTTCTTGGTTTTAGTGACTAATGTGGGTAATGTACTACGGATACCCTTTAAACTAAAGCCGAGAGATATCTCACCTGGTAGATTGATAAAAGATAAGACATAAGGTGAAATATCATTTGCACCCGATAAAGTAATAACATAATCCTGTATAGCAGTTACCTTACCCAAAGATCCCCCTCTACCATCATATATCTCTGCCTCTCCTCCTTGTAAGGTAGCTATACCTACACCGAATGATCCAATATATCTAAAATCTACTGGTTGTGCATAAAAGATATGACCATAATATACATCCTCTGCTACTCCATCTATACATGATGTACTGAATCCTCTCTTTTCAAGCAAGAATAGACCTGCGGGATTCCAATACATGGAATTGATATCCGAGGCTACAGCCGTAAATGCATTCCCCATTCCTATTGCCCGAGCACCAACTGGATACTTTAAAACTATACAACCCGAAGTACCTGGTGATTCAGCACAGGCATTTGATAGATTTAATAAACTAATTACCAAAAAAGTTAAAACCCTTTTCATAAAAACCCTTTACTTATGAACAATAATCTTCTTTATATCCTTACATCCTTCAATGTGAACTATATAAACCCCACTTGCAACAACATCTCCTTTATCATTCCTTCCATCCCAATATTCTCCATCGCCTCCTTTGTCTTCAATGGTTTTTATTAGTTCACCCATTAGATTATAAATTTTTATCTTTACTAGACTACCTCTTAATGATCTTGGTGGCACAATTCGACAGTCATCTCCCTTTTCAGGATTAAAGAGATTATTCAGTAGTGTTATCTCATCCTTTTTTACTGGAGGAGAAGGAGCTTCAGATGAGAAAAACTTTTGAATCCTATGATTGAATGAATCTGTTACGTAGACATAGCCATCTAAATCAACTGCAATACCAGAAGGGGTGTCAAATTCACCATTCTCTTTTCCCTCTTTTCCCCATTGGGTTATATACGTACCATCACTTTTAAACTTTTGTATCCTATGATTATTGGTATCTACTACATAGACTCGATTCCACCAGTCGACTGCGATAGCAGAAGGCTTATTAAATCCACCCCATTCAGTTAGATAGTTACCATCCTTATCGAATTTTTGTACCCTACTATTATCCGTATCTGTCACATAGACATTACCCTTAGAATCGATTGCGATACCATTTGGGTTAATAAATTCACCATTTCCAGTACCTTTCCCCCCCCATGTAGCTAAATGGTTACCATCCTTATCAAACTCTTGTATCCTATTATTACGCGTGTCTACTACATAGACATTATTATGAGAATCAACTGCAATACCAGAAGGGCTACTAAATTTACCAGGATCAGATCCTTTCCCTCCCCATTGGCCTAGAAGTTTTCCATTCTTGTCAAATTTCTTAATTATATTGGAACCTGTATCTGTTACGTAAAGATTACCTTCAGAGTCAATCGCAATATAAGAAGGTCGACTAAATCCAGAACATACGGGTTTAGGACTACCAGAAAGATCACTACTAAATCTCTGTATCCTACTATTCCTTTGATCTACTACATAGACATAGAAAGAGGAATCAATTGCCACTCCAAATGGAAGATTAAGGCTGCTTGGGTCAATCTCCCTTCCCCATGTCTCAAGCCACTTACCGTCTGATGTAAACCTCTGAATCCGATTGTTGCGGGAATCTGCTACATAGATATTATTATTATGCAGGTCGATTGCAATACCACAAGGGTTATTAAATTTACCATTTTCAGAACCTCTTTCCCCCCATTTAGCTACAAATTCACCATCGGATGTAAACTTCTGGACTCGATTGTTACCCCTTTCTACTGTATAGACGTAATCCTTTGAATCGATCGTAATACCATAGATAGAATTAAATTGTTTGTCTTCCGTACCATACTCTCCCCATGTCTTAATCCATATTCCATCGCTACTAAATTTTTGGACCTCTTCATTATACAAAAGGGCTACATATATATTGCCACTTGAATCAATGGCTATATCTACAGGATATGAAATAGCATCTTCCCCTTTTTTTTCTATTGCATACGAATTGGGTGCAATTTTAATCTCAAACAATTCCCCACCATCAGGTGCAAATTTCAAAACCCTACCATTATTTGAATCCGCAACCCATACATTATTATTGGCTGAATCAACTGTTATACCATAAGGTCTACTCAAGTCCTTCACTTCCCATATAAATTTGCCTAAAGATGTAAACTTCTGAATCCGATCGTTCTTGGTATCTGCTACATATACATTTCCTTCGGAATCAACTGCAACACCATAAGGTGAGTTTAATTCATTTTTCCCAGCACCAAAAGTTCCCCACTTAGTAATAAAAACTCCGTCTTTTGAAAACTTCTGTATACAATTGTTTTTTGTATCTGCTATATAAACAAAATCATCTGTTACTGTTAAATCACAAGGCTCGTAAAAATCCCATCCTTTCTTAAGTCCTTCGGACATTTCACTTGGCCAGCTACCCACAAAGCTATATCTTTCTTCAGATGAAGAGATATTTGGTAATATCATACAAATAAAGAACAAAAAAACCAAACCCTTCAATTTCTTCATGATATTCCTCACCTTTAATAAAAATCTGTTGATTACAGGAATTCTTCTTGTTGATAATCTGAATATATACCTTCTTTGGAGAGAACTACCTTGGGTGTCCTTAATAATATCTTTAGGTCAAGTAAAAAAGAGTAATTATCGATGTATTCAATATCTTTCTCTATCCTTTCTTTCCAAGAGAGGAGGTTTCTGCCACTTATTTGAGCTAGACCTGTAATACCTGGTTTTACTTCAAGACGTCTTCTTTGAAAATCTGAATATTGTTCTACTTGGAAAGGTAGTCCTGGTCTTGGGCCTATTAAACTCATATCTCCTTTTAAAACATTGAATAACTGAGGTAATTCATCTAAGCTAAACCTGCGTAACCACTTTCCTACTCTGGTAATCCTGGGATCATCCTTCATCATCCTATATCCGAGTCCCATCTTTGTAGCATCCTTAACCATGCTCCTAAATTTATACGTTGTATAAGGTTTACCACCTTTTCCTATCCTTACATCCTTATAGAAAATCTCCCCTTTTGAATCAAGTTTGATTAATAAGGCTATAAGAAATAGGATAGGAGAGGATAAGGATAAAACTAACACGGAAACAACAATATCCATTAACCTTTTAAGAAATTGCTCTGTTAAGGTCAACCTTCTCACCTCTTTTGAAAGTTATTCTATCATAAAAGGATAAAAGCGTCAACTATAAATTGATAGATTTTCGCCTGATTTCTTTTTGAAATCTATGGATCTTTTCAATAGCCTGACAGATACCTTCTACCTCATCTTTCTGCATATGAGAATATATAGGTAGACTCAGGATATTCTTACTAATGTATTCAGTCACTGGAAGCCTATATTCCCTTTTATAAAATTCTCTAAGGGCCTTGTGCTTATGGAGTGGAGGGAAGTAATATTTTCGAGTCTGTATATTCTCCTTTTCTAAGGCAAAGGCAAGCTCATCCCTTGTCAGGCCAAATTTCTTTAGGTCGATTAATATAGAGAAGTCTTTATAGGAACTTTTACCTAAGGGGTTGATTTTTTGGAAGGATATTCCTGGTATCTCTCCTAATCTCTCCTTATATAGATTTACAATCTCATTCCTTTTCTTAGCTGACTCAGTTAGCATCTCCAATGATCTGAGTCCCAAAATGGCTGAGAATTCTTGCATCCTGGCATTCATTCCTAAGAATTCTGAGTTGTAATCACCAGGATTACCATATTCTCTACCAACTCGAATTCTTCTAGCCAATTCAGGTTCATTTGTTGCTACAATCCCTCCTTCTCCAGTAACCAGTAATTTTGTTGGGCTGCATGAGAATACCTCCGAACTACCATACCTTCCAAGGGGATGGCCGTTATAGAAAGAGCCAAAACCATGGGCTGCATCAAAAATAAGCTTCAAATTTAGCTCCTTAGCTAAATCTTCCAAGGCGGAGATATTCACTGGATTACCAAATATGTGAACCGGTATAATGGCTGAGGTTTTAGGTGTGACTCTTTTTTTAACCAAATCTGGATTAAGGTTGAAAGAATCAGGTTCTATATCTACAAATACAGGGGTTAGATTATTCCAGATTAATGAATGTATAGTAGCCATAAAGGTGAAACTTGGAACAATGACCTCTCCTTTCAATCCTAAGGCTTGACAAGTAAGCATGAGACCTGATGTACAGCTTGAAACCCCAACAGCATATCTTACCCCTAAGTATTCCGAAACCTTTTTTTCAAATCTCTCAAGATATTGACCCTTTGTAAGCATACCTGTTTTGAAACTATCTGTTAATTCATTAAATAGGCTATCTATCTCAGGAAGTGTTGGTTTCATAAATTGAACCTTTTTTGAAAATGTAGGTTCCCCTCCTAAAATTCCAGGTCTATCTTTCATTTAATCCCTCCTTTTCTTTAGATTGCAAGATCAAACATTTTAAAATGTTCTCAATCTGAGAAGCCAATACTTCTCTTGAGCAATTTGAAAAGATATATCTTCTTCCGTTCTGACCCAATCTTTTCCTCAATTCGGGATTGTTGTAAAGCCGTAAAATAGCCTCTGCCATAGCTTGGGGATTTTCAGGCTCTACACAAATTCCAGCCTCTGCCTCTTCTACTACTCTGGATGCCTCTCCCCAGATTGCGCAGATTAGAGGTCTTCCTGAAGCCATATAATCAAAAAGTTTGTTTGGTCTAGCCCCCTTAAATAGCTCTACTTTTGCTAAAGTAGCTATTGTAACATCTGAGCTTGCCAAGAGATCAGGAATTTTCTTTTTAGAAACTGGATTTTTAAAAATGACATTAGTTAAATTGGCCTTTCTTGCTAAATCCATTAATCGATCTTTTTCTGGACCATCACCCAATAGGACAAGGAAAATTTCAGGATAATTCCGCAAGATCTTTGCTGTTTGAATGATAACGTCTAATGCATTTGCCTGTCCATGGGCTCCAGCATACATACAGATAAATTTATCTGTAAAATTATATCTCTCTCTTGTAACCTCCCTACCTTCAATCTCAACAAAGCTCTCAAGATCTATCCCATTAGGGATAAAGCTTATCTTTTCAGGAGGTATCTTCTTTTGTAAGATCTTTTCCTCAATCCCTTTAGTCAGAACTATTATCCTTCTTGCCTTATCATACAAGAATCTCTCAACCTTTTCAAGCAACCAAATTAGGGGTTTGTTTTTTAATCCTCCCAAGACTATAAGGGTCTCTGGCCATAAATCCCGAACCTCGAAAACAAAGTGGCTTCTTTTTATAGTTGAGAGCAAATACCCTGAGATCCCTGTGATAAGGTGAGGAGAAGAAGCCAAGACGATATCCTGGTGAGGTAATCTTAAACCAACTAAAAAAGACCTTATTCCAAAATCTACAAAGTTTATAACCCTCCATATATCATTTTTTGAGTAGGGATGGGAATAAACCCAAAGTATCTTTACCTTATCAATCTCTTCTTCAAATAGCTTCTTGCCTCTAAAACGACTTGGGATTGCCCTTTCAAGATGGTGGAACATACAGGCAATAATTGTAACCTTATGTCCTTTCCTCGAAAGATAACGGGCAA
>JASEIO010000028.1:0-6940 GCA_030017475.1 bacterium | reverse complement strand
TGGGTTATATGTAGGAACAATTTCAGCTATCGCTTTTTTTATACCCTCAATATCTCCATCTTGTAAGATCTTCTCTATCTTTGTTAGTTTATCATAAAGAACATCAATCTTCTCAAGGGGAGATGAGGATTTAACAACTAAGATCTTTTTATGGGATGTTGATGCAGTCTCTTCCCCATCCCCTAAAAGTTCCTCCTTTAACTTTTCCCCTGGTCTTATTCCTGTAAACTTAAGCCTAATATCCTTATGTGGTTCAAATCCAGATAATTTGATAAGATCCACTGCCAAATCTACTATCTTTACTGGTTTTCCCATATCTAGAATAAATATCTCGCCACCTTCTCCCATTGCCCCTGCCTGGATGACTAACTGAACTGCCTCAGATATAGTCATAAAATATCTCTCCATTTCAGGATGGGTGATAGTAATAGGTCCGCCTCTTTTAATCTGCCTTTTAAATAATGGAACAGCACTTCCTTGACTTTCTAAAACATTTCCAAACCTTACCGCTATGAACTTTGTTTCGCTATAGGGATCCATGGATTGAATGAGGACCTCAGATGCCCTTTTCGAAGCACCCATGATATTTATAGGATTGGCTGCCTTATCAGTAGAGATAAAAACAAATCTCTTTACCTTAAATTGGTTAGACAACTCAGCCATTGTCTTGGTTCCTAAGAGATTATTTTTGATTGCCTCCTCAAGGTTACACTCCATCAGTGGCACATGTTTATAGGCTGCGGCGTGAAAAACAATCTCTGGCCGATATTCCTGAAAGAGCCTTTTCATTCTACTATAGTCATTTATGTCAGCGATAATAGGAATTAGTGAGGATTCTCTATCCTGATGATCTAATCTTAACTCAAGTTCGAGATCAAAGATACTGCTCTCATTATGGTCTAACATCATTAAGAAGGAAGGATCGAATGCCATTATTTGACGACATAGTTCTGACCCTATGGAACCCCCTGCCCCTGTTACTAAGATTCTTCGGTTATAAAGGTAGGCAGATATACTCCTTATATCAATCCTTGCTGGTTTCCTTCTTAAAAGATCCTCTACCTCTACCTCTCTTACATCTCTAATATTTATAGTTCCTTCCATAATCTCAAATAGCCCTGGGAGAACCTTGGGTTTGACATGTAACGCCTCACATAACTCAACCACCTTCCTAATTATCTCCCCATCTGCTGTGGGCATTGAAATGATTACTTCATCAACACTTACTGAATTCAGGACTTTATTTAGATCTGCTATAGCTCCCAAAACCTTTACCTTATGGATATAAAGACCTTGCTTCCTTGGATCATCATCAATAAAGCCAACAGGTAGATATCCTAATTCTGGATGTAGCTTAATATCAGACAAAATCCTTTCACCAGCCTTCCCTGCACCTATAATCAAAACCCTTTTTAAATTGGGATTATAAACTCGTCTTGTCCAATTCTGTATCCTTAAATTTAACATTCTATAGCCAACTCTTATCCCACCAATCGTGAATATACTCAATAACCATGTTAGTATTATAACAGACCGGGGGAAAATGATGGCTCCAGCAAAAATAAACTGAATAAGGACCACGAGCATAGTACCTATGGTTATTGCTCTAATTACGGAATAGGCATCATCTATTGAGAAATATCTCACTCTTCTCCTATAAAGTTTAAAAAAATAAAATACAACTAAGTATACAACTAAAGAAAGGAAGAAAACAGGTTCTTGACCGGATAGATATCCTATTGGTATGTCTCCTTCAAATCTTATCAAAAACGCAAGCATAATAGAGATAAAGATACACCCCATGTCAATTAATGGCAAAATAGTTCTTCCTCCCTTAAACATCTTTTCACCTAACAGATTCTTTAATCTTTTTAACCACATACCCAGTCTGTGCCTCCAATTTTTAACCAAGCGGAACTGTAGCTTCGCAATTAAATATAAGATCTATAGCAGACATACCTGGGGTAAATGATCCATATTGTTGTTTATATATCGGATGTGTAAATTCATGAAATTGGACCTTGATATTGGATCTTTGAAAGCTTTGTAAGTCCAGATACTTACGTCCACTCGGACCTGAAAGATAGGTATCCACCTTAAGGGATCGGCAAATATTTAACAACAATTCTGATCCTTGTCCTTTCACATCTAAATCTGAAGCCGAAACAAACTTGACCCCTTTAATCTTAAGCTTCTCAGCTAAAAGAAGGATCAATGGTTTTGTGAAATCAACCAACTTTTTGCAATCTAATTGGTATATTTCCCATATAGACTTCCATACTGAATGAAAATAAGAAGCCTTCCTATAGTTTAACTCCAATGTCTTAAGGTGCTTCTTTCTCCAATTTAGTTTATTATCAATCAATACATCCCGTGTTAATTGTTGAAAGGCCCCTTTTGTTAAAACAGGCACAGTCAGCCATTGAGGCCCTTGGGAGGTCAAAATCCTGGTTCTGTTCTGAAAGCTATTCTTGGTAAACTGAACATTGTCCAAAAAAACAAAGATATCAGATCTTGCCATTTTGTCAAAGAAACCAATCCAAGGCATAAAATTGGGTTGATGAATTGTAGCTATCATGACTTAACTTCCTCTTTTAAACACCTAAGTACATAGTCAACTTCGATATCCTTCATTTGCGAGTAGATCGGCAGACAGATATGTTTACTTAAAACCTCCTCAGCCACTGGAAACATCTCTTCTTTATATCCAAAAAGTCTTTTAAATACTGGCTGAAGGTGACATGGTGGATAATATACCCCTCCTACCTCAATATCATATCTTTCCTTTAATACCCGTATAAGATCTGCTCTGTCAATATCCCCTTTAAGTAGTACTGGATACTTATAATAACCATGGCGAATGTTTTTTGGTACTGGGAATGGTTTAATGCTATCTACCTCCTTAAGACCTTCTCTATACCTCTTCGCAATCTCATTTCTCCTTCTGATATTACTGTCTAAATTTTTTAACTGATAAAGACCCAATACAGCATTTATCTCTGACATGACCCAATCATTTCCAAGTCTCACAATTTGGTTCAAATCCTCTCCTTGTCCATGATGACGCATACTTTTAGCCACTGAGGGTAATTTATCATCATTTGTTGTTATCATTCCACCTATAGTAGTTGTCATAATCTTTGTTGGATAAAAGGAGAAACATCCAAAGTCCCCAAAACTACCTGCCTTTTTTTCATCAAGCGTAGCTCCATGAGCGTGGGCTGCATCCTCTATTAAGAAAAGGTTATATTCTTTACAAATCTCCTTCAATTCCTCTATCTGTGGACATACCAATCCTGCTATATGTACAACTATGATACCTTTCGTCTTTTTAGTTATCCTTTTAAGTAGATCCTGAGGATCTATACAAAGGGATTCAGGATTAATGTCTGCAAGTACAGGATGCCCACCAGCATAAATGACAGAATTTAAGGTTGCAACAAACGTATTGGTAGGGACTATTACCTCTTTACCTTTTACCTCCAAATACTTCAAAGTAATCTCTAAGGCTGTTGTACAAGAGTTAACAGAGATGGCATGCCTCACACCAATATATCTTGCAAACAATTCTTCAAATTCTTGTGCCTTGGGTCCAAGTATTAATCTACCGCTCATCAAAACCGATTTAACATCACCCAAGATACCTTCCATCTCTTCCTCTTTAAAGAATGGTTTTGCGCTCGGTATCTTCATTTTCATTTTACCATCCCTCTTTCCTATTTTACTATTAGTCGCATAACCTCAAATGCCTCTGCATATTCTACATTTATCTGCGTTCCTCGAACTTTTGCTAATCCTTTGATATACTCTTCCTTTGAATAAGGTTTAGCAGCTTGAGATTTATATTTTTTAAGTGCCTCTATTTTCTTTTGAAGATGCCTTTCCTGAATTTGGACAAATGAGATTGTGTTGAACGTCATGTGATTCCATGGCTGTTCATATCCAAAAAGGCCTGCTTGGGTCTTAAAGGCCCTAATCGCTTCTTGAGAAATTGTCTGATGGTCCTGATGGGTATCATTTGGGGATGGAAATAGGACCAAATCTGGCAAGATTTCCTTTCCAATACTCACTATATCCTCAAGAATTTCCTGCCTCCTGGCTTGAAATCCTCGAACTTCATAGTCAAATATCTTTAGATTCCCTTTTTTTATCCCTAATATTTTACTTGCCTCTTTAACCTCTTGTCTACATACATCCTTATCAAATCCCTCTGGAACTGATTTTTCACATATTGAAAAGGCTATGTAAAACACCTCCTTCTTTTCTTCCACAAATTTTGCAATCGTTCCACCAGCACCAAGCTCTGCATCATCTGTATGTGGACTTAATACCAATATCCTATTAAACATCTATCTCCCCTCCTTTTTAAATTTGATCAACTTGTGCAATGACTTTAAGATAAGTGCCCTGAATCGATTAAAAAGGCTTTCTCGATATCTCCTCCATTTGTCTGCATATTCCTTAAAGATCTTTTTGCCAGTTAGTTGATATAACATCTCCAATTGTACTATATGTACATTGTGGTAGGAATAACTAGCTATAGTTACATCGGAGTATAAATCATATCTTGACCAATATCCAGTATCATAAAGATATAGGCAATTTTCTAAGGTTTCCACACCACTATTGAATAATCCCTGTGCATCCTTTTCTTTCGTTACCTTATAATATTCATAGAGTCCAACTAAGGCAAAAATAAAGCCATTTAATGTATAAGAGGGAGGATTAGTTGGATATTCTTCAAAGCAGATAAACCTATCTTTAATATAGGATACAATCCCCCCCTCTTCAATATCAGATTTAAATGCCTCAATCGCATGCCTTGCTATTTCTAAAAACCTTGTATCATTAGTCAACAGATATGCTCGACAAAGTAAGGATAAACCTTGACCCTGAGCCATACAAGAGATCCAAGGGGCTTTAAGTCCTCTTGTCCAATCAAAATTATACTCCCATACCCCAATCCTTCCTTTTCGTAGTTTTTGATTTTTAACGAACCATTCTGCCTGTTTGAGAAATCTTTCTTTATAAGCTGAATTTCCTGTACTTAAATAAAGATCAAGATTTCCTAAGCCATATGAAGCAATCCTTGTTGGATTATACCTTACTCCAACCGATCCACCATAATTACGCAAAGGAATACCTTCTTGATCAAATTTATCATAATGTCCTTCTCTAAGCATAGGGGTAAAATCAAGAAAATACCTTCCTAAGATTGGAAGATTGATTTTGGTATCACCCCCATTACTCAATTGCCAATAACTAAAATCTTTTCCCTTAAAGTACATCAATAAATTATCGATCTTTTTCTTTAGTTCCATCTCTGTACTCTATACTAACATCTTAACACTTCTCTATACAGGTTAACTAACCTATCGCTTATTGCCTCCCAATTACATCTCTCTAAAAAGGCTCGTCTTCCGTTTTCACCCATCTGTTTTGCCACCCGAGGATTATCTAATAGATATATTATTGCCTCAGCATGTTTCTTTGGATCAGTTGGTTCAACTAAAATTCCACAGTTTAAATCTCTCATAACCTCTTCCAAAGCTGGCATTTTACTTCCTACTATAGGAATTTCACAGGCCATGTATTCAAATAATTTTGTAGGTAAACATTGACATTCCATTGGATATTCCGAAGTTGGTTGTAATGGAAAGATCCCAACCCTTGCCTGATTTAAGTATCTTTTGAGTTCATCATGAGGTATGTATCCTAAAAACTTTAGATGATCTTCAATATGATATTTTTTAAAGCACTCTAACATTCGCTTTTCTGTATCAAGAGTGTCAAACTTTCCTGCTATGAGTAAAGAGGCATCAGGGTGTTTTTTAACAACCCAATTCATAATCTCACCCAATATTAAAGCCCCCCGAGTAACTGAGAGTCCACCAACAAATATGATATTTTGAGAATCCCCTTTTTTGGAATGGATCGATGAGAATAGATCTTTCTTGGGAAAGTTATACAGGGTAACTATTGGACATCCAATATGGGCAAATTTCCTCCTTTGGTTTTCCATAACTATAACGATAGCTGACATATATTGGGCTAAAAATGGCTCAAACCACTTTATAAATGAACTGATAGGCCTTCTTAAAATCTTTGGTATCCATTCTTTATTTAGCACCTTTAATTCAATATGTTCATGTACATCATATACCACACACTTCCTTAAAAGCATCTTTATCAAGATACCAATAGGTAATAATTCTATGTCATGAAAGTGATAGGCATCTGCCTTCTGTTGCAGTCCAATCCATAGTATATTTATCCAATTCAATGGACGAAATAATCTCCTTTTATACCTTGGAAGTCCGATGATACGTATTTCATCCCTTACCTGTTCTTTTACCTCACTTGGAGCAATCAACACTACTTCATGTCCTGCATTGACAAGGGTTTTGGCTTCTTTGTGAAAAATGCGAACATCAAAAGGTTCATGAACAGTTGTCATAATACAGATTTTCATATATAATACCTCTCTTTTTGGTATCTTTCAATATCAAAGCGCCACACCTATGATACACTACTAAATTTTGTGGATAGATTACGCACTACCTCAATCAAAATGAGGGGTAACCAGAGGTATTTCTTGTATAGAACATCACCAAAGAACCCCGAGATCAATAAACCTACAAAACTTAATATTATCCCCTCAGTAATTACCATCAATTGATAATCGCCTATCCTTTTGAGATTTGACCTGGCTATCCATCCACTTTTGATAATTGAGTATATCATAATAGCAAGGATAGTAAATCCAATTAACCCAAGCTCACTTATTGTACCGATATAAATATTATGGGATGCACTTCTTAGCTTAAGGGCTCTTGATATGCCAGGCGTAGTCCAGTAATATTTTCCAAACACCTCTGGAAAATTATTCAGTCCAACACCCAAGATAGGATGATCAGAAATCATTCGCAGACCAACTTGC
>JASEIO010000027.1 GCA_030017475.1 bacterium | reverse complement strand
GCTTCCCGCTTATCATTAAATATATCTCCAAAATCAGCCAGGAATCTATCCAAGGCTTGATTACTCTTAATATCTAACTCCATCCCTTTCCCCCTTTCTTTTTTTCTAAATATATCGACACAAAAAGGAGGAAAACTTAAAGATATTTTTTGTTTCCAGGGTGCTAAAAAACTTACTTGTAATTCCAAACCTTTATCCTTCAAATTCCCTCAAGCAAAATGTTTTAATTATTAGTTATTTCATGGCTCTACAAAGATGTGGGTAAGTTTCAGAAAATTTTGGGGGATTGATAGGTAAAGCGAAGAGGAGATTAATGGGAGCCAGTTCCTTTTAACACGGCTGGAATTGTCTTTAGTAAAAGTTTAAGGTCAAGCCATAATGACCAATTATCGATATAGTTCAAATCCATCTCCATCCAGCGCTCAAAAGGGATATTCGATCTACCTGAGACTTGCCAAATACAGGTAAGACCTGGTCTCATTGAAAGACGCCTTCTTTGCCAGTCATCATATTTCTCAACCTCAAAAGGTATTGGAGGACGAGGTCCTACTAAACTCATCTCTCCTTTTAGGACATTTATAAGTTGAGGGAGTTCATCTATACTCGTTTTTCTTAAGAAACGTCCAATTCCTGTAATCCTTGGATCATCCTTGATTTTAAAAACAGGTCCAGCTACCTCATTCAGATCCTTAACTTCCGATAATAATTCCTCTGCATTTACAACCATTGACCTAAACTTTAAACACTTAAATCTTCTTCCATTACGACCAACTCTTTCTTGGGTGAAGAAGACAGGACCATTTGAATCAAGCTTTATCAATACGGCAATTAATAAAAAGAATGGTGAAAGTAAGATAATAAGTAAGGCAGAAACTATAATATCAATCATCCTTTTTATTAATAGAGCCAATTCTTGCGATGGACCCGATTCAAGACTCACAAGGGGAATTCCATCAATGTCATCAGCCCGTGCACGAGCCAGTGTACGTTCAAAGAAATCGGCTACTATTCTGACCTTAATCCCCTCCAATTCGCATAGCCTTATACTCCCAGCCATCTTCTCACATATATTTAAAGGGACAGCATATACTACCTCATCGATAACATTGTTATGTAAGATATTTGGTAAATCCTTAACTGTTCCGATAATCTTTTGGGGTGGAACCTTGGTTTCTTCTAAAGAACCATCCTTAATGAAACCCACAACCTTAAACCCAAACTCTGGATGGTTTCGAAGATTTGTGGCTACATTCTTTGCCATCTCTCCACTTCCAACTATTAGTATATTCCGATGATTATAACCTTTTTTGTATGATAACCAAATGCTAAATTTTAGGGCTAACCTAGAGAGAGTGACAAAGATTATTGAAATAAACCAAAATAAGAGAAGAAATGTCCTACTTAAAAACTCCATTTTTAAGAAAAAGGTAAAGAAAAGAAAGGAAAATATTCCCAGGGTACATCCTTTAACAGCATCAAATAACTCCTTCCACGATGATTTAAACCTCATGGACTTGTAAAGACCTAAGGAGAAAAAGCATCCCCAGAAAATAGGTACAATTAGAGGCAATAATCTAATATAGTAATAATGAAAAGGGTAAAGTTCAGGTAATTCAGTGAATATTACCTTCCTAATTGAGTTACGTAAATAATATGTCACAATAAAAGAGAGAATAATAGTTAAGGTATCGCCTATAAAGAAGAGTAAAACAAACTTTCTATTTTGCTCTTTAAACACTTCACCCTCCATTCAAAAATCTCTTATCAAGTTTTTGCAAAAGGATATAATAGAAAAACTTCATGTCATCTATTAGGTATCGTTTCCAAAGCCTTTTTGGTTCTTGTAATAGTCTATAAAACCATTCAAGTCCTATCCTTTGCATCCATTTTGGTGCCCTTCTAATCTCTCCTGCCATATAATCAAAAGAGATACCTATTCCAATACTTACTGGTACATTTATCCTTTTTAAATTCCTATAGATCCATCTCTCCTGTTTTGGTGCACCCAAACCTACAAATAGGATGTCTGGTCTTTTACTCTTAATCATCCTTATGATCTCTTCATTTTCCTTTTTGTTCTCCATTATCTTAAATGATGGGGCATAGGCTCCAGTAATCTTTAAATTTGGATATCTACTCTTCAGTATTTTGCAAACCTTTTTAAGCACATGGTCTGTTGAGCCTAAAAAGAACAATCTATATCCTTTTTCAGAAGATACCTTGCAAAGTGCAGGAAATAGATCAGAGCCAGAGACCTTCTCTTTTAAAGGTGTTCCCAAGAATCTTCCAGCCCAAAGAAGTGGAACCCCATCAGGTAAAACCATACTTGCATTTTTATATATTTCCCTAAACTCCTCATCTTTCTGCAATTTAATTAGATGATCAACATTTGGGGTAACTATATAGTGGATACTACGTTGAGAGATGAATCCTTCAATCCTCTCTATTGCCTCTTCAAAACCTATACTATCTATATCAATACCCATGATATTTACTTTCATCTCTATCCTAAAGATACCTTCTTATAAACCCTTAGAGTCTCTCGGACACTTTTTTCCCAGGAAAATTCTTTTACCCTTTCTATACCTCTACATCTTATAGCCTTTTTTAGATACTCATCATTTAAGACCCTATAAATACTTTCCGAAAGATTATCTACATCCAGTGGATCTACTAAAATGGCAGCATCTCCAACTACTTCAGGAAGAGAAGAGGTGTTTGAGGTAATAACAGGGCAATCACAGGCCATGGCCTCTAAAGGAGGTAAACCAAATCCTTCATAGATAGAAGGATATACAAACAATTCTGCAAGGTTGTATATGTAAACCAGATCTTCAATAGGGATATATCCAGTAAGGAAAAGTTCGTCTTTTAACCCTAATTCTTCAATCCTCCTCAAGATTGCATCATTACCCCATGCCTTTCTTCCAACCAACACCAATCTTAGATTTGGGTCTTTATCTCTTAATATCTTATACGCCTCTATTAGAGTCAATAGATTCTTTCTTGGTTCAAGAGAACACACTGATAGGATAAACCTTATGGGTAATCCATACTTCTTCCTTATCTCTTCAAGCCTATCCTTTTGTTTTATAGGCATAAATCTTTCATCTATTCCCTCCTTTGTATTTACTACCTTTTCTTCTCGCACCTTTGCATATTCAATGATCTCTCTTTTTGAATTTTCAGATGGAGTTATAATCATTTCTGCCCGCTTTGATGCTAAAATGGTAAGTGGTCTCATATAAAATCTGCCTTTCCAAGAAAGGGTATGGGGATATTTCCAAATCGTTGCGTCATGAATAGTTACAATATGTTTTTTAAAAAAGAATAACCCTGGTGGAAAGGCAGGAAAATGGATTAAATCTAAACCCTCTTTCCAAGAGATATATGGAAGCCATATCTGTTCACAAAATATCTGGTTATTGATTGGGCAAATCAAGAACTTTCCAATTCCCCTAAATTTCATCAATTCTGGATGAATCTCTTTCCGAAAAAGGATTACATACTCATTCTCCTTATCCATTTCAAGGATATTCTTTATTAGATTCAGTGTGTAATATTCAATTCCTGTAATCCTTCTACAGAGGGAAGTGGCATCAATACCGATCTTCATCTTCTAAACCAAAGATATTCCTTTCCTCATACCTTTTGAAATATTCCTTATCAAAATTCATCACCTTGTATCTCCTTAATCTTATTATAAAGATGTGGAAGCACCTTTGTTTGAGAATAATGAGAGACAATTTTCTTACATGAAAAAACAGAAGGTGGAGAAGAGATAACCTCAATTGCTGCCTTAGCGAGATCACTTGGATCTCTTGAAGAAACAAGTTTTCCTGATACACCATCCTTTACTATCAAATGAATCTCTCCTACATTAGTAGCTACAACTGGTAAACCACAGGCTAAGGATTCCAAAGCTATACGAGGCATACCTTCAAATGCTGAAGAGAGGATCATTAGGTTGGAGATATTTATCAATTGGGAAACCTCAAAAGGTGTCTTTTTTCCAAGAAAAATTACCCTTTTTAAAAGCCCTAATTCTTTTACCTTCTGAATTACCTTGTTCTTTAATCGACCTTCTCCAACAAGAACCAAAAAGGCATCCTCGTATGTTCTATTGATAAGATAGAAGGATTCTATTAATAAAAATGGGTCTTTTGGCAGTTCTAAACGACCAACAAAAAGGATGATCGGTCCCTTATCTGGAATTCCATAATGTCCTAAAATCCTTTCTTTATCAATGTCTTCCATCTTATAGAAGGTCTTTGGATCATACCAAGTCGGAAGAAATTCAAATCGGTCGGAATATTCTGGGTATCTATCTTTATAATATTCTGTACCTTCTTCGCTTACCACAAATATCTTCTTCATATCCTTTATGAAAAAGGGTTCGATCAAGAAATATATCTTTGGGAAATTCCTCCACCTGCTTTCACAGTATCTATTTTGGAAATTCTTAATGTTTCCATGGACAAAAAGGATCTTTTTTTCTTCGATATTTTTTAAAACATACGCTGGCTCCAACCGATGGAAGATAATGATTCGGTCTCTAAAATCAATTCTATCTTTTAAACAGAATAGTACTAAGGAGAAGCGAAGGGTTAAAGGAATTATAGAGGCCCTATTAGGATCAACAACCTTTAACACAGGGAAAAACCTAATCCTTTTACCATTAAAGGTGATATTATGCCATTTTCCTACCTTTATATTATCTGTAATCCCTACTATTTCAATGTTAAAATCAGAAGGGGCATATTTCACTAAGGAACGAATAATCTCTTCTATTCCTCCTATCTTTTCTCCTTTATCGTCTATTGGATAAATAGTTAAAAGGGTAATCTCACCCATCCTTTTCTTCATCCTTTCCTTGCAATCCATTGGACTTCAAAGCAACAGCAAGGAAAACCCAGAAATAATATTGGAAGGTGGTGGATGTTATAAAATTGTCAACCCAACTTCCTATCTGCCATGAAATGAAGACCCCAAGGAGCGTATATAGGAATGTTTTTGGGTACAAGGTAGTAGATGATCGATATTCTTTAAAAAGATAGTAACCAACAAGGAATACAAAAACAGAATAGAACGTGAATCCAATTAACCCTGTCTCCACCAAATATCTTAGGAAGTCATTATGTGGTGCATAGCCTATTCCTTCATCTGGTATCTTCCAAGGATTTATGATAGGTGTAGTCTGGAGACCGTACCCAAAAAAGGCCTTTTCTTTCCAAAGGGAAAGTAAGTTACACCAATTAACAATCCTCCAGGTAAAGGAATCAACTACCTTCTTCTCTTTTATAGTGTCTATATTGATCAGCTTAACCCTTTCCCACCTTTTTTGAAATTGCTGATTGGTAGAAAATGCAAAGATAAATAAAACTATTATAAATGCTATTAATATCTCCTGTCCCTTTCTTTCCTTTAAAAGCAGAAATAGAGAAAGGATACTAAACATTATATATCCAGATAGACTGAAAGTTGCTATCAAGGCTACAAGTTCTATTAAAAGCAATAGATACCAAAGGATGTGGCGAGACATTTTTAGCTTCCAATAGGTTATTCCAATAAAAAGGATTAAATAAAGGGAAAAGGCATTTGGATGTGCTATACTACCATATATCCTATGAATACCCTTTACAAACATTCCAGTATGGGTGATAAGTTGATATAATCCACTTGATAAGGGGACAAGTAAGGATAAAAATAGAAGATTTAAGAACCTTTTTCTATTTTCCCTTCTTACAAGATTGTAAGACAAAAGAAAGAGTATAAAGATACTGAAAAGTCGCATCCATTCTCTAAGTGATATCAATCCTCGAAAGCCAAAATTTCGAATAGAAAGAAAGACAAAAGGTGTTAAAAGAAGGATCCAAATTCCAAAAAGCACAGATATCTTATGTATCTTGATTGTTTTACCCTTGAGAGCCATTACACCAAGATAGAGAGAGGCTACCCCTATGATGAAGATGGTAAAGAATGAAGGAACATTAAGATTCATTGGTCCTATATAAAAACCAACATCAGTAAAGATATCTAAAGAACTTCTAAGAGCAATAAATAAAGGAAAAAAAAGGGATATGGAGGTAATAAAGATGAGTATAAGGGGGATTAAAAGAATAAGCCAGACATATTGCGGTTTCAGGATACTAAACAACCCAAGAACAACCCCACAAAGGATTGTCAAGATAGCATCTCTTCCTTTTAATGTAATTATCTTTCCATTTTCCATTTTTAGTCTCTTATCTCTGTAAAATTCTCTATTATAGCCTATATCCCTAACCTTTAAAATTATCTCTTTCCGATTTTTCCTGTTAAGAATCCAATAAGTTGACTAATATCTAATGTTAAAATAATGAGTATAATATAAAAAATGGCATAAGGTTTATTGCGAATAATCGATAAGAAGTCTTTCCAATGTTTTCTACAAACTAGCAAAAGATTTAGTAAAAATCCGATTAATAATAGAATAATCCAAATAGGATCTTTTGTTGCCAAATACAATAAATAGATCCCTGTCAAATACAGAAGATATTTTTTTAAATATCTTAATATATGAAAATTCATTATGGCATCGCAAATAGCGTATCTAAAAGATAAAGAAAAGGTTTCTTTCAAATTTTTACGCGGTCTCCAATAAACCTTGGCGTCTGGGACAATCTTTATCTTAAAGCCTCCTTTTTCTATCTCCTTTATAAAAATCATATCTTCGGTTGCCCGTAAATTTTCTTTAAATCCCCCAATCTTTTCCCAGATATCTTTTTTTATTGCAGATGAGGCAAGAAAAGGGGAATTTACATTTGATCCTTCAATCTGTTTAGCGGCAGGCATATATACTATACAAAAGCATTTTTCAAAAAGTGTCTCTGGATAACAATCATAGGTGCCATATACAACCTCAATAGATGAATCCTTTTCGAAAGGTACAATCAGTTTCTCAAGCCAGTTTTGGTTTAAAACAATTCCACCATCAGTCATAGCAATAATATCGTATTGCGCAGCTTCGATGGCAATATTTCTTCCTCTACCTGGTAACGCTTCATCAACCTCTATTAGTTTTATAGGCATACCGCCTTTCTTATAACCATTAATGATCTCTATAGTTCTGTCCGTAGAACCCCCATCCACCATCACTATTTCATCGGCTTTTCTGGACTGTGTTAACAAAGAGTCTAACAAACCTCTAATATGTTTTTCTTCATTTTTCACAGGTATAATAACTGAAACCTTCATTTTAATTAAAAGTACCTTTTAATAGTTTTTCGCAAAAACTATAATATAAAATTCAAATCTTCTTAAATATTAGGAATCAATGAGATGATATCCTTATCATAGGTTCCATATCCCCTTTCAGGTTGAATAGTAAGTACATCAATTGAATAATCTATACTTAAATGCCTTAAAAACTGCAACCGACGTAAAGCCCTGACACTACCTATAGGAGGAAAATTATAGGTAATCAAAAGGATATTTTTAGCCACAATTATTTACCTCTAAACATGAAACAAATAAAAGGTAATTTGCCCACAGAGGTTTAAACCTCAGAATAAATTTTCTGAAGATACTATCCACAGAAATAATCCTTCGGACTACTTCCTCTTTGGGAAATCGAAGGTAAATAAACTTTTCTTGAATGATCTTGAACCATTGACGGATAGTAATTCAATTATTTGTTGATAAGTGTATTCTTTTTTATGTTCGTTACTCATAAATTGAATTTTCCTACCATAATACCTTCGGATCTTATTGGTTAAACGATTAATATTAGGAACGGTTAAGATAAACAAACCATTCAATTTAAGCAGATTTTTTACAACCCTAATGCAAGATTTATCATCTTCCAAATGTTCAAGCACTTCCGAAATAAGTATAGCTGGGAATTTTTTCTTTAACTTTTGTTTTATTTCGTAAATATCTGATTGGATAAAAGTCCGATTTTTTTTAGCAGAATTAATTTCTTGAGCAATATAAAGTTTATAAGGATCAATATCTACTGAAATGCATCTGACTGAATCAGAAAGAATAAACTCCAAAACCCCTATACCACATCCTAAGATTAATAGTTCCTGTATCCTATAGAATTCTACAATCTCTTTAAGAATTTGATACCTTAGATTGTGATTAGGATCATAATTATATCTCTCTGCGATAAACTTGAGATTTTTAGAAATCAATAGAAAAATCACCTGTCTTCCAGAATCTAAACACCAAGACACATGTTATGATTGCTCCAGTAAAAGCGCTTCCTAAAACAGAAATAGCAGCCCCAAGATAGTGTAAACTTGGAATAAATAGATAACTGAATAAAATAAGAGATATTGCACTGACTAAAGTTACTATAAAAACTAAATATGGTTTATTCAGGGTATAAAATGAATAAAGTCCAGGAGTATAGAACATTATTAGAACATAGGCAATCGCTAAAACCATAAATATAGAACCTGCTTGTTGATATTTATCACCAAAAAATAATTTGATTAATGGAGTCCTGAGCAAGATAACTATAGAAAGAGGAGGCAATAGAAGTAGAAATGTTCTAAAACTTTTCGTCAAATACGTTTTGAGACCAGAAAGTGATTTCACTTTGCTTACTTTAGGATTTGAAATGATAGAAATAGATAGAGTAATGAGACTAAGTAAAGAGACCATCCTCACTGCAACAGCATATATCCCTACTGTGTCTTTGTCTGCAAAATGAGAAAGTATTAGGATATCTGCTCTTTGATAAAAAGAATATAAGATTGTTGATAAAACTAACCATTTACCAAAGCGAAAGATTTTTTTGATCTCTATGATGGTTTGGCTTTTATGAGTTGTTTCCAAAAGATATCTTGATATAAAAAAAATAGTCAAAATAGCAACCAAAAGGAAACTCAAAACATATAGATAGAAATATGTCCCAAAATTTGTGGAGTTAAAGAAGTGCCAAAAAATGATTATAGAAAAAAAGAAAAGAACCAGAGGAGAACTAAGAAGTACACTATATACAGAGAATTTCTCTTTTGTCTGGAAAACCGACATTGGTAAGGCTAATAATATTATAGCTGCACTCCCCACAAAACTGATTGGTATAAATAACCTATGATCTTCAATCTTTAAATAAGAGGCTATCAAGTTAAGAACTCCAAAACCAATAGTAAAGAGGAGTGCTATTGAAACAATTTTGATTACAAAAAAGGCCCTGAGAGAAGATGGATCTTCCTCCCTTGCAAAAAAACGGACAAATGCACTGTCAAACCCACTAAAAAGCTGCGAGCATAAGATTGTTATTGTAAAAAAGATAGAAAAGTTAGCGAATTCCTCAGGGCTAAGAATCCGAGCAAGAAAGATTGTTGAAAGGAAAGCGAAAGCTCTTCCTATCCCATTACCAACTGTTACTACCCCAACTTCTTTGATGAAGCTCTTATTGATTGCATTTAAGAGATGCTTTACCATTTCTCTATTATTAGTATTGATCTCAATCCTTTTTTATCCTCCACCAGGACCATATTTTCTATCACGAGTTTCGCCTTGCTACCTTGATACCGCGTAGAAGGTATCTTTACCTCGTGATGTGGCTCGAAAATAGGGAGCGTTAGTTGCTCTGATGATTTATATCGTGTTATTCTCATCGTACCTTCTTTTAGCCTATCCTTCCTTACCTCTTTCCCTCCAATAGTTTTCAAAATCTTCCTTGCTCTTAAATACTCCTTCACCTTTCCTTAATTTATCTATATCTTTAATAGACCCAATGGCGAAGGTTGTACCTGTTCCGGTAGATTCTGAAGCAATTTTCCACTTAGGTTGAACAACGACCTCAACATCGGACACCATATGTAAGGTGTCTACTTCTGAATTCCATGTATAAATGAAACCTATGATCCAATGTTCATCAAATTCTCCGTATGGGAATTTACAGCCGGGCATCTTCTTCTCTGGATGCAAAAAATATCCAGCAAAACTACCAATTGTAAACCCACTTATTCTATTTTCACTAACCATTCGGGTGGTTTTCATCTCAATGGCAATTTTTCGGTCGCCGAATTCGCCTCCCATGAGTGTAATTTCAGGATATTCTCTCGGACCTCCTTGGACAATTTCGCATCCATATTTCTCTTTCATAAATTTCTTAACCTTATGTTTGGTTATCTCCTGAAAGATTCCTGTTATAACTTGCGGAATAGTGGGGATAGGATAAATATTACCATCCTCATCAAGCATACCCTTTATCCTCCATTTAAAATCAGAAAACAACATCTTCAAATCACTCTTCAAGTATATCTTCATCTTAATATCTCCATAGGCGAAATGGCGTATAACGTTTCCCAGCATATACGACGTTACCGAAGGCAATGTCTCGAAGGACAAGGGCTCAGCCCGCAGCGTATATGCTGTGTTATTCGACGTATGACGCAGGCGTTCATTTTTCATACAATTTCAATACAATTCATTTTTGTTCAAAAAACTTGCCCAATAATGCTTGTATTTTACTTGGATCCGTTTCCTTTTTCACTACCTCATACAAATTGATATGACTAAGATTTTTAACCCCAGATTTTCTCAGGCATCGATCAATACCTTGAGAAACATATCGAGGTGGTTCATTTCCACCCGCTTTTAACAACTCTCTATAAGCAAGCAGGTATTGAAACAGGGCTTCTTTGTATCGATTTTCTTTTTCCAGCATTTTTGCCATATGAGGGTATATGGTATCACATGGCATTCCCTCTTTGGCTCTGAGCAAAATTGCCTCATTAAATAACCTCCATGCTTGGTCATATTGCTTTATTTTTACATATTCATTTGCTAGGTCCCTTTTTGCCCACCATTCGTTCGCAGTCTTTTCTTTCTCCTGTAGAATGTCGAGGACTGCTTTTGCGCTTGATTCGACTTCAACTCCCAACTTTTTCGAAAGTTTCTGAAGTTTACTTTTTACACCTCCAATTAGTGGATTAGCACTTATTGACTTCTGAAAATATTCTAAAGCTTCTTGTTCCCATTGTTTTTCTAAAAAATAGTTCCCTAACATTTTGTAAATGTCTGCTCCCTGTGATTTGTCCACCTCTATTATATCGTCATAAATTGATTTAGCTTCTTCAAAATTGCCTTTTTCCAGTAATTCTTTCGCTTTACTATGCATCCTATCAATTCTGAGGTTTTGCAATTCATCTTGCGCATCTTCCTTCGTAAGGAGTCCTTTTTGGACAAATAAATGAAAAAGGCGTTCACCTTCGTCATAATCTTTTTCTATATCAACAACTATATGGATCAAGGTATCTCTGCAAAGAATAGAAGGTGGTAATTTCCCATCAAAGCCCTTTTTTAATGCATTACCAATTTCAGAAAATTCCTCCAATTCAGCAAGGCAATATTTTTTCGCATTTTTGTAATCATTTTGCTTTTCGTAAGCTTCTATAAAGGCGTGGTAGATGAAGTGTTGATCAACTAAAGAACCTTTAGCAGTTAGTCCTTTCTCTGCCAAAAATATAGCAAATTCGTAATCTTTATGATAAATAGCATTTGTAGCTGTAGTCCAAAAGAAATGTTTCTGGGTTTGAGAACTATAAGAAATATCACTTTTTATTAAATCTTCACCCTCCCCCGAATACTCTTTGAGCTTTCTTTGTTGTTCCGATGTAAGAGAGCAATACCAATCCTCCAATCTTAAAAACTTGATAATGCCTTTTATTTTTGGCTTTCTTAATGAATCGAATAATCCCATCATAATCTCCTTGATATTTTATTCATCCAATGGACGCCGAGTAATATGGCAGATAACTTAAAATAACCGAAATATTGCGTTTATGCTTCCAAAATAGCACATTATCTGCACTACTGCGGATATTTCTTAGTAGTTGAGATTCTCATCTTCATTTGAGACTGTCCAAAGGGCTCTTGATCTTACCCAAACTTTAGTGCTTACATGGGTATAGATTTCAGTGGTCTTAGAACTTTTATGACCCAAAAGTTTTGAATATATCTTAGATCTGTTCCGCTTTCCAATAAATGCGTAGCAAAACTATGTCGCAGTGTATGAACTGATACGTTTTTACTTATCCTTGTCTGTTCAACTGCGTGCTCAAAAATGCTTCTACAGTTCTCGGAGAAATATGTTTATCAGGTTTCGCACCTTGAAATAACCATCCGTTAGGTCTATATTCCTTCCAATACTTCTTTAATTCTTCTAACGCTACATCGGAAAGTACTGTATATCTATCTTTTCTCCCTTTGGCCCCTTTTATATGAATGAAATGCCTTTTAGCATCAATGTCTCCTACCTTTAATTTTACTATTTCGATTACTCTAAGTCCAGCAGAATAAACTAACATCAATATTAGCCGATGTTTTAGACTCTTAACTGATTGAAGCAAGCGCATTACTTCTTCTTGGCTAAATACCACGGGCAGCTTTCTCTCTTTGTAGGGCCTAGGCAGATTACCCACAGACTTTGGCATATTTAATACACGGTCATACAGAAATTTTATAGCACTTACTGCCTGATCATGATATGCTCTCGAGACTCTTTCCTTGTCAATCAGAAGAACAAGTAGCTATTAGTTCAACTGAGGTATTGAAATTAACCATTGAAACGCTCAAGATCTTTTCAATCTTTTAGTTAATGGCCATCGTTTTATATAGAGCGATTTTGTTATGTTATCCTTTGAGAGATTAACCTTTCTCTAAAAGAAATGAAGACCCTTCTCCTCGGACTACTCAATTGCTCTATTCATGGAGAAGGATATTTCAGAATCCAACCAAATCTTTCATCATCAAACCTTTTTCTCAAGGTCTGTTTCAAATATTCTCTTTGCTCCCATTGACCCTCCAACTATTGAAAGATAAACAGTAACAATCCCTTTTTTGTCCCTGAGATATTCCTTAATCTTCTCTCTTAATCTTTCAATCAATTGTTTTTCCTCTCAATGCTTGCTAATCAGCGCCTTTAATCGTCTCTTTATACCACTCAATCGTTTTCTTTAATCCTTCTTCAAATGGTGTCTTTGCTTTAAAGCCAAATTCTTTCTCTGCTTTTGTTATATCTAGACATCTTCTTGGTTGCCCATCAGGCTTTGATGTATCCCAAACAATCTTTCCTGTATAACCGGTAAGTTTTGCAATTAACTCAACTAAATCTTTGATTGAGATCTCAAAACCAGCTCCAAGGTTTATGGGTTCGGGTCTATTATACTTCTCAGCGGCCAATAAGATTCCCTCAGCAGCATCCTCGACATATAAGAATTCACGAGTAGGTTTCCCCGTTCCCCAAACTACTATCTCTTTATCACCATTTTCGACAGCATCTACACATTTCTTAATAAGAGCAGGGATAACATGTGATGATTTTGGATCAAAATTGTCCCGAGGACCATATAGATTTACCTGAAGTAGATATATGGCATTAAAACCATACTGTTTGCGATAAGCCTGAGATTGAACAAGTAACATCTTTTTGGCCAAACCGTAAGGGGCATTGGTCTCTTCAGGATACCCATTCCATATGTCTTCTTCTTTGAAAGGAACAGGAGTAAATTTGGGATAGGAACAAATAGTGCCTACGGTTACAAATTTCTCTATTCCATACTGCCTCCCTACCTCTATCATCTGAACACCCATCATCAGATTGTCATAGAAAAATTTCCCTGGATTTTCACGATTTGCACCAATCCCTCCCACCTTAGCAGCTAAATGGATAACAATATGGGGTTTAGCATCTCGGTATAACCTGTTAACCGCTTCCATTTCTACAAGGTTGTAATCTTTCGATCGAGGAACAGATATATTTTGACAGCCGCGTTTTCTTAGTCTTTCTACTAAATGAGAGCCTAAAAATCCGGCTCCACCTGTAACCAAAACCCTCTTATTCTCCCAAAATCCAGTCAATTTGTCTTCCTCTTAAAGACTTACATTTTTATTCTTATTGATTAATCCCATATTTATTCCAATAATGGAGAAGAAAAGTAGACCAATTTGAAAATAGTCTATTACTGTTTCTGTCATTCCAAATATTAATGAACCAAAAATCCCAAATGTTCCTCCTGCAATTATTCCTCTACAAGAATAGAATGAACTTTTCCTTAAATAGATTATTGTATAGTAAAAAAACATAATTATAACTAATAGAAATGAACCTAAACCTAAAATCCCTGTTTCAGAAAGGTAGTGGAGGTAAAGGTTATGGGCATGAGAATAAACACCTTTATGTTCTTTATCATATTCAGGGGATATCTTTAGATAGGTACCTAATCCAGATCCAGTTAATGGATAGTGCCTAAAAATTTTGGGGATAGTATTTCTCCAGCTATAAAATCTTACTCCCATAGCACCATACCTATCAGCAATTAATCTTAGATAACTTATGTTAAAAACAGAAAGGATAATAGATCCAATGAGTAAGATTGCAAACACCTTTTTTCTTCTAAAGAATAGTATGGCCATTAATATCGCAAAAATTGCAATCATCCCTGTAAGGCATTTTGTTAACAATAAGCAGATAAGGGATAGAATTATAAATAAATAGGAGATAATCTTCCTCTTAACACTTTTTTCTACAAATGATGTGGTAATGACAATGGGTGTAATCAAGATTAAAAATTTTGAAAGACGATTTGGCCATCCTAAAGTAGAACCAATCCCTGTAATAGGGCCTGTTATAGTTATATTTAAAAACCTATTGTGATATTCGAAACCAAGCTTAGTTAAATATTCCACAACCCCAAAGACTGTTACTATGAGTCCAGAGATTAAAATGGCATTTAGAATCTTCTTTTCACTTAAGGGACTGTTAGCAAAGATAAAATAGGTAATGGGATAAAATATAAAAAGGATGAATGCCCCTAAGCTGAATAGCTTATAGGTAGAGAAGATGACGGATAAAAGAACACAAAGGATAAAGATCAACATCCAAAGATTTAAGGGGATCTCTTTTAAAAATGATCTATCAAGTTTTAATTTGTAGATAAATAGAATAAGTATGAAAAGTAGACTTAAAACCGATACAGGACTTATAATTGGAAGAAAGATTAAAAATGCAAAGATCCCTCTCTCAATCCATTTATCTATTCTTTGTACTTTCTCTTCATGTACCATTTTTGCTTTCGCCAGAAGATTACCCATCACCAAATAACCTGCTGGGATATATCCCTACTTAGATGACAGGTATCATTGAACAAAGCTAAATTAAATACTTCTCCATAAAACTTTATAATTGAAATAGAGGCATTTTTAAGGGCAATCCTCCACACCCGATTTGGGTTCATCCCTAATAGATGAACAAGATATATAGAGATCACCCCTCCATGGGTAACCACAACTACCCTTCTTGAAAAGTATCTTCTTTTAATTTCGGTAAATACATTGACCACCCTATCCTTAAATTCAAGGAGTCTTTCTCCACCTGGTAGATTAACATCCTCTGGTTTCTCATACCACCTATTGAGCATATCTCCGTATCTCCTATTTATCTCCTTTAATGTCTTTCCTTGCCATTCTCCTAAGTTTATCTCCTTTAACCGTTCTTCCAGTATAAGTCTAACATTCTTCTTTTTAGCTAAAATCTCTGCGGTTTGATAAGCTCTTTTAAGAGGACTTGCATAGATTATATCAAGCCTTTCATTATTAAATCTTTGTGCTATTAATTCTCCCTGCCTTCTTCCTATCTCACTTAGATGTGGATCTCTTGTCCCTTGAACCCGGCAGGTTTTATTCCAATTTGATTCAGCATGTCTTATAAGAATCAGCTCCATAATCTCTCCTCCATAATTATCTCTTTGGAGTTAATATCTATTATCTGCACCTTTTGATCAATAAGTAGGCCTGCAGTCGGTATCCCATTGTTATAGAAAGAGATACCTGAAGAGCCAGGATTTAATAAAATAACACCTTCCCCCTTTTTTATCTCAGGCAAATGGGTATGTCCTGAGATAACGAGATCTACCTTTCCTTTTTTGGCGAGTTCTATCCGACCCGCCTCATCATGGGTATGTCCATGTTGAACCAATATGCGAAACCCTCCATCCTGAAAAATTACATATGGAGAAAGAATCGGAATATTTAATAGGAGTTCATCCACCTCTGAATCGCAATTACCCTTAGCAATCAATATTGGTATCTTACATGAATTGATCGATTCAATCATCCCTTTTGGAGCATATCCTGAGGGAATAGGATTAGCTGGTCCATGATTCAATATATCACCAGCATGTAAGATCATATCTACATCCTGAAATAGGTCCATTATCTTCTCCCATCCCTCTAAATTTCCATGGGTATCCGAAATTACACCAATCTTCATACCTCCACCTCCTAAAATTGGTTGATTTGTCAAAAACTTGCTTTCAAATTGGATGTTTTGTTATTATATCACCTTTTCACCTATATATCAACGAAAAACCAAAATTGTCTTGACAACCTGATCTTGATTGAGTAGAATGTAATAAAGTTTAATGAAGGGAAGGATAACATTGAAAGGTTTAAGATTATTATGTATCCTGATCTTAGGATTGTCTTTTGTGGTTTCATGTGCGAAAAAGGAGAGGAAGGTAATAAAGATTGGCTTGGCCTTGCCATTGACAGGAGACTGTGCACAATTTGGAGATATGATTAGGAAAGGGGCATGGTTGAAGGTAAGGCAGGTGAATGAAGCGGGTGGAATAAATGGAGAAAGGATAGAACTCGTAGAAGAGGATGATGCTGCAAATCCACAAGAGGCAGCCTCAGTTGCTCAGAAGATGTGTGCAGATAAAGATATATTAATTGTTGTAGGCCATTTTAACTCATCCTGCTCTTTAGCTGGAAAACCCATCTATAGAGAAGCAGGATTGGTAGAATTGTCGCCTGCATCTACAAATCCAGAAGTATGTAAGGATAGTCCGTGGACATTTAGAAATATATATGAAGATACCTTTCAAGGAAAGTCTTTGGCAAATTATGTGAAGGATAGATTGAAACTGAAAAGGATAGCTGTAATTTACGATAACGATGATTATGGGATTGGATTAAAGGATGCCTTTACGGAAGAGGGGAAGCGTATTGGTTTAGAGATTGTAGGAACTGAATCATATGAAAGGGATACTACGGATTTCAGTCCTCAACTTATTAAATTTAAAGAACTTAAACCAGAGGCAATATTTATGTCAGGTCTTTATACCCAAGGGGCAATGATAGCTGCTCAATCAAGAGAACTTGGAATGACTACCCAATTGCTTGGTGCAGATGGTATCCTATCCAGTGATTATATAAAGATTGGTGGTAAATCAGTTGAGGGGACAATTCTTACCTGTCCCTTTTTATTTGAATTAGGTGGTGAAGAAACAAAGGAATTTGTGAAGGTATTTATAGAGAAGTATGGAGTCGAGCCAGATTGTTGGGCTGCTTTGACTTATGATGCTGTTGGTATTGCTACTGAGGCAATAAAGCACGCAGGAAAAGATAGAGCGGCAATTCGTGACTACCTTGCCGAAATGACTACCAAGGAGAAGGGATATGAAGGGATTACCGGAATGACCTTCTTTGATGAAAATGGGGATTGCAAAAAACCAATCCATGTGGCTCAAGTACGCAATGGGAGATTTGTCCCTGCACCACTTCAGATAATGCCAATAAAATAATATATATAATGGTGGGGAATGTGTGGATTATATAATAAGTGGACTAACCATGGGAGGTGCCTATGCATTAATAGCTGTTGGATACACAATGGTATACGGGATAATTGGATTAATAAACTTTGCCCATGGCGAGATATATATGTTTGGAGCTTACTTTGTATTTGCAATGATCGTAGAGACAAGTAAGAATACATCTTTTCTTATCTCGCTTTTCATGTTGGTAATTTTTGGAATTACTATCTATCTGTTTCTAAGAGATAAATTCTCTCCTTTACCTTCCTTAGCCCTAAGTCTTGTTGGGGGTTCCTTCTTATCGGGATTTACCTTTTTTCTCTTCTTAACCTCTATCCCTTTTTATTTGGCCTTTCTTCTTTCTATGATATTCACCTCTTGCTTAGGAATGGCAATAGAATTTATTGCCTATAGACCACTGAGGGATGCACCTCGTTTAGCAGCATTAATAACTGCAATTGGCATGTCACTCATCTTGCAGAATGTAGCTCGCTTAATCTGGGGTGCAAGAACAAGGGCATATCCTGACCAATTGATTCCATCCATTATAAAAACACAAACTATAAATGGGGAGTTTCTAACAGATAAACTTCTATCGAAAATGTCCTTTTTTGAACTACTCTTAAAGGGACATAAGATTAGGATATTTGGAGATACCTACATCTCTTCTCTTAAGATCTTAATCATCCTTTTAACTATTCTAATTATGATTATCTTACATCTTATAATCCATAAGACAAAGATTGGAAAGGCAATGAGGGCATGTGCTCAGGACAAAGTGACTGCATCCCTTATGGGTATTGATACGGATAGGATCATTACCTATACATTTGCTATTGGGTCTGGGATGGGAGCTGTAGCTGGAATATTAAATGGGCTCGCTTATCATAACCTATCCCCTACAATGGGCTATAAAGCTGGAGTAGTTGCCTTTGCGGCTGCTGTTCTTGGTGGAATTGGAAATATACCAGGAGCGATGGTTGGTGGCTTTATCTTAGGTCTTGCTCAAAGTATTGCTGCATGGATAGGGCTTTCTCAGTGGATATATGGGGTAGCATATGCAGTTATGATCCTATTTATCGTTTTAAGACCCACTGGGATATTTGGAAAGGCAACTGCAAGATAGAAAAATAGATCTGTGAACAGTTTGGTCTTGTGAACCTAAGAACTCTAACAGGAGATAAAAATGCGTAACAAAAGGTGGCTTGTTTATGGAGGACTCGGTTTATTGGTTATTCTGTTTCCATTTTCTGTAAATTCGTATATATTGGACGTGACAATAAAGATATGCCTATACATGGTTTTGGCATTAGGATTGAACATCGTTCCTGGATTTTGCGGATTATTAGATTTAGGTTATGTTGGTTTCTTTGCCACTGGAGCATACACAACTGCTATCCTCGTAAATAGATACGGATGGAGCTACTGGTGGGTAATTCCCCTTGCACTTTTGTCTGGTGCAATATGGGGTATCTTACTTGGTGCCCCTACCTTACGTCTAACAGGTGACTACTTTGCTATTGTAACATTTGGCTTTTCAGAATTGGTTGTTTTATTAACCCGAAACTGGGGCAGTTTAACTGGTGGTGCAAGGGGATTTCCTGGAATTAAACCACCAAGTATTGGAGGGTATAAATTTCCCTTGGTTCCTCCAATTGCCTATTTTTATCTGATTGTCTTATTCTTAATCCTGACTATATTTGTGATGATAAGGCTTTCTGATTCTCGGTTAGGAAGGGCGTGGTTTGCCATAAGGGAGGATGAAGTAGCAGCAGAGAGTTTAGGGATAAATATCATGTGGTATAAAACTATAGCCTTTGCCATATCAGCATCTTTTGGTGGTTTAGCAGGTTCATTTTATGCAACCTATGCAAGAAATCTTCACTGGACAAGATTTCAATTCTGGGAATCAATTATTATCCTGTGTATGATAGTCTTAGGAGGATTGGGAAGTATTAAGGGCGTAATGCTTGGAGCGACGATTTTGGTCTCTTTAGCAGAATTTTTGAGATTTGCATTGGATAAACTTTCCTTGCCTCCTGATACAAGATACCTATTTTATGGAATAATTATGATCGTCATGATGAGGTTCCGACCAGAAGGTTTACTTGGGACAACTCGGGTAAAAAGGGAGATGCATAAAAGGGAATGAGGATTCTAAATATTGATCGAATAACTATGAAATATGGAGGCCTATTCGCTTTAAAGGACGTTTGGTTTGAAGTGAAAAATGAAGAGATTGTGAGTTTGATTGGACCAAATGGAGCAGGAAAGACAACATTATTTAATATAGTGAGTGGCATTATTCGTCCAAACTCTGGAAGGATCATCTTTGGACAGGATGGAAGGGATATTGTAGGGTTAAAACCTGATCGGATTACTCATTTAGGGATTGCCCGGACATTTCAAAACATAAGATTGTTTCCTAACCTAACCTCTTTGGATAATGTTAAGATTGGGTGTCATTGTAGGACAAAGACAAACTTCTTAGGGGCAATTTTAAGAACCCCATCTTCTGTGGAGGAGGAACAATATATTACCCAGGTGGGTATGAAATATCTATCCTTTGTAGGATTACAGGATGCGAAGGATAAATTGGCCTCAAATCTTTCATACGGCGACCAAAGAAGATTAGAGATTGCACGCGCCTTAGCTACAGAGCCAATATTATTACTTTTGGATGAACCATGTGCTGGGATGAATCCCGCAGAAACAAAAGGACTTATGAGGTTAATTGAAAGAATAAGAGAACAGGAGATAACTATTCTTCTAATCGAGCATGATATGAAGGTGGTAATGGGTATCTCTGATAGGGTTGTAGTTCTTGATTATGGAATAAAGATCGCTGAAGGAAAGCCCGAAGAGATTCAAAAAGATAAAAGGGTAATAGAGGCATATCTCGGAAAGGATATTGATTATGCTTAGCCTTTCGCAGGTTCACTCATACTATGATAAAATGGAGGTTTTAAAAGGGATATCAATTGATGTAGCGGAAGGTGAGATTGTGGCATTAATTGGAGCAAATGGTGCTGGAAAAACTACAACCTTAAATGCTATTTGTGGAGTGGTTAAAGTAGGAAAGGGTAAAATAAGATTTTTAGACAAAGAGATTTCCTCTCTTCCCACTACAGAGATTGTCAAACTCGGAATTTCACAGGTGCCAGAGGGACGGAAGTTATTTCAAGATATGACCGTTTTAGAGAATTTAGAGATGGGTTCATACAGAAGGCGTGATAAACAAGAAATAAAAAGGGATTTAAAGCATGTTTATGAAATCTTTCCTGTATTATTTGAACGAAAAAAACAATTAGCTGGAACCTTATCTGGAGGAGAGCAGCAGATGTTAGCTATAGCACGTGGTTTAATGATGAAGCCTCGTCTTCTACTCTTGGATGAACCAAGTTTAGGACTGGCCCCCATTCTGGTTAACCAAATCTTTGAAATTATAAAGAAAATAAACAAACTCGGAACCACGATCCTTTTAGTAGAACAGAATGCCCACATGGCTTTATCTATTGCCAATCGAGGCTATGTTATGGAAACAGGAAAGGTGGTCCTTGAAGATTTGGCATTTAACCTATTAAAAAACGAAATGGTAAGAAAAACATACCTTGGAATAGCATAAAACTACAAATTTTATTCTTTAATGGGTTGTTTTGCCTCTATCTCCTTTACCTTTTCTACACAGGGTCGGACGTATCGTCATTTATTGCTATAACAGCATTTGTGTAAGTTGAGTTACGCCCTACACCTCCTCTTTCTAAGATTGGTTTTAATGCAAGATTTATAAGTAATCTTTTCAAGTAGTTATTGGACAAACCTTCTTCGACAACATCCTGTTGTCATGAACCTCCTGTTTCAAGCAAGACCTCCTGCCTGCTAAAAAAGACAAGCCTTTAGCCTCCTGCAAAAGCCTTGCCTTTGCCTCTTATTAAAAAGTGGAAAGTTGTAGATTTTATCACAGGATGGGATGAAATCTACAACTTTTAGCGGATAAGGAAATCCGCTATAAGAGACAGGAGGTCTATCCGGCAGGAGGCCGTTTATTTTTAGCCTCATAGAAATCACCCCTTACAAAAGTTACTTTCCTCCTTTAACCTTTTGGCTATTTTTGCCGAATATTTATAACAGGAAAGGAGGAAAGAGAGTTATGAAAACTTTAAAATCTATTCTCATTATTTTTATCTCTATTTTGCTTATCCTTACCACTCCTCATCAAAAGGTAGACTTCTTTTATGAAAATTCCTATTCTTTGGCTGCTTATCAAGTAATATCACGTTCAAAGCTCCCTTCA
>JASEIO010000026.1 GCA_030017475.1 bacterium | reverse complement strand
CGATGTAAGACCTAAAGATACATTTAAACTGATTTGGGAGATCTATAAGAAAGATGGTAAAAAGGTAATGGATGGAAGAATCTTAGCTGCTCAATATAATAGACGTAATTGTAATAATTACACTGCAATCTTTTTTAAAGATCCTAAACAACACGCTGATTATTATACCCTAAATGGTAAATCCTTGAGGAGGAAGTTCTTAAGATCTCCATTGAACTACCGAAGAATCAGCTCTTACTTCTCCTATAGAAGATTCCATCCTATCTTAAAAGTCTATAGACCTCATTTAGGAATTGATTATGCAGCACCGATTGGCACACCAGTTGTTGCAGTGGGAGATGGAGAGGTGGTTTATCAAGGTTGGAATGGTGGTTATGGAAGGTTTATCAAGATTCGTCATGATCATTCATTCTACACTACCTATGGTCATCTATCCTGTTATGCAAAAGGCGTAAGGCGTGGAAAGAGGGTGAGGCAAGGAGAGGTAATTGGTTATGTTGGTTCTACTGGATTATCTACTGGTCCCCATCTTGATTTTAGAGTAATAAGGGATGGAAGATTTGTTAACTTTCTAAGGTTAAATATTTCAAGTGCTCGCTCAGTGGATCCAAGATATGTAAAGGAGTTTGAAGAGGTAAAGAAGAGAAGGATAGATCAACTCAATTCTTTAGGAGGTTAAATGATTGATAAGGAAAAGATCAAGCATGCTGTTACATTAATCTTAGAGGCGATAGGAGAAGATCCAAAAAGAGAAGGATTGGTTTATACCCCAGTGCGAGTGGCAGATATGTATGAGGAGATATTTAGTGGGATCTCAAAAGACCCCAAGGATGAACTTCGGATTATCCTCCCTGATTTTCATGAAGAGATGATTATAATAAAGGATATACCATTTTATTCCATTTGCGAACATCATATACTACCATTTTTTGGAAAGATTCATTTAGCCTATTTACCAAAGGGTGGGAAAATCGTTGGTTTATCAAAGTTTGTGCGTGTTGTAGAGATAATGGCTAAAAGATTACAGGTCCAGGAAAGGTTAACTACAGATATTGCGGATATAATTATGGAGATGTTAAAGCCATATGGTGTCTTAGTAGTTATAGAGGCAGAACATTTATGTATGACTATGCGTGGGGTTAAGAAACCAGGCAGTATGACAACGACCTCTGCGGTCCGGGGTGAATTTAAAAAAGAGGCTACTCGAGCAGAGGCATTTTCATTGATCAAGGGATAATTATGAGAATTATTGATACATTCGATGAAAAACAGATAATTCGTGAAATGGAGGATATTGGTGTTCATCCAAAAGGTATTCCACTAATGTTAAAGAAGGCTATAAATAGAGTAGTTAAGATTGAAGGGGTTGACATACGCCAGGCATTGATTATGAAACAAGAGATGCTTTCCGTAGGTGGAGATGCCTCGGTATCTAAAGGAGTAATGGATCTTTCTGCGAAGCGAACTGATGTACTTTTGATAGGCAGCATGAAACAATACGATGGATTAATAGAGAGGTTAAATGGTCAACCTTTTGGTTTGTCTCATATTTCCAACCAATTAAGAGATATGTTTTCAAACTATAATAAAGAGAATTTTGATCTCAATTGTGGAAAACATTGTTTGAGATTATCTAAAAGAACTTATGTAATGGGTATCTTAAACGTAACCCCTGATTCCTTTGCAGATGGAGGGTTGTATAATGATGTAGAGCATGCAGTACTTCATGCTAAGCAGATGGTGGAAGACGGTGCAGATATAATCGATGTTGGTGGAGAGTCAACGAGACCTGGGGCAGAGAAGGTCACGGTCAAAGAAGAGTTGAAAAGGGTTCGTCCAGTTATTGAAAGATTGGTCAATGAGATTTCGGTGCCAATCTCTATAGATACCTACAAATCTCAAGTAGCTAAAGTCTGTTTAGATTTAGGATGCCATTTAGTAAACGATATCTCAGGATTAAGATTTTCCCCTGAAATGAAAGAGATAGTAGCAGAGTATGATGTACCGGTTATAATTATGCATATAAAAGGTACCCCCAGAGATATGCAAAAAGCGCCCAGGTATAAATGTGTAATCTCTGAGATAACCTCCTATTTTAAAGATCGTATTGCGGAGGCCTTGGACAGTGGGATAAAAAGGGATAAGATTATTATTGACCCGGGTATTGGATTTGGAAAAACAACCTCCCATAATTTAGAGATAATTAAAAGATTGCGTGAGTTTAAGAGCTTAGGATACCCAATCCTTATAGGCACATCTCGTAAGTCATTAATAGGTAATGTATTGGATCTACCGATTGAAGAAAGATTGGAAGGTACTGCAGCCACTGTGGCTTTATCTATAATGAATGGCGCAAATATAATAAGGGTGCATGATGTACGGGAGATGGTGCGGGTAGCTAAAATGACAGATGCTATTAGGTTAGGTGTAGCGTATGAAGATACCAAGTCAGGTTAGAATAGTTTTAGAGATAATAGCTGTGTTGAGGAGAAATAGGAGGTAATATGGAGTTTCGCTCTTTAGCTACTGCAATTGGGAGTCTTCCTCATCAAGGTATAGAGAGAGTCTGTGAGTTAATCTTAGGGTGTTTTCCAGAGATACCATTTTGGCCTCAACTACCTAAGAGAAGGATAAACGAGAATATGTATAGGCAATATGTACAAAATTTACCTTGCGTGAAGATAACCCCGGATAAAGATAAGGTCTATTTTGACACCTCCCTCGGTGTAGAGGAAGAGTTAGAGAGATTTTATGATAGATATTTAGCCTCTGATATAGAATATTTTGCTATACGCAAAGAGGATAGTGAAGGATTTTATGCTATGTTAGATTACTTGAGGGAAAATAGACCAGCTACCCTGCAGTTTATTAAAGGTCAGGTAACTGGTCCTATTAGTCTTGGACTTACCTGTACTGATCAGCACGAAAGGGCGATTCTTTATAATCAAGGGTTACGAGACGCAATTATTAAAGGATTGGCTATGAAGGCAATCTGGCAAGTGGAGTGCTTCAAGAAACTTGGACTTGATACAAAGGAGATTATCTTTTTTGATGAGCCTTATCTATCAGCACTTGGCTCTGCATATATTAACATTAAGAGGGAAGATGTAGTGAGGTGGTTAAATGATGTAATAGAACCTGTTAAGGAAAAAGGATGTATAGTTGGCATTCACTGCTGTGGGAATACGGATTGGTCAGTCTTAATGGCGACATCGGTAGACATAATCAGTTTTGATGCCTATAACTTTTTAGAGACAATGGTTCTTTATCCTGCGGAGTTAAATAGATTTTTAAAGAAAGGTGGAAGTCTCGCCTTCGGTATTGTTCCTACCTCAGGAGAAAATGCATTAAATGAGAATGTTGAAGATTTAGTAAAGAGGCTATTTCGTGGAATAAAACCTTTAAAAAATAAAGGGATTGATGAGGGGCTTATTTTATCCCGATCCCTTATTACCCCAAGTTGTGGTTTAGGTTCTTTGTCAAAAGACGTGGCCGAAAGGATCCTCCGATTGACACATGATGTATCACTATTCCTCCGTGCAGAAGGAGGATTTTAAGATTGGTTTTTGCCCACATTCCCTTATTATCTCCTTTCCTTTATCACTTAAGAGAAATTCTATAAAGGATGAGGCAGCCTCTTTGTTTAAGGCATCCTTTAAAATACCAATTCCATAGACAATCGGCTCTCCATGTTTTTCTATAAGTTCATTTTGTCTTTTTCCTTTTATCCTAATACCTACCTCTTTATAGAAATCCGCAAAGTCCTTTTCACTCAAATTGATTTCCGGTGGAAGTTCAATAAATTTTAACCTATGTTGTTTGGCTATTGATCTATAAATAAAGGCATAGTCAATTTCTCCTACCTCTATTAAGGCAACTAAATCCGTCTCTTTTGGTCTTATGTTCTTTTCAGGACAGTTCCTCTTTAACATATCATATAATCCTAAGATTTTATAATGTTTCTCAGCTAACTTCCAGACCAATAATGCCCTATAACCGCAAGGGTCACAATTCGGATCAGAATGGGCCAGCCTAACCTTTCCTCTTGTAAGAACCTCATACCAATTATTTGCATTGATCTCTTCTGCATAGATCGATTTATCTGTATAAACAATAACCATCTCATTTTTAGCAAATGGGATATAATTATCTACAAAGCGAGGTATCAATAGATCGCGGAAGAGGGTGTGATCTGATAGGGCAATCAAATCTGCGGATTTTTGGAGTTCAGTTATTTTACGGACACAACTTAAACTTCCAGAAACATCCCGTCTTACATCTATATCATATAATCTTTCAAACGCACCTTCCAACTCTCTAAATGGAACTGTTAATGACCCAGCATGAATAATGGTCAAAGTCTCCTTCCCTTTATTTCCACATCCAATCATGAGAGTGAAAAGTAGACAGTGAGTAGTGAGCAGGAGAAAGAACCTACGAAACAGCGGTCCCTCTAATTTTAAAATCCATAAGTATAATAATTTCAACAATTTCTGTACTCTCTGTGGTTTAAAATTCACCCTCGCCATAAAGTAGGAGAAAAAAGGGAATGAACTGGTGGGTAGGTAAGCAGGTGAGAAAATAGTGGTAGGTAGGTCGCAAACCTACTATCTACCACATGACATGCCTTATCTTTAGTACATATCTCCATATCCACCTGCTCCTGGTGGCACAGGTGGTGTTTTCTCCTTCTCTGGAATTTCAGTAACCAGGCATTCTGTAGTAAGCATAAGCGCAGCGATTGAGGCTGCATTCTGTAAGGCTGATCTAGTTACCTTTGCTGGATCGATTATCCCTGCCTTCACTAAATCGGTAAACTCATCCTTTTCTGCATCATAACCAAAGTTGTAATCCTTTCCACTTCTTACCTTTTCTACTATTATCGATCCTTCTTTTCCTGCATTTTCAGCAATCTGTCTAATCGGTTCTTCTAAGGCCCGTTTTACAATCTGGGCACCAACCATTTCATCTCCCTCTAATTTCAACTTATCCACTGCCTCTTGTGCCCTAAGTAATACTACACCACCACCAGGAACTATTCCTTCTTCAACTGCAGCCCGAGTTGCATGCAAGGCATCTTCAACTCTTGCCTTTTTTTCCTTCATCTCTGTCTCTGTAGCAGCACCGATGTTTAGAACTGCAACCCCTCCTGCAAGCTTTGCTAATCTCTCCTGCAATTTTTCCTTGTCATAATCAGATGTTGATTCCTCAATGGCTATTCTAATCTGAGAGATTCTTGCTTCGATATCGGATTTCTTTCCAGCCCCTTCAACGATGGTGGTATTTTCCTTATCAATGGTCACTCTCTTGGCCCTGCCCAAATCCTCTAATCTCACATTTTCAAGTTTAATTCCCAATTCCTCAGCAATGACCCGTCCATCAGTAAGAATGGCAATATCTTCTAACATGGCCTTTCTACGATCACCAAACCCTGGTGCCTTCACTGCAGCACATTTCAAGGTACCCCTGATCTTATTCACCACTAAGGTAGCTAATGCCTCTCCTTCTATATCCTCTGAAATGATTAAGAAAGGTTTGCCTGTCTGAGCAACCTTTTCCAAGATAGGAAGTAGGTCTTTCATCGCTGAGATCTTCTTCTCGTGGATAAGGATATAAGGTTCTTCTAAGACTGCTTCCATCCTTTCAGGATTAGTAACAAAATAAGGGGATACATAACCCTTATCAAACTGCATCCCTTCTACTAAATTCATTTCAGTGTGTATAGTCTTTGACTCCTCCACAGTGATAACTCCATCCTTGCCTACCTTGTCCATAGCATCAGCAATTAGATCTCCAATGGTTGAGTCCATATGGGCTGAGATAGTAGCCACTTGAGCCATTTCCTTCTTCTCACTTACCTCCTTGGAATGTTTCTTTATCTCTTCTACCACAGCGTTAGTCGCCTTCTCAATGCCTCTTTTTAAGGCCATTGGATTAGCACCAGCAGCAATATTCTTTAAGCCTTCTTTATATATTGCCTGAGCCAAGACAGTAGCTGTGGTAGTTCCATCCCCTGCCACGTCACTGGTCTTATCAGCTACCTCTTTGACCATCTGAGCGCCCATATTCTGGTATGGATCTTCAAGCTCAATCTCCTTGGCTACAGTTACTCCATCACAGGTGATAGTGGGAGATCCAAACTTCTTATCTAATACTACATTCCTTCCTTTTGGCCCCAAGGTTATCTTAACTGCATCAGCCAGAGTATTTACCCCGTTTAGGGTGTTCCTTCGAGCCTCTTCTGCGAAACATAACTGTTTAGCAGCCATCCTACCTTTCACCTCCTTCCTATTCTATAATCCCAAGGACATCATCTTGATGCATGATGAGATATTCCTCATCATCAATCTTTATATCTGTCCCTGAATATTTGCCAAAGAGGATCCTGTCATTGACCTTAACCTCCATAGGGCTTCTTTTACCTTCCTCATCCAACTTCCCTGGACCAACCGAAATGACCTTCCCTTCCTGTGGCTTTTCCTTAGCTGTATCAGGAATGATGATCCCGCCTTTTGCTACCTCCTCTTTCTCAAGTCTCTGGACTAAGATCCGATCACCTAAAGGCTTAAACTTCATTTAACTTACCCTCCTTTCTAATAATATTATAGTCAAGTAAAACCCAAATCTCACCAAAGATATCTTTTAGTAAAGAAAAGGCAACTTGACTGATCTTAATTGAATGTATATTATACCACTCGATGTTTATAAATGCAACAAAAAAATCAAAAATTATAAAAAATTTCTTGCCTCTGAAACCGTGAAATGGGAACCAGTAATTAAAATAAGCGTAGATTCCGTAGCCAATGCTTGAGCAAACCTTACCCCATCCTTTACCTCTTTAAAACCTACAGTATTTCGGTTATATCTTAAAGCCATACGTAAGAGGACATCCAATTCCGTAGCTCTATTAACCATCGGCTGGGTAACAACAACTGTGGAGGCTAAAGGGGTTAGGATTTCTAAGATATTATCAATCGCCTTATCCTTTAAGATTCCTATTACCAGGATTAATCTATCATAGGTAAATAGAGAAACTATTGCATTTCTCAGGGCGCGGGCACCATCCTCATTATGGGCTACATCCAAGACAATCAAAGGATTCTTCCTGATTATCTCCAACCGTCCAGGAAGTTGGGCCTTAGCTAAACCCAACCTTATGCCTTCCTCTTTTACTACAATACCAAACTTCCTCAATAGTTCAACTACTCCTACTGAAAGGACGGCATTTAGTATTTGATGATTACCCAGTAGTTTAATATGGAGATTGTCATAGCGGTTAACAATTCCTTTGATACTAAAGATCTGACCGCTACGGTTTGAGCTAATTAATCTCCACCCCATATCTCTCCAAATCTTAAAAAGTGTAGCATTCCTCTTTGAACAGATCCTTTCAAAGATACGTAATACCTTTTGGTCATAAATACCAACAATCACTGTACCAGAATTTTTTATGATTCCAGCCTTCTCTTTTGCAATGCAAGGGATAGAATTTCCTAAATAATCAATGTGATCAACCCCAATATTAGTTATTACCTGAATCAAAGAAGAAAGGACATTTGTGGCATCTAATCTTCCACCTAAACCAACCTCACAAACTACAAACTCAGGCTTCATTCGCTGAAAATATAAAAAGGCCATAGCAGTTGTTACCTCAAAAAAGGTAGGATGTCCAAATGAGGTGGATCCGACTTTTAACACCTGTGGTCTTATCTCTTCAACCAAAGAGGTAATCTCTTCATCTTTGATTTGGCGACCATTAATAGCTATCCTTTCGTTAAAACGCGTAAGGTGTGGGGATGTATATGTACCTATTCGGAAACCCGCCTCTTTTAGTATGGAACTGATAAATGTCGTAACCGAACCCTTACCATTTGTCCCCCCTACATGAATCACTTGTAAATTCTTATGTGGATTTCCTAAAAGTGAAAGTAGCTTTTTAACCCTTTTAAGTCCTAACTTGACTCCAGATCTTTGTAAATCATATAAGAAATCTATCGCCTCTTGATAGGTCATAATCTCTATCCATCTGTTAATCCCATCAGTCTTGTAATTTCCTCCTTATAATGTCTAAAGAGGCATAACTTGCCTTGAATTTAATATCTTCTCTCGAGCCTTTGAACGTAAACATGCGACAAAGGGATCCGTTTTTAGAGGATAATGATATATAGGTCAAACCTACTGGTTTATCCGAAGTGCCACCCGTTGGACCCGCAATTCCAGTTATACCTATTCCTATATCAGTTGAAAAGGCATCCTTTACACCTTTGGCCATAAAGCGGGCAGTTTCCTGGGATACAGCCCCAAATCTTTCAATTATCTCTTTTGGAACCCTAAGGAATTTTATTTTGCTCTCATTACTATAGGCAACTATCCCTCCTTTAAAATATTTAGAGGAACCAGAAACATTTGTCACTAAATTGGAAACCAATCCGCCTGTACAAGATTCAGCTATGGATAAGGTAAGTCTTCTAAGATATAATAGATAACCTACAATACGCTCCAATGTTTCATTGTTTACTCCATAAATATTATCCCCAAGTCTGCGCCTCACTTCCTCCTCTAAAGTCGAAAGTAAAGATGCGGCAACCTGTTCATTCCTCGCCTCTATCTGAAGCTTAATATCTACACCATAATTTCCGGGGATTAGTCTGATATGGGTACCTTCTCTATCCAGACCTTTCAACAAACGAAGGACATCTTTCTCCTCCAAACTAACTACCCGTAAGACCCTTTCCTTGCAAAATAAACCATCTCTATTGAACATAAATGCACCTTATTATTTGTAAGATAATATTGGTTACAATCCCACACGTAAAATCATCAAGCATAATCCCAAAACCATTTTTCACTTTTTGAATAATATTGATAGGATAGAGTTTCGAGACATCTAAGATTCTAAAGATGATAAAGGAGAGGATGATAAAAAAAGGGGTTTTTGGAAGTAAAAACATAGCTACTAAATAGCCACATATCTCATCAATCACAATATAAGGTGAGTCTGATTCTTGAAAAATCCCTTCAGCGGCTTTGCATATCCAGATCCCAAATATAAGAAATAAAAGAAGAAATAGTATGTAGATTAAGGTACTAAAATAAGAAATCCATAGGTAAATCCCTGCACCAACCAAACTACCAATAGTCCCAGAAAGAACTGGAGAATACCCTGTATAACTACCTGTAGCTATGAATTTAACTACCCTTTCTCTCAAAACCACCCCCTTCTTCAGAGGTCATCTTTACCAATCAATACCTTCCTTGGTTTGCTTCCTATTTGTTGGGAAACAATCCCTTTTCCCTCCATCAGCTCAATTATTCTTGCTGCCCTATTATATCCAATACGGAGCCGTCGCTGAAGCATAGAGGTGGAGATTTTTCTACTTCTTGAAGCTATCTCTAATGCCTTTTCAAAAAGTTCATCCTTCTCTTCCTCTACCTCTATAACCTCTGGTTTAAAAACCTCGTATTTCTCCTCTGGAATATCTTGAATTCCCTGTTGTTTAATGAATCTGACTATCTCCTCAATCTCTTTTGGAGAGATATATGACCCTTGTATCCTAACGGGTTTTGCTTCATCTGGTGGGATAAAAAGCATATCCCCTTTCCCTAACAACTTCTCTGCCCCATTCATATCTAAAATGGTTCGAGAGTCGACCCGGGAGGAGACCTGAAAGGCAATACGAGATGGAAAATTGGCTTTAATAAGGCCAGTTATTATATCCACTGAAGGCCTTTGGGTTGCCAAAACCAGATGTATTCCTACGGCACGGGACATCTGGGCAAGACGTATTATAGCATTTTCACAATCCTGAGGGGATGACAGCATAAGATCTGCCAATTCATCTATTATCATCACAATATAAGGGAACTCTTCCCCTTTCTCCTTCAATTTCCTATAATTTTCTATATCCCTTACTCCATAATCCGCAAAAACTCTATACCTTTTCTCCATCTCTTGAACTAGCCAAATTAATGCATGCTTTGCCTGCTTAACATCAGTTACAACTTCAGTAACCAAATTAGGCATTCCTGAAAAAACCGTTAATTCTACCCTTTTTGGATCGATTAGCAAAAACTTTACATCACGGGGGGTAGCGTTATATAAGATGCTGGCAATGATAGAGGATATACAAACCGATTTGCCAGATCCTGTTGTCCCTGAAATCAATAGATGAGGAGCGCGGGATAAATCCATTATATAAGGTGCACCAGTTATATCCTTCCCCAAGGCAACAGTTAATAAAGATACGTTTTCCTGGAATGTCGGAGATTCAATAATCTCTTTAAGGTAAACAATGGATGGCTTCTTGTTAGGGATCTCAATTCCAATAGCCTGTTTTCCAGGAATTGGTGCCTCTATCCTAACTGCCTTTGCTGCCAAAGCCAAGGCAATGTCATTGGACAGATTTACGATTGATGACACCTTTACTCCTCGCTCTGGCTTTACCTCAAAACTCGTAACCACTGGTCCTCTATTTACATTAACCACCCGGGCAGTAATGCCAAACTGACGTAGGGTGTCCTCTAAAAGATTGGATGTAGTCAGCAAATCCTCTTTAATCCCTTTTTCAGTCCATTTTGGCGGATCTTGCAATAAGGATAAAGGAGGTAGTTGGTATGAAGGGGTAATAGCTCCCCTTTCTTCCAAAGATGTCCTTTTTTCCAAAGACACAGAAACCATAGGTCTTTTCTTTACCTTCCTCGCAGATCTTTCTGTGGAAATTTTATTGATTAAGGCCTTGGCACCTTTTTTAATCTCCCGCATGGCAGTAGAAATGGAAAGTTCAGTAAAAAAGATAAATCCGAGGATGAAAGATATTATAACTATCAAATATGCCCCAAAATTAAAGAGTTGTTTTAGCCTTGGAGCTATACTTGCGCCGATTATCCCTCCTGCCTTAGTAACTTCAAATGATGTAGTAGCAGGAAGCGAAAATAGGGTGGAGCAGGAAATAATTAAAAGGATTATACCTATCCCTTTTAATAAATGGACCTTCCCCATCTTCCCCATAGTGCTTGCCACTCCAATAAGGGCTAAAATGATTGGTAAAACATAGGCACCTCCACCAAATAAACCAAAAAGTCCTTGAGAAAGATATGCCCCTACGATTCCAGCATAATTCTTTGGTGGTAAATTGGGATGGGTGGTTGCCCATTTAGTGTCTGAAGGTGTATAAGTAACTAAGCTAACAATAAAAAATAAAGAAACCCCAATCAATATAATTCCTATGGCCTCAAATAATGTCTTAGATTCTTTCTCTAATTTAGAGGATTTCATTTTTCAACACTCTAGTTTCACCCTTTTAACGTCCTCTTCTTTTACATTACCGATTAGGACAAGATTTAGGTATTCAGATTGGAATAAAGACCTGGCAACCTCTTTTACTTGGGATAGATTAACCTCATCTATCATATGCAAGGTTTCATCTAAGGTAAAAAATCTTTTAAAATACAACTCATGCCTTGCTAATCTTGTCATCCGATCATAGGTATCTTCTGAGTGTAAGATTAGATTCCCTTTTAATTGCTCTTTTGCCTTGCCCAATTCAACATCTGTTATTCCATTATTTTTTAAATCAAAGAATTGTGAAAATATTATATCAGTTGACTCTTGCAAATTCTTGGGTGAAGTTCCCATATATACTACAAACAAACCTGCATCTTTATATGATGCCTGATAGGAATATACAGCGTAAGCTAACCCCCTTTTCTCTCTTATCTCTTGAAATAGGCGAGAACTCATTCCGCCGCCCAAGATAGTATTCAAGATAAGTAAGGCATATCTATCTTTATCAGTATACGGAAGACCAGGGACACCTAAACAAAGATGGATCTGTTCTAAATCCCTTTTTTTAAAGGAGAGATTTCGTTTAACCTCGGGAAGATCCATCTTTTGCCCCCAGGGCGTCCCATTAGAGGAGTTAAAGAAGGAACCTATCTCCTTAAGGATAAGATTATAATCAACATTTCCTGCTACTGAGATTACTATCCTGTCTGGGGTGTAATGGGTGTGCCAGAAATCAATCAATCTGTCGGAATCTAAGCTATTTATAACCGAAGCCTTCCCTAAGATAGGTTGCCCTAAAGAAGAAGAGCCCCAAATGGTTTGAGTGAAAAGATCATGGATTAATTCTTGGGGGTCATCCTCTACCATCTTAATCTCTTCTAAAACTACCCTCTTCTCTTTCTCCACTTCCTCCGAGTCGAATAATGAATTTAGAAATATGTCTGACAAAAGGGAGATAGCGGTTGTTACGTGCTCGTTCGAAACCTTGGCATAGTAACATGTATGTTCACGGGATGTGAATGCCCCTAATTGACCCCCTACCCCATCTATAGTCTCTGCAATCTGTTGCGCACTTTTAGACCTTGTTCCTTTAAACATCATATGTTCAATAAAGTGAGAGATGCCATTCTCCGACGAATCCTCGTGTTTTGTCCCTACCTTTACCCAAATACCAATAGATACAGATCTAACATGTGACATTTCATCCACAATCAAGGTTATTCCATTTTCAAAGACATGTTTATGATACATATCTCTTCACCAAATCCATTTTTGTAATTCATTGCATCTTTTTAAACTACGGGTACTTACGATTGGATGACTTTTTTCATACAAGGCCTGTTTTCTTGAAAGATTGATCCTTCCTTGTTCGTCGATTGAAGTCACTTTTACTAAAACCTCGTCTCCCTCATTTAGTATATCCTCTACCCTTCTTACATGATGATCGGCCAATTGAGAAATATGAACCAATCCTTCCTTGCCAGGTAATATCTCTACAAAGGCGCCAAATTTTGCCACCCCTCTAACCTTCCCCAAATATATCTTCCCTACTTCCACCTCTGCAGTTAGATACTTGATCATCTCCATTGCCTGGATAGATGCCTCTTCATCAGGAGAGGCAATCAGTATTTTCCCATCATCACCTATATCAATCTTAACCCCTGTTGTATCAATGATATTCCTAATTGTTTTTCCAGCTGGACCAATAACATCTTTGATCTTGGATGTGGGAATAAAGGTGGTAATGATACGAGGTGCAAGGGGTGAAATTTTCGACCGTGGAACGGACATCACCTTAGCCATTTCATCCAGAATAAACATCCTTCCCTCTTTTGCCTGTTGTAAGGCGCTTCGCATAATTTCAGTATCTATTCCTGTGACCTTAATATCCATCTGTATTGAGGTTATCCCTTTTTGGGTTCCAGCAACCTTAAAATCCATATCTCCTATACGATCTTCTAATCCAGTTATATCAGACAAGATAGCAACCCTATCCCCCTCTTTAACCAATCCCATGGCCACTCCAGCAACAGGTCGGGATATGGGAACACCTGCATCCATAAGGGCAAGGGTTCCGCCACACACAGTAGCCATAGAAGTAGACCCATTTGACTCTAAAATGTCAGAGACAATCCTTATAGTATAAGGAAAATCTACCTCTTTAGGAATGACAGGTAAAAGGGCACGTTCAGCCAAGGCACCATGTCCAATCTCACGCCTTCCTGGACCCCTCATTGGTCTTACCTCTCCAACTGAAAAGGGAGGGAAATTATAATGGAGCATGAATCTCTTTGATGTCCTTCCTTCAACATCATCAACAATCTGCTCATCAACCGAGGTCCCTAATGTAACTACAGCTAAGGCTTGGGTCCCGCCTCTTGTAAATAGTCCTGAGCCATGAGTACAGGGAAGGGTGGCTACTTCGCAGGATATTTCTCTCACCTCATTTAATCTTCTGCCATCCACCCTTACCCCTTCCAGTAAAATTTTGGATCTTATCATTTCCCTTTCGGCTTTCTCTATTGTAGCCTTAATATCTCTTTCTTCATAAGGGGGAGAAAATCGTTCTAAGGTCTTTTTTATTACCTGGGAGATGGCAACCTCTCTTTCCTTTTTTTCTTTGAATTTATTTGCCTCCTCTAAATCAGGTAATGCAAATTCTCTTATCTCCTGTTCAATATGCGGATCTACCTCGGTATGTGGAACCTCTATCTTATTTTTATTCTCAAGCCCTTTGAGAAAGGGAATTATCCTTTTTATCTCACGATGTGCGACCTCAATCCCTTCCAAAATTTCCTCTTCTTCCACCTCTTTCGCTCCCCCCTCAAGCATTACTACATTTTCCTCGGTTCCAGCTACCACTAAATCAAGGACACTTTCCTCCATCTGTTGAGAGGATGGGTTGACAATAAAGCGAGAGTCAATCTTCCCTATTCTCACTCCTACGACAGGTCCTAAAAAGGCAATGGGAGACATACTCAAGGCACAGGAGGCTCCAATTATAGCTAAAACGTCTGGGTGATTTACCTGATCGTAAGATAAGACTGTGGCTATAATCTGAACCTCCTGTCTTAAATGTTTAGGAAATAAGGGACGTAATGATCTATCTATCAGCCTACTACACAATATCTCTTTATCTTGAGGCCTCCCTTCCCTCTTTATAAATCCTCCTGGTATCTTTCCAGCAGCATAGGCCCTTTCCTGGTACTCCACAGTTAAAGGGAAAAAGTCTATATCCTCTTTTATCTCCTGTTGCATAACAGAGGTTACAAGAACTACTGTAGCCCCATACCTTACTAAACAAGCGCCGTCAGCCTGAGCTGCCATCTTTCCTCTTTCAATAGAAAGCATCTTCCCATTTATCTCAATTTCAATTGATTCCAAAATACCCTCCTCTTTTAATCAGAGATTAGGAAATTGTAAGTTAATTTCCTAATTTTCCAATTTCCATTCACAGCCTACAAGCTAAGTTACTTGCGTAGTCCTAACCTACCTATAATATTTTTATACCTCTCCATATCTTTATTCATTAAGTAATTAAGCAATCTTCTTCTTCTTCCAACCATTTTTAGGAGGCCGCGTCTTGAGTGATGATCCTTTGGATGAAGTTTAAGATGCTCTGTTAGATAATTAATCTTTGTGCTCAAAATAGCTATTTGAACCTCAGGCGAACCTGTATCCTTCTCATGTACTTTATATTCAGAGATTACAGAACGTTTTACCTCTTGTGTTAAAGCCATATTACACCTCCTTTTTTTCGTTAAACGTTGAACGATTTAGTATCTCTCTTGCCTTCTTTACATCTTCTTTAAGCTGATCCCGCAACATATCTATATTACTAAAGGCTATCTCATCCCTCATCTTTTCCACAAAAAAGACTCTAATAGGAAAATCATAAATCTTTTGATCAAAATCAAATATATGAACTTCGAGGTTAAACATGCGAGAGTTAAATGTTGGTCGGTATCCCAAATTGGACATCCCTTGATACTTCCTATTGTTAATCCCAACATATACTGCGTATACCCCATTTGATGGAAGGGCTATATTGCTATCTAAACTAACATTGGCAGTGGGATATCCTAAAACTCGTCCTCTTCTTTCTCCTTTGGAAACCATCCCTGTAATTTCTGGAAAACGACCAAGGGATTTTCGCACCTTTGGAATTTCGCCCCGTTGAATCGCCTCTCGAATCTTGGTACTCGAGATAGTACATCCATTAGTGGATACCTCTTGAACTACCACTACGTCTATACCATAATTATTGCACATCTTTTTCAAAGACTCCACATCTCCCTTTCTATCCTTTCCAAAATGAAAATTCTTTCCTACAAAGATCCTTTTGATATCCAATCTTGGGAATAGAATTTGCTCCAAAAACGCACGAGGCGAAAGGGCTGACAATTCCTTAGTAAAATCTATTGTTATAACCTCATCAACATGCATCTTCTTTATCAATTCAACCCTTCTATCTATGGGTATTAAAAGGGGTACCTTTTTGGATTTCAAAACCTCCTGTGGGTGAGGATGAAAGGTTACTACTACACTTATCCCTCGGATTGCCTCTGCATATCTTACTACCTCACCTATTATCCTTTGATGCCCCAAATGAACCCCATCAAAAACACCAAGAGTCAAAACTACACCTTTACGCCTCTTGGTAGAAGATCCGAAATGGTTTAATAACTGTTTTCTTACCATCTTTATATACCTTCCCTATCCCTAAAAGTTGTGAGTAAGGACTGCGGATTTTAGCTAAACCTTCCTTTAAATCAATTCTATTAGAGTAAACCGCTTGTCCATTTATTATTGCCCCTATATCCCTATCCATTATCTCTACAGCAGGAAAATTTGATAATGCCTTATCCATTGTGCAAATTACCTCCATGAGCTTATCGCACCTTTTAGCCTCTTCCAATTCTTGAAGGGTTATGCTGGATAAGATTTTAAATGGTCCATTTCTTGTTCTATTTAGGGAAGTAAGGTGAGCTCCTACCCCTAAGGCTTGCCCTATGTCCTCACACAATTTACGGATATAAGTACCAGGAGATACTACTACACGAATACTCAATTCTGGAAATCTTTTCTTCTTAAAGTTTGTCATCTCTATTTCATATATTATTACCTTTCGAGGATGGTGTTCTACCTTTTCCCCACATCTAGCTAACTCATACGACCTTCTTCCTCCAACGTGGATTGCAGAAAAGATAGGAGGAGTTTGTTCTAACTCTCCTTTAAATTTGTCAAGAACCCTCTTTACGTCTTCCACCTCGATTTTACTGCAATCCTCTTCACCTAAGACCTCACCCCAGGCATCCTGGGTTGAAGTGGTAATTCCTAATTTTAACGAAGCTTCATATTCCTTGGTGTCCGATTTCAAAAACTGCGAAATCTTTGTGGCCTTACCTATCAAGACAATAAGAACCCCAGTAGCATATTTATCCAAGGTGCCTGTGTGTCCAACCCTTTTTATAGCAAGTATTCTTCTCACCTTCTGAACCACATCATGAGAGGTTATCCCCTTTAGTTTATTGATACTTAACACCCCGTCCATCTCTTCACTTCGTCAATTACCCTCCTCTCTGCTTCAGCGATTGATCCAGAGAAGATACAACTTGAGGCAAGTCTATGTCCTCCCCCACCAAAGCGAGCAGCAATTTTACTTACATCAATTTCTCGCCCTTTGCCTCTAAAATTTATTTTTATCCTTTCGTTATCTAATTCTCGAAAAAGGCAGGATACAGTAACACCTTTTATAGAACGAATCTGATCGATAATCCTCTCTACATCCAAATCCTCTGGATTCACCCCTACCTCCTGGAACTTATTCTTGGGAATAATAATCCAGGAAATTTTACCATCCTCAGTTACTTTCGAGGTAGTTAAGGCATGGCCCAATAATTCAATAAACGACTTGGTATTATTTTCATAAAGGGATGAAAAAACCTCTTTCGGGGAAATGCCATATGATAAAAGATCTGCTACGATTTTATGGGTTAAAGAGGTGGTATTTACCTCTTTAAAGCATCCAGTGTCTGTTAAGATTCCCACGTATAAATATAAGGCCAAAGGATAATCTATGGGAACATCTATCATATTGGCTATTTTATAAATCTGTTCGGCAATGGAGGAGGCCTCTGTATCTATATAATTGTATCTTCCTAAACCAGTACCTCCAAGATGATGGTCGATGTTAATCACAAGATTGGCTGACATAGCTAAAGGAGCAACCTTTCCGACCCTCTCCCATTCATTGCAATCCAAGATTAAAGATACCTGGAACTTCGAAGGCTCACATGGGTAAGGTCTTATAGAATCCGTGTTCGGCAAGAATCTATACATTTCTGGCACAGGGTTTTCATTAACAATAGTAACATGCCTACCAATTCTCTGCAACAAATTGGCTAAGGCAAGTTCTCCTGAGATTGAATCGCCATCAGGGTTAATATGGGATGTAATCAAAAAGTGGTCTTTTTCCCGAAAAACCTGTAAGATAGAAGTCAATTCATTCATTTTTCTTTCAATGATCTTATTATTTCTGAAATTCTAATCGACTCCATAATAGAGGGATCATAAATAAAACAAATCTCGGGTATATATCTTAATCTTATCCTCTTCCCCAATTCCTGTCTTATAAAGGAGGAACAGTTCTTTAAACATGATGTGCCCTCCCGCACATCATGTTCATTTCCATAGATTGAAACATAAACCTTGGCCAAACGTAAATCCTTTGATACCCAAACATGGGTTATAGAAACAAGTCCAACTCTGGGATCTTTTATCTTTCTTTGGATGATATCGCTTATCTCTTTTTTAATAAGTGCACTCACCCTTTCAGCTCTTTTGTAAGGCATTATAACATCTCTATTTCATAATCTAAAATCTGAACCGATGGAAGTCCTTTTATTAAATCGACTACTTTATTAAGAATCTGGGAGGCAAACCTTTTATCCGGTGTTACACAGGCAACACCAATACTTGACTTTTGCCAAAGGGAGAAGTTTCCTACTTCTGAAACTGCTACATTGAATTTTACTCGAACTTGAGAAAGCATACCTTTTAAAATCCTCCGTTTCTCTTTTAGGCTCCCATTTCCAGGGATATATAACTCTAATTTGCAAACCCCAATTACCATCTTTAATTATATTTAGGGACCTTCTCTACCATAAAGACTTCTATAACATCCCCTATCTCTATACCCTCAAATCCCTCTAATCCTATTCCGCATTCATATCCAGCCAAAACTTCTCTGACATCATCTTTAAACCTTTTCAAGGATTTTATTTTACCCTCGTATAAAACCTTTCCATCTCTTTTTAACCTAACAAGTGACGCCCTCAGAACCTTTCCTTCTTTAACATAGCAACCAGCAACAGTTCCTACTTTAGATATCTTAAATGTATTTCTTACTTCAGCCTTCCCAAGGGCTATCTCCCGGGATTCTGGCTCTAATAATCCAATCGTTGCCTTTTTGATATCCTGAATAACATCGTAAATCACCTGATAATGTCTAATATCTACACCTAAAGAGTCTGCTAATTGTTTTATTTTTGAATCCTCCTTGACATGAAATCCGATAACAATTGCATTGGATGCCAAAGCAAGCATTATATCTCCATAAGTTACACCCCCTACACCTCCATAAATCACCTTTATCTCTACACCATCCACTTTAAATTTTTCGAGGGATTCCCGCAGTGCCTCTACTGACCCTTTTACATCTGCCTTTATAATAATCTTTAATTCCTTCATTCCTTTCGAGATCTCGCGGTATAAATCATCTAATCTTACCTTCCTTGGGGACTTCTCTTCCCGGCCCCTTTCAATTTCCTGCTTTTTTAAAGAAATCTCCTTTGCCCTTTTCTCTGACTCCACTACAAAAAATGGATCCCCTGGTTCGGGGACAGAAGGTAATCCTATTACTTCAACAGGAGTAGAAGGTCTTGCCTGAAACACCCGGTTACCATGTTCATCAAACATTGCCCTTACCTTTCCGTAATGAACCCCAACAACAAAATAGTCTCCAATGTGCAATGTTCCATTTTGCACTAAGAGGGTTGCTACTGGACCCCTTCCTTTATCCAATCTTGCCTCTATGGCTACTCCCTTAGCGAGGCGATTGGGGTTTGCCCGCAACTCTAACATCTCTGCTTCTAAAAGAAGCATCTCCAATAGATTTTCAAGACCTATCTTTTCTTTGGCTGATGTCTCTACAACAATCGTCTTCCCTCCCCAATCTTCGGAAACCAATCCGAGGTTTGCCAATTGCTGCTTCACCCTTTCGGGATTAGCAGAAGGAAGATCAATCTTGTTTATAGCTACTACTATTGGAACCTGAGCCTCTTTGGCATGAGCAATTGCCTCTTCGGTCTGAGGCATTACTCCGTCCACTGCGTCAATAACCAAAACTACAATATCTGTCACCTTTACACCCCTTGCCCGCATCGCAGTAAAGGCTTCATGTCCAGGTGTATCTAAAAACACCACTTCCCCTCTCTTAGTCTTTACTTTATAGGCACCTATATGTTGAGTGATTCCACCAACCTCATGCGATACGGTATCCTTTTCTCGTATGGCATCTAAAAGACAGGTTTTTCCATGATCAACATGCCCCATAATAGTAACCACAGGCGGGCGTGGAACGGAAGCCTCGGTATCTTTTTCAACCAAACCTTCCTCTTCGATGGGTACAATCTTTACCTCGTAATTATAGCCTTTGGCAATCCTTTTTGCCAAATCTAAATCAACTCTTTGGTTTTTTGTATAAATCAAACCATCTTTCATTAAACTTAAGATTAAATCATTTACTTTAACTCCAAGTTTTTTACTCAATTCTCCAACTGTTATATGCTCCGGAATAGAAATAGTCTTAGTCTTTTCCTCTCGAAAAAGCTCCCTTAAGTCTTTAACTACTTCTTCATCCACAGTCGACATATGACTTTTTACCTTAATCCCAAGATTTAAGATCTCTTCCATTAGTTTTTTTGGGGGCATATTCAGCTCTTTTGCTAACTCATAAATCCTCAACTTATACCTCACCTTTTATCCTTAAGCATTTGCTTAGCTCCGTCCAAAATTCGCTTTCCCTTTTCTTCTCCTATCCCAGGAATTTCCATCAAATTCTCCAGGGTAGTTTTAGAGATATCTTCTATAGAGGAAAATCCCTGTGCTTTAAGCTTCTCCTCTAATTTTTTACCAACCCCAGGAAGCATGGATAAAGCAGTAACTTTTCCAAAAGGCGCTTTTTCGGCTTTTAATCTCTCATCTTTCCTTTGAGACTCGGAATTTATGTCAATCTTCCAACCAGTAAGTTTTGCTGCAAGTTTTACATTCTGACCTGATCTGCCAATAGCCAAAGAAAGTTGCTTATCCGGAACAATCACTGTAGCTTGTTTCTCTTTCTCATTTACAATTATCTCAATAACTTTAGCTGGATTTAGGGCATTTTTAATAAATATACTTATATCATCTGAATACTGCACAATATCAATCTTCTCCCCATTTAGTTCTTTTATCACTGCTTGAACCCTGGTTCCCTTCACCCCTACACATGTTCCTACAGAATCAATTTTTGAATCGGTGGACGAAACAGCAATCTTTGTACGATATCCTGGGTCCCTCGCTACACCTTTTATCTTAACCAGTCCTTCATAAATCTCTGGGACCTCTAATTCAAACAATCTTCTCACTAAATCAGGATAGGTTCTAGACAAAACAATCTGTGGACCTTTACTTGATTTTTTTACTGAAAGCACATAAACCTTAATCCTGTCTCCCAAATTTAACCTTTCCCGAGAGGGGATCTCCCGTCTCGGCAAAATTCCTTCAACTTTTCCTAAATTAATGAAGGCATTCTGATCATCCATCCGTGTTACTTGTCCATTAATCACCTGCCCAACCCGAGCCTTATACTCATTATAGACCAGTTCCCTTTCTGTTTCTCTAATACGCTGGATTATTACCTGTTTTGCAGTCTGGGCAGCAATTCTTCCAAATTCCTTCGGGGTAATCTCTATCGAAATTTTCTCTTCAGGCTCTATATCATTTTTAAAAGCCTTTGCCTCATCCAAAGAAATCTGAGACCTTTCGTCTTCAACCTTTTTAACTACCTTTTTTACAACAAAAACCTTTATATCCAGGGTCTCATCATCGACTTTTATCTCTACATTTTGTGAAGAGCCAAAACTTTTCTTGTATCCAGAATAAAGGGCATCACAAATGGTCTTTATTAGAGTATCACGGTCTATTCCTTTGTCTCTTTCTAATATCTCAAGCGCTTCTCTAAATTCGCCATTCATAAAGATTGTCTCCCTTTTGTTATTAGACAAAATTAATCCGAGGGCTTTCTCTATCTATCCGAAGACGTTATCTATTTCTAACCTTGCTTTAGCAATTTCTGAGATTGGGATTTTGAATAACTTCCGACAGCCCTTTAACTCAATAACCATTTCTCCTTTATTATATGCCTTTAAATATCCAACGAATGCATTTTTGCCACTATACTGGGAATAGGTGGTGATCTTTACCAGCCTTCCCATAAAATGTTTGAAATCCTCATCCTTTTTAAGAACCCTATTTAGACCTGGAGATGAGACCTCTACCCTGTACTTATAAGGGATTAAGTTCTTCAAGTCAAGTTCTTGGGATACCTTTTTACTAATCAACTGACAATCACCTATGGTTACGCCCCCTTTTTTATCAATAAAGATTCTCAATAACCTACTTCTACCTGCTTTTAGATATTCAACATCTACCAATTCTATGTTAGTGGTTAAAACTATCTCCTTAATAATCTGTTTAACCACATCCGCAAGTTTATCCATTCAATTTCACTTAAACAAAAAAGTGGGTTTTACCCCACTCGTTGAACTAATTATAGCATATATTGAAATAAAATGCAAGAAAAAATCGCTATAAGG
>JASEIO010000025.1 GCA_030017475.1 bacterium | reverse complement strand
TAGAAGATACTCTTTTCTGTACAATCTTGTCCTAAGATGTGGGTAAGTTTCAGTTTTTTAAAGGGATTCAAGAAAATTATTGACATCCTATCTCAATCCTTGATATATTAGGTTATCATGCGAGATAAGATATTGAGAATTTTAAAGGAAGAAAAGGGGGTTGTTTCAGGTAGAGCATTAAGTAGCATGTTTAGATGTTCAAGGACAAGTATTTGGAAACATATTAAGGCGTTGAAAGAGGAAGGATACGGAATTTCATCCATACCCCGCTTTGGATATAGACTTTATAACATCCCGGATTTATTGTTACCAAGAGAGATAAAAGAAGAACTTTCCACAAAGTTTATAGGACATAAGATCTATTATTTTAAAGAAACGGGTTCAACGAATGATGTTGCGAGGGATTTAGCTCTTGCATCTGAAGAAGAAGGAACGTTAGTTATTGCTGAGCGTCAAACCAAAGGAAAGGGTAGGATAGGAAGGAGATGGGTAAGCCCTTTTGGAGGTATATGGATGTCTTTAATCTTAAGACCTCGCGTTTCTCCAGCCGATGCCTCAAGACTTACCTTACTTTCTTCTTTGGCTGTTTGTAAGTCCATAAAAAAGGTCGTGGGTTTACCTGTCTTTTTAAAATGGCCAAATGATGTTTTGATAGGAAAAAAAAAGGTATGTGGAATATTGACTGAGATGGATTCTGAACTTGATCTGATAAATTTTGTTATTGTAGGAATAGGAATCAATGTAAATATGGATATGAATGTATTCCCTGAAGGATTACAAAAAACTGCTACATCTATAAAAGAGGAGCTTGGTAAGGATATTAAAAGGATAGATCTTCTTAAATCCCTTTTAGAGGAATTGGAAAGATTATACCTCCTATTTACAGAGGGAAAATTTTCATGGATATTAAAGGAATGGAAGGGTTATGATTGTATCTTTGGACATGATGTAGAGGTTGCCACATTGGGTGAAATAATTAAAGGAAGGGCAATGGGCGTTGATGAAGATGGTGCTTTGATAATTAAAGGATTAAACGGTGCTACCAAGAGAATCCTCTCTGGAGATGTACGTCTTTGGTGGAGACAAGGGGATTCGAACCCCTGACCTTCTGCACGCCAAGCAGACGCTCTCCCAACTGAGCTATGTCCCCTGTCCTTTTTTCCTCTTTTACTGTATTGTATATTATATCATACTACTTGAGAACCTTGCAACTATTTTTTATTGACAGGATATCAAAAATCAATTAAAATTTAAGGAAGTCTGAAGGGTAAGGATGTCTAATTACATTGGAATTGACTTGGCAGGATCCCCAAATAAGGAAACAGGCGTAAGCCTACTTAGGGATAATGAAATTACTGAAATCTCCACATTACGAAGTGATAAAGATATAATTGAATTTGTGGTTTCGAGAAAACCTACCCTCACTGCTATTGATGCACCCCTTACCTTACCAACAGGTAAAGATGGAACATATGGATCAAGGAAATGTGACAGAATACTTCAGGGGATGAAGAGTAGATATTGTTGCAACCCAAATTTTTCACCATTTTCACCTACCTTGATTGCACCACTTATGTTAAGAGGTTATCATTTAAAGAAAAGGTTGAAAGACAACGGTATTTCAGATATAATTGAGATTCATCCTGGAACTACCATTGAATTTTTGGATCTATCTATAACTAAAAAAGATAGAAGATATTGGAGCATGGAAGATTGGAGGCTCCTTTATTTGAACCTTAAAAACTATCTTAGATTGCAGAGATGGAGTGACACAATAACCCCACATATGATTGATGCTGTTATAGCATCTCTAACTGCTAAATTATACAATGAGGGGAGAGCAAAGGATATTGGCGATGAAGAGGGGAAGATTACAGTACCTCTTCCTGTAAAAGTCTCCTTATGTCTATTTGATATGGATGGTACATTGACCGAAGTTGTGAGTCCATGGGAATATCTACACCGTAAATTTTCGCTCTGGGATGGTAAGGGTGAGGTGTATCTTGATAGATATCTCTCTCATAAGATCTCATATGAACAGTTTGTGGAGTTTGATACCTCCCTTTGGCAGGGTAAGAGAAGGAGCGAGATAGAAGAGGCCTTAGATGAGATTCCCTTTGTAGAAGGACTGGAAGAAACGTTTAAAAGACTTAGAAACGACGGCATTAAAATTGCTATTCTTTCAACTGGGTTCAGTTATTTAGGGAAAAGGATTAAAAGAAAGGTTGGGATAGACGATATAAGGGTTTATGCCAATGAACTGATGTATGATGAATCAGATTGGTTTAAAGGGGTGAAGATAAATGTATCGAATGATCCAGATAGTAAAAGGGGCAAAAAGGATTTGGTTAGAGAGATATGCAATGAGATAAAAACATCTCCTGTAAATACCGTAGCTATTGGAGATGGTTCTTCTGATAAAGAGATGTTCGAATCTTGTGGACTTTCTATCTTGTTCAATGATAGAGGTACGAAAGATATAGAGGTGGATTATCACATTAAAGGAGGGAATTTAACCTCTATCCTTAAATGTTTACCAAGGAGTTAAAGATGAAACTAAAAATGGGAGGTGTTTTGTATAAGGAAGGATAGGATGCCTCATCTATCAAAAGGACTGATTCAGGTTTATACTGGAGCGGGAAAAGGTAAGACAACTACTGCCATTGGACAAGCTATAAGAGCTGCAGGACAAGGCTTGAGGGTATGTATCTTCCAATTTTTGAAGTCGGAGCCAACAGGTGAGCAGAAAATACTCGATCAATTGGAAGGGATTAAGATTGTTCAATCAGATTATAGATGCTTACATCCAAAGAATGAAATCCAAATTAAGAGATTGAAAGATGCCTCTCGAAGACTTTTAGATAAGGCTTGCAATTCTATGGAGGAATATGATATAATTATTCTTGATGAGATAAATGTTGCATTACATCTTTCTTTATTGGAAACTCAAGATGTTTTAAAACTATTCAACAATAAACCTGGAAATTTGGAGTTAATCCTAACTGGCAGAGACTGTCCAAAGGAGATCTTGGAGGTTGCAGATTTAGTAACTGAAATGAAAAGGATAAAACACTATTATGATAAAGGAATAGAGGCAAGAGAAGGGATTGAATATTAAGGAGGTGGTTTAAGATGCCATTCTTTTTTTATGATCCAACGTTTCTATTATTAATCCCTGCCCTTATTCTTGCAATCTATGCCCAGGCAAAGGTTAAGGGGACATATGCTCAATATGCAAGGATTAGGTGTAGAAGGGGGGTGCCTTCGGATGAGGTAGCTCGGTTGCTCCTTTCGTCAGAAGGCTTGGGAGATGTAAAGGTTACTACGACCCCTGGAGAATTAACTGACCATTATGATCCGAGAAATAAAACATTGAGATTATCTCAAGGTGTTTATGGAAGTTCATCTTTAGCTGCCTTAGGGATAGCTTCTCATGAAGTAGGTCATGCCATCCAACATGGAAGATTATATACTCCACTTTATATTAGAAATGCCATTTTCCCAGTGGCAAATCTCGGATCAACCTTAGCCTTTCCTTTGTTTTTCATAGGTCTATTCCTTGGCGGTTCTCGTTTCCTAATGGATCTTGGGATAATCTTATATACAGCAGCGGTAGGGTTTTCAGTCATCACCTTGCCAGTTGAATTCAATGCCTCAAGAAGGGCACTTAAGCTACTGAGAGATGGTGCCTATTTAGGCGAGGAAGAGTTAGTTGGAGCAAGAAAGGTTCTTCAGGCAGCAGCCCTAACTTATGTAGCAGCAACCTGTATGGCAATCCTACAATTGGTAAGAATGCTAATCTTACGAGGAAGGGAGGATTGATTATTAGGTTATTATCCATAAATCCATGAAAATCTGTGAAATATCCATGGTTATATATGGGAGAGATCAAAATACCTAAAAGGGTGAAGTTGATTATAGGAATGATTTCAGGGGATGAAGAATTATTCTGGGAGGCAAAGGAGAGACTTTCGAAGAGATTTGGAGAGGTGGATTTTGAAAGCACTATCCTACCCTTCTCTCACACAAGTTATTACGAGAAGGAGATGGGAAAGGATTTAAAAAGGTGCTTTTTAAGCCTTAAGGATTTGATAGATAGAGAGAGTCTTCCTGATATAAAGATCTTTACTAATCAGTTAGAAGACCACTTTTCAGTAGATGGAAAAAGAAGGATTAATCTCGACCCAGGTTACGTATCTCTCGATAAACTTATCTTAGCTTCCACAAAGGATTATAGGCATAGGATTTACTTAAAGAATGGAGTTTACGCAGAAGTAACCCTTTTCTGGAGAAAGAAGGAAGGATTTAAAACCTGGGAGTGGACATATCCTGATTACAGAACAAAGGAGTATATCGAAATCTTTAATAGAATAAGGGAGATTTATGCCAAACAGGTATCCTGAGCTATTTCAAATCTTAAAAAGATTGCTTGTGACTTATTCACAACTTACTTTATCTTTTGGATTATAGGGTGCTTTAATGAATATAGTTTTTATAGGATTTGGTGTGTCATTGATGATATTATGTCTCTCCTTTGCCTCAATCCTGAATGCATCTCCTTCTGTAACTCGGCAAGTCTCTTCATCTATGATCATCTTAGGCGTTCCTTCCACAAAATAGAATACCTCTTCAATCTGTTCATGATAATGTGCACCGAGGGTATCTCCTGGTTTCAATACTATTATTCCCCATTCCATATATGGACCACGATGTAAATACTTTGGTCCAGAATCACCAAACCTAAACTCCCGTTCCTTTTCATTAACCTTTTCCATAACGCACCTCCACATTTACAGCTTATCACTTACCGCCTTTTTAAGGATATGGATTCTATCTTCCATATTAAGTTCTCGGGGATTATACTTTATAGAACTTGATGCATTCTCCGAAATGGTAGTAAAATCCTCCTCACTTATTTCTAACTTGGGATAAGGAGATATTCCTATATCAATTAGAAGATTTTTCATAAGAATAGGGGTCTCTTTTTCCTCTCTTCCTCCCAATATCCGAGCTATCTCTATATATTTCTCTGTACTCCCTAAGTTATATTCCATTACATATGGTAAAAGAAGTGAGACTGCTACTCCATGAGGTAGATCCAATTTTGCACCCAAGCTTGCCCCTAACCCATGAGCAGCCCCTAATCCTGAATTTGCCAATGCCAATCCCGATAAGAGGGCTGCTAAGCACATATTTTCCTTAGCCTTTAAATTTTCACTATCCTTTACTGCCTGTCTTAGATTACCTACTGCGAGTTTAATCGTTTCCAAGGCAAGTATATCTGTAAAAGGATTGCTTCGTAGGCTTGTGTAACTTTCAATTCCATGGGATAATGCATCTACGCCTGATATAGCAACCAATTTAGGAGGAAGTCCCATAACTAGTTCTGGATCCACAATCACTACTTTGGCTATCATCCTTTTATCCCTAATACTTCTCTTTGCCCTATCCTCTACATTTGTAAGTACAGAGTTGTATGTTGCCTCTGAACCTGTACCACAGGTTGTTGGAATAGCTATAAAGGGAATTCCGAGGTGCGTAATTTTTCTTCCTTCCTGATATTCTAAAGCACGTCCACCATCATTTATCAATCCTGCTACGGCCTTCCCTACATCAATTGAAGAACCACCGCCTAAGCCAATCACTAAATCACAACCTTCTCTTCTCCCTATCTTTATTCCTTCATCCACAAGTCCTAAACTGGGTTCTGGTGTAACCTCATTAAACAAGACTACCTCCACCCCAGCCTCTTTCAAATATTGATTTACCCTATCCAAGATACCTGCCTTTGCCATGGAGGTTCTACCAGTCGTAAGCAAACACCTCTTTCCTAAATTGTTTGCTTCTTCCCCTATCCTTTCTATACTGCCAACTCCAAATATGACTTTCCCAGGGGCCACAAATTCAAAGTCTACCATAATTCTTATCACCTCTTTCTGTTTTTTATCCGAGAATCCTCATCTGATAACTCCATTCTAATCTCCTTTACCTTTTGCTTAATATTTTTCCAATGAGTACCCTCCCAGTAATATCTTCCACAATTTTTACATGTCCAAAATTCATTATATGTTTCATAAACCAATTTTGGGATATAGTTAAAGATCCTTTCTTTATCAATTGGCGAAACCTCTATGTTGCATATTGGACAGCGAGACAATAGATTCTCTTCTAAATCTAAATTATACCTCTTTATAACCTGCTTCAACTGCGAGGAAATCTCTTCCGATTTAATAAGTACGGTTGGGACAACCCAGGATTTTGCTAATCTTGTGTCTCTGGTTAATAATATACGGTCTTCTGTTTCAGCTATGTCTATTAATTCCTCATCATCATCTGTTCTTACGTAAACTGTATCATACCCTAAAATACGTAGCCATTTGGCTAATCTTCCCAACATATTATCTGCAACAAATTTCATCTCTTAACCCTAACAATGACCTTATCTCCTTTTTTGGCTTGGAGAAAGTCCTTAGCACTTCCCTTATTTACAGATACTTCCAAATGACCACCACTTCCAAAGATAGCTAAGAGTTCCCGATCCTGATTTTCTGCATAAGATTGGCTTATCCTCTTTATCCTCGAACCTTTAACCTCAATAGTGACATTTTCCCATGGAAATCCCTCTTTGGCAATATTAGTGATTAGATTTCCAAAATGATCAATATAGATCACTTCGCCCACAATAGCCTTAGGAGATACATCAGGTACTATCTCTTGTAATTTTACCATCTCCTTTATTTCAGGTCCAAATTCAAGGATAGATGTACCATTGGCTATGTGTGCCGCAACAGGTGAGAAGATATCCCTTCCATGAAATGTGTTGCTTACTGGATGGAGGAAAAACCTTTCGTCCTCTATACGAATGATCTTTGAAGGTGAGATATAGCTCAATACCCCATTATCTGGTGAAACAAAATAGTAGCCATCTTTTGACTCTACAATTATGCCTTGTCTACTACTTCCTACCCCTGGATCAACTACTACTAAATGGATAGTTTGTTTGGGGAAATATTTATAGGAGCACTTAAGTATATATGAGGCTTCTAATACATCATGTTTAGTAAGCCCATGAGTAATGTCAATAATTCTCGTTTTCGGTGAAATTTGGACAATAACCCCTTTCATCACCCCTACATAGTTATCCTTTAATCCAAAATCGGTAATTAAGGTAATTATCCTTTCCACTCATTACTCTTTTATAGGACTGGACTTCCTTCTTCAATCTCTCTATCAGTAGTAATTATAGAACATCCTTTTCTTCCAGTAGATGCCAAGATCATTCCTTCGGATTTTACTCCTCTAACTACTGCCTCTTGTAGGTTGTTGACTATCACTATCTGTTTTCCTTCTAAATCCTCTTTTGTATAATATTCCTTTAGAGCTGCTACAGTCTGTTTAAGGGCTCCTCCAACGTCAATAGTTAAGATAAACAATCTATCTGCATTTGGGTGGTCCTTAACCTCTTTTATCCTGCCAATCCTTAAATCCAATTTTTCAAAATCCTTAAAGCTAATCAGTTCCATCCTCAACCTCCTCTCAAATAATAATGTAAGGAAAGAAGGCTTCCTAAGAGACCCACTATAATACTACCTATAACCAATCCAAGGATTAATGTAAAAGGAAGGAAGATAAATTGATAGGTAAGGATAAATATCAATCTATTTAGAATCAATTTATAGATTATAAAAAGTAAACCCATAGATAGTATTCCCCCTATTAATCCTTGAAGAGCCCCTTCTAAAAGATAGGGGGTGGAGATAAATCCTGGAGTAGCTCCCACAAGCCTCATAATCTCTATTTCCTCTTTTTTGGATAATATAGCTAATCTAATCGTATTTGAAACGATAAATACAGCTCCTATGGAAAAAAGAAATCCAATTACATAGATAACAAGACTTAATCCCTCTGTAATTTTAGTCAATATATCTATCATCTCCTTTCCATAATCAACCTCTTTTACTCCAACCAATCCTTTAATCTTAGCCACAAGGTGTAAAAACCTCTCCTTTTCTTCCTGAGTAAAAGAGGAACCTTTTATTTTTACTTCTATTGAAGCAGGGAGAGGATTGGTGTCAAGAGTTTCCACAATATCAGTAAACCCTTCTCCCAGGTCTTTTTTGAACCTTTCCATAGCAATCTCCTTTGAGATATAGCTTACATGCTTCACCTCCTTTATCTTAGAAACCTCTTTCTTTAATCTATCAATCTCTTCCTTATTTAAGCCATTATCTAAATATGCTACTATGGCAACCTTACTGGATAGATCCTCAATTATTGCCCGGACATTTGTGGTTAGTATAAAAAATAGGCCTAAAATGAATAGAGAAATGGTAATAATTGAAATGGTTACAAAACTCGCTATTCCACCTCTTTTGAGATTTAGCATCGCTTCTTTAATAAGATATTTAAGGCTCATGTTTACTTGACACCGCTCTCAAGAACCAATCTTCCCTTTATCTAAATAGATTATCCTCTTTTTTAAGGTTGTAGCTAAATGATTGTTATGGGTAGCTAAAATAACGGTTGTATTTCTCTCATTAGCCTGTAGGAGAAGATAGATTATCTCCTTGGCAATATCAAGATCTAAATTTCCTGTAGGTTCATCAGCAAGTAAAAGAACGGGGTTGTTAACTAATGCCCGGGCAATGGCAACACGCTGCTGTTCACCACAAGATAATTGGTGAGGAAAGGAGGAGGATTTATTCAACAATTCAACCAAATTCAATACGTCTGCTACCCGTCTTTTGATTTCCTGTTCCTTTACCCCAATTACCTTTAAGACAAAGGCGATATTTTCAAATACGGTCTTAGTTTTTATCAATTTGAAATCTTGAAAGACAAAGCCCATTTTTCTTCTAAGTAATGAAATCTCCCGCTTAGAGATGTAATTCATATCATGCCCGTCTACATAGATCGCACCAGAGGTAGATTTTTCAAAACCTGTAATTAAACGAAGCATAGTGGTTTTCCCTGCTCCTGATGGCCCAACCAAACAGACAAACTCTCCTCTTTCAATAGATAGATTTATACCTTGCAAGGCCTTTATCTCCGAATTATAGATCTTACTTACCCCATACATCTGGATCATACACTATTTCCTTTTAATCACCTCTAAGACTGCGTTATGGATATCCTCCCCAGTCAATTTGAATCTCTTTAATAGTTCATCGGGAGAACCAGAAATACCAAATCTATCTAAAATACCAATCCTCTTCATAGGTACAGGATTAGATTCTACTAAGACCTCTGCTACTGCCGAACCCAATCCACCAATTATGGTATGTTCTTCAGCTGTTACAATAGCCCCTGTTTCCTTAGCTGCTTTAATAATAATATCCTTATCAATGGGTTTAACAGTACTCATATTAATTACCATTACCGAAATCCCTTCCCTGGAAAGGGTGTCATGCGCCAAGAGGGCCTGTTTTACCATGAGTCCACAGGCAATAATCGTTGCCTCCTTACCTTCCCTAAGAACCACCCCTTTTCCTATCTTGAATTGATAATCATCTTTTAATATCAAAGGGAATTTCGCCCTGGCAAGCCTGATGTAAAATGGACCATCTGTGGTTGCAGCAGCAAAAACAGCCTTTTTCGTTTCAATGGCATCACATGGAACCAAAACTGTCATATTTGGTAAACCTCTCATTAGGGCTATATCATCAATTGCCTGGTGAGATGCCCCATCTTCTCCCACTGTTATCCCAGCATGCGAGACAACAATCTTTACGTTTTGACGTGCCCAACAGATAGAAAGTTTAATCTGTTCATAGCAGCGGGATGTGCCAAATTCACAAAAGGATGAAGCGAATGGAATCTTGCCACAAGTGGCTAACCCTGAGGCAACCCCCATCATATTGGCTTCAGCAATCCCCATGTTAAAAAATCTATCTGGAAATTCCTTAGCAAACCATTTTGTTCTGGTTGATTCTGAGACATCAGAGTCTAAAACAACCACTTGCTTATTATCTCTCCCAAGTTCCAATAAGGCCTTTCCATAAGCATCACGAGTTCCTACTAATTCCTCCTCCTTCACAATCACCCTCCGTTAAGTCAATTCTTGTAAGGCTCTATCTCTTTCTTCCTTGGTAGGGGCTACACCATGAAAGCGATTCTCTCCTTCCATAAAGGACACGCCCTTACCTTTTACGGTGTGGGCAATTATCATTGTGGGTCTACCTTTGACCCTTTTTGCTGTGTCTATCGCATCTAAAATCTCACGGATTCGGTGTCCATCAATCTCTAAGACCTCCCATCCAAATGACTTCCATTTATCTACCACAGGTTCAATACCAATTACATTTTCAATCAATCCATCAATCTGGAATCTATTATAATCCATAAAGGCTGTTAGGTTATCTAATCTATAATGAGAGGCAGCCATTCCTGCTTCCCAGATTTGACCTTCTTGAATTTCACCATCACCTAAAACTACATAGACTCTATAGTCCTTTTTGTCCAATTTGCCCGAAATAGCCATCCCTGTAGCTACAGAAAGACCTTGTCCTAAAGAACCTGTAGACATTTCAACACCAGGTGTAAAACTCATATCAGGATGTCCTTGTAAGATAGAATCAAGTTTCCTTAAAGTCATTAATCTTTCAACCTCAAAGTATCCTGTCAAAGCTAAACAGGCATATAGGGCAGGTGCACCATGTCCTTTAGAGAGGATAAATCTATCTCTATCCTGCCACTTAGGATTTTTAGGGTCATGCCTCATTACCTTAAAATAAAGACAGGTAATTAAATCTACGCAGGATAAAGATCCACCTGGATGTCCAGAGCCTGCTTCGGCTAACATTTTTATAATCCACCTTCTTACCTCTTTTGCCTTCTCTTCCAATTCGTAAATTTCCATATGGACCTCCTTCTATTCCTCTCTAGGACCATTTATATCACTTACTGATACCACCATATTCCCACCCCTTTTTCTGGCATCATTAAATGCCTGCTCAGCCTTTTTACATAATACCTCATCCGATTCTCCATCATCTGGAAAGGAAGAGATCCCAGCAGAAACTGTTGGCCTTTCTTCTTTTGGCAAAACTCCCCAGAGGGTATTGGAAAACCTCTCCATTTCATTCTTAACTCGATTTGCAAAAACTACCGCCCCCTTTTTATCTGTCTCTGGAAGGATTACAACAAATCCAGTTTTTCTAAATCCAGAAACAAAGACAATATCTGATAAACGAACGCCTTCCCTTAATATCTTACACATCTTTTCAAAGCAGGCCTTTGTGTAGATATATTTCTGGGACTTGTCAAAAATCCTAAATTCATCAATGTCAAATACCACTAATGAAAAACAATGTTTATGTCTTCTTGCTCTGGCCACCTCTCCCTCTAACCAATCCCGAAAGAATTCACTTCCTAATCTATAGGAATCAATAAATACCATTCTACCATCTCCACATCTAATTTTGGGGAGGTGAGAAGTCCCCTCCCATTCACGAACGGATACCCCAATTCGTAAAGACTCTCCAACCTCCCCAAAAAGAGATCCCTATGGGGTGTAAGTATAGCATACTAAAAACATATTACCAAGAAAAAGTAGAAAAGTCAAAACATTTTTAGCAATTCATCCTTCTTCTCTTCCATTAGGTTCCGACTTTTAGCCTCAATGTTTAAACGGATTAATGGCTCGGTGTTTGAGGGCCGGAGGTTAAATCGCCAATCAGGATATTCTATTGAAAGTCCATCAATATGCGTAATCCTACCATCCTTGTATCTTTCTTCAATCTCCTTTATCTTTTGACATCCATCTTCAACATGCAGATTAATCTCCCCAGAGATAAAATATCGGGAAGTGAGTGGTTCCAATAGAACTGATAAAGGCTTAGAAGATACGGACATTAATTCTAAAATCAAAAGGAGAGGGATCATTCCATTATCGGCAAAGTAATTCTTACGAAAATAATAATGAGCACTTGCCTCCCCACCAAATAAGGCATTTTCTCTTCGCATCCTTTCCTTAATGAAGGCATGCCCAGATTTATTAATAATGGGAATGCCACCGTTTTTCTTGACCACCTCCATATTGGCCCAAATTAGGCGAGGATCAAAGATAACCTTTTCTCCAGGATGTTTATGTAAGAGTGTTTCTGCAAGGAGGGCTGTGATAAAACATCCTTCTACAAAATTCCCCCGCTCATCAATAAAGAAACATCTATCTCCATCACCATCCCATGCCACCCCTAAATCTGCATGTTCTTCCTTTACCCTTTCTATGGTTTCAACCCGCTTTTCTGGTAACAGAGGATTCGGTTCACCTTTAGGGAATGTTCCATCAGGTTCAAAGTACATTGGTATTACCTGAACGGGTAAATCTTTAATCAATTCCTGAACTACGCATCCAGCCATACCATTTCCTGCATTCATTACTACTTTGTATGGTTTAATCACCTCTCGATCAATAAAAGAAAGCACGTGCCTTTTATAATCTTGGTAGATATCACACGTTTTAACCCTTCCAGTTTTTCCTGCCTTACCAAATTTTCCATCAATTACTAAGTCCCTAATTTCATAGATTCCTGTATCTCCTGAAATAGGAATGGCATTCCCCCTTACAAATTTCATTCCATTATAGTTTTTTGGATTATGAGAGGCAGTGATCATTATACCACTTCCATATCCAAAATGTGCAACCCCAAAATAGAGCATATCTGTACATATCTTTCCTACATCAATGACATCTACATCCTTCTCTGTGATTCCCTGGGTTAATGCAAAGAATAGAGGTAGTGAAGAGATACGATTATCCCGACCAATCATTACCTCTTTTGGTTTAACAAACTCAACAAAGGCACCACCAATCTTATAAGCCGTATCCTCATCCAATTGGTCTGGATAAATCCCCCGAATGTCATAAGCCTTGAAAATAGACGGATCGACTCTATCCATGATTATCTGATTTCTATCTTATCAAGATTATCTTTAAAAAATCAACAACTTTTTATAACTCCGATATAAGATTACCATACTAATTGCACCAATTTTTACCCACGTTTCTTTTATCTCATTCAAGTTTTACCCTTTAAAATTTTTTGCTGCACATCACCTGCATTACACTGGACTGATGGACAGAGGAATTCTTTTTTATGTCATTCTTATATCGGAGTAGTTATAAAAAACACTTGACAAAATTAAGATTATGACATATATAACATCCAAGGAAATACTTTCGATTTTTTTATGTGGTGTGAACGGTTACAAAATTATGATATAATGAGTGCATTAGAAGAATTTAAAAATAAGGGAGGAAGGAAGTGTTTAATAAAATATTTAAAATATTATTGATTTTACTAATATCTTCAATAGCAAATGCTGATATTCAAGTGAACTCACCTAAAGAAAAGAGTTTTGCTGAAATAGTATTGAAGGATTTACTTAAGGATACCTTGGTAAATAGAATAAATTCTTTAGTAGAAGAGGTAGAGGCAACATTAGATGAGAAAAAATTGGTTGAGGTTGGAAAGTTAATAGAAGACTGTATTGAGAAAGAACATGAGAATTTCTTGTATTATTACTTTTTAGCAAGGGTTCATTATAGCTTGGTTAACTTATTTAATTGTGTAAAAGGTGATAAGAAGAGGGCTGAGAGATATTTAGAGTCTTCATTAAAGATGTGCCAAAAGTCTATTAAACTTAATAAAAGGTTCTCAGATTCTTACAGATTAGCAGGTGATATATATGGTAGATTACTCGAGTTTAAAAACCCTATCCTCTATGGCTATTTGTATGGTTCAAAGGCAAAGAGGTTAGTTGAAAAGGCAATAGAACTTGATTCCCAAAATCCTGAAGGATATTTAGCACGTGGAAGAAATTATTTTTTTGCTCCTCCTGCATTTGGCGGAAGTAAACATAAGGCAATTAAAGACTTTGAAAAGGCTATAGAATTATGTCCAGGTTATTACATGAGTTATATTTGGTTAGGAGAGGCTTATTTTTCAAGGGGTGAAAAGGAAGAAGCTAAGAAACTTTTCGAAAAGGCACTACAGTTAGAACCAAGGAGTAACTGGGTTAAATATGAGTTGTTAAATAAGGTTAAATAAATATGAAGTGATAAAAAGATTGAAAGGATATGGTTAAATATATAAAGATTGCCTTAAGAAATATAAGACGACATAAAAGACGGACAATTTTAATAGTTATTATGATAACAACCGCGGTTGCTGTTACTATATTTTTAGAAGGGATTTTAGAGGATATGCGACAGGGTTGGCTTAAGGCTATTATTCATACTCAAACTGGACATATTCAAATAATGCATAAGGGGTATTTAGAAAAAGAGCTAATGGCACCACTCGATATGTTAATATCCCATCCTAAAAAGATAGAGAAATTCTTAGAAAAACAAGAATCTATTTTAGCTATGACAAAAAGACTGAATTTTGGGGGTATGATTGCAACTCCTGAAAAGACTGCTATATTTAGTGGTATCGCTGTTGACCCTGTTAATGAATACGAAGTCTTCTGTCTATTGGATGTAGATAAGGGAGAAAAATTATCTCCATATAAAGAGAATGGATGTGTAATAGGTGTAGGACTTGCTAAAAATTTAGCTATAGAAGTAGGAGATGTAGTAACATTAATCTCAAATACTATAGAAGGTACACTGAATGCAGTTGATGTAGAGATAGTTGGAATATTCAAAAGTGGACAACCTCAAGTTGATAATATGCTCTTGTATGTTACATTCCCTACTGCCTATAATTTACTTAATATAGTAGGAGATAAAGTAAGTAATATAATTCTTGTGTTAAAAAGCATTAACTTAGCCCCTAAATTTGCATCAATTTTGAGATCATTTATTAAAGATAGATACATAGGTGAGGAGTTAGATGTTCATTTATGGTCTGATCTTGCTACCCTATATAGGAAGGTAATGGGTATGAATAAGTTTACAACAAGTATCATTGAATTGATTATGTTCTTTTTAATAACCTTAGGTATTTGTAATACTATGCTAATGGCAGTATTTGAGCGAACAAAGGAGATAGGTACAATGACTGCATTTGGAATAAGAAAAGGAGAAATTGTAGGTTTGTTTTTGTGTGAATCATTAATAATAGGAATCTTTGGTGGATTGCTCGGTAGTATTTTGGGTGCAGGGATAACACAAGTAATCCAATTTATAGGTATACCCTTTGTACCTCCAGGAACCGATAAATTAGTCTATATAAGACCTATTGTATGCCTTGATAAGATTGTTCTTGCATTTATATTGGCAACAATCACCCCTATTATAGGAGGTCTATATCCAGCATTTTGGGCTTCCAAGATAAAACCTGTCGAGGCATTGAGATTTGTATGAGAAAGGTAATCATACTTTTACTTGTATTAAATTGTAATAATCTGCTTGGGTTAGATGCAAATGGTATGTTAAAACAGGTAGATGAAGCTATGTATCCAACCCAAATAACTTATACTGCAGAGATGACTATCTATAGACCTAAAAAAGAGTATAAAAAATTAATGAGGGTTTATATAAAAGGTTATGATAAAGCATTGGTTGAATTTTTAGAACCTCCTAAAGAGCGTGGACTTAAGATTTTGATGAAAGAGGATGATGTCTGGATGTATTTACCTTCTGTAGAGAAGGTGGTAAGGCTTACAGGCAGAATGAAAATGATGGGTGGTGAGTTTGTACATGATGATATAATGAGGGTAAGATTGAGTCTGGACTACAATGCAGAGTCTTTGCAACAGGAAGATAACCATTGTATATTACAACTCAATGCCAAAAACAAGAAGGTAACTTATGATAAGATAAAATATTGGATAAGAGAGGATAATTATTTACCTGTTAAAGCAGAGTTTTATACGATTGGTGGGAAGCTATTAAAGATTTTGAAGTACTCAGAGCCAAAGAAATTTGGTGAGAGGCTTATGCCCTCCAAATTGATTATGGAGAATGCCTTTACAAAAGATTATAAAACTACTTTGGAGATAATATCTTGTGATTATAGTTATATCCCTGATAGATTATTTACACAAGAATATTTGAAGAAAGGGCTATGAAGGTAAAGATAATAATAATCTTAGGACTTTTGATTGGAGTAGAGAATTTATGGGCTTTTGAGAAGAGAATTTATCCCAATATATCTATTCAACGGGATTTCTTAAAAGGACCTGATTTTAAAGAAAAGGTTGATATTATTAAATTAGAAGTTGATATGGAGCTGTTCTTTACCAAGAATTCAAAATTAACTATCTATCCTATCCAGGAATATAATCTATCTTCAAAGAAAGGTGAGTTTAAATTTAGAAAGGCATATATCGGTTTTTTAATAAAAGAGGTATATTGTGGGATAGGGAAACAACCAATAATATGGGGAGTTGGTAGAGGAAGAAATCCTACTAATTACATAAAAGAGATACAACCTTTAGAGAAACAAATGGAGCAAGATGTATCCCAAGAAGGGATAGATTCATTTATGCTTACATTCCCAATAAAAGGTTTTACGGTAGAGAATATAGTACCTTTCTCTAATAGTTCCTCATTTGCTATGAGGGCAAAAACCTTCTTGTGGGATACAGATTTTTCTCTATCTTTTTATAAATACAAGGATAGATTAAAAGTAGGTGGTGACTTTGAGAGGGGGATTGGAGACCTATTTGGCTTATACATGGAATCATCTTTTAAGGATACTAAAAATTATGAGGGATTAATTGGCATAAGTAGATCTTTATCATCAGTACATAAATCTGATATAGATTTAGAGTATTTTATCTCTCAGTCAGGGGATAAAAAAGAGGATTATGTCTTTACCCAAGTTACATTTTCTCCAAGAGAGGATATTTCACTATTTAATCTGCTTTTATTTGATTTGGATAAAAGGATAACCTTCTTTATGCCAAAATTGAGTTATTATCTTGAAAGAATGGAATTTGCAGTAATCTCTACATTTAAGATTAAAGATAATAAAGAATATGTAGACTATTTCCCTTTCGATTATATAATAACTACTAAGATTACTTATTATTTTTAAGGAAAAGCTATGAAGATAGTTGAATTAAGAGATGTAAAGAAGATTTACAAAACTGGTAAGATAGAATATGAGGCATTAAAGGGAGTGGACTTAGAGATAAATAAGGGAGAGTTTATGGCTATAATAGGACCTTCAGGTAGTGGGAAGACTACTTTATTGAATTTAATTGGTTGTTTAGATAACACCACTTCAGGTAAGATCTTCTTAGAAGGAGAGGATATCACTTCACTTAAACCAAAAGATTTGACCGAGTTGCGGAGAAAAAAAATAGGTTTTATATTTCAAACATTTAATTTAATGCCGGTCTTGACAGTCTATGAAAATATAGAATTTCCTTTATTTTTTAACAAGGTATCTTCAAAGATAAGGAAAGAAAGAGTAGAATCCTTAATAGAAGAATTAGGTTTAGATAATGTATCAAGGCATAGGGTTTCTGATATCTCAGGAGGACAGCAACAAAGAACTGCGATAGGTAGGGCCTTAATTAAAGACCCTATAATTGTATTAGCAGATGAACCAACAGGTAATCTTGATTCTGAAACGGGGATGAAGATCATTGAATTAATGAAAAAACTTAACAAAGAAAGAGGGGTAACTTTTTTATTTGTCACTCATGATCTAATGGTTATGAGTTATGCTGAGATTGTCCATAGATTAAGAGACGGAAAGATAGAAAATGAAAGGTGTAATAGAATGTAATCTACTTTTTGATGGAATTACGGAATTTTTAATGCCAGGTCTAATAGATATGCATGTTACATTACAGGATACGAAGAAGAGGCACCTTCTTGAGCCCCTTTTAGACCTATGAAAGGATTCTTAAGGTTACTTCCTATTTTCCGCAGAAAGTTTTCTTAATCTTCTATGATAGGAGATAGCAAACCTATGGGCCTCATCTCTGATGTTTTGTAAGAGATATAAGGAATCGGAATCGTGGGGAAGGATAATTGGTTTTTCCTGATAAAGGGTATATATCCTTTCCTGATCCATATCATCCCTTTTCTTAGCTATACCAATTGCGGAAATAGAGGATAGTCCTAAAGAAGCCAAGACTTGGTAGGTTTGATTTAACTGAGCCTTCCCACCATCAACTATAATTAAATCTGGAAGATGGGTTTTCTCATTTAGCGCCTTTTCAAAACATCGTTTTATCACCTCCCGCAGCATCCCTACATCGTTTGGACCAGAGACTGTTTTTATTTTGAATCTTCTATAGCCCGATTTACTGGGTTTTCCATCTTCATAGGTAACCAATGAACCAGTGGGAAGCTTCCCAGAGATATTGGAGATGTCAAAGGCAAAGATCCTTCTTGGTAATCTCGGAAGGTGAAGTAAACCTTTTAGTTCTACCAAAGCCGCATTTAAACTACTTTCCTTTTCTAAGAAGAGGCGGGCGTTCCGTTCCGCCATCTGAATTAGATCGAGCCTCTTTCCCCTTTTAGGAACAGAGATTATTACCCTCCCTCCTTTTTTAAAACTTAACCAATCCACTATGGTTTGTGAATCTGAAATCTCCGTTTTCACCAATATCTCCTTGGGAATAGAACTTGAGGTTGAATAATACTGCTTTATAAAGGAGCTGATTGTTGTATCCGTAGAATCTTCGTCACCACCTTCCAAAAAGAAATATCGCGTATCAATCAATCTCCCTTGGCGAACAAAGAATACAGCTGCCAAGGTCTTCCCAAGATGAGTTACTAAAGCAATTACATCCTGATCAATATCCTTTTCTACCAATACCTTTTGTTTCCCCATTACCTTTTCTATCATCTTAATCTGATCCCTTATCCGAGCTGCCTCTTCAAATCTTAAATCACGGGCTCTTGATTCCATCTTTTTAGTCAAATCCCCGAGTAACTTCGAAATCCTTCCTTGGAAGAATAGAGAGATGCCTTCAACCATTCCGGAATAGGTCTTCTTATCTATTAGACCAGCACATGGAGCCAAACACTGCTTGATATGATAATCTAAACATGGACGTAGCCTCTTCTTTCCCAATTTATATCTACAGCCTCTTACTGGAAATGTTTTTCTAACTAATTTCAGCGTATGCCGCAGGTCTTTAACATCTGTATAAGGACCAAAATATCTTCCGCCATCTTCCTTTACCCGTCTCGTAATATAGATCCTCGGGAAATCTTCTGCAGTAATCTTAATAAAAGGAAATGTCTTGTCATCCTTTAATCTTATATTATACTTTGGCTTGTGTTGTTTGATTAGATTACATTCTAAGATTAAGGCCTCTATTGGATTATCAGTAACAATGTACGTAAGATCAAATATCTTATTACGTAGTAAGGTGTGTTTTATAGATAAGTCCTCCATCCTAAAATAAGACCTAACCCTTTTAGCCAAACATTTTGCCTCCCCAATATAGATAATCTTTCCCATTTTATCGTGGAACATATAAACACCAGGTGAATCTGGCAGATTCCGTATCTTATCCAATAAAGACATAATAAAACCTCATTCTTTAATATATAATATTGCTTAACGATTGCAAAATAAAAAAACCTATTGCAAAGATATAGATATCTTCACAATAAGTCTTCTCTATTAGGCGTTCGCTTCGCTCACACACTATCTAATTACACAGATATACGATGTAATCTAAGATTAATCTGTGTAATCAAAAGTATAGGATTAAAGTTCCTATACTACAGAATCATTTATCATTCTTTCAGCCACTTCTTCAATCACTTTCTGTTGATTATAAAATCCATTCCTTAACTTCTCTCGTACTTCCATAACCTTATCTTTTCGTATTGTAGGTAGTTCTGAAATTATGCATTTTAACAGTGTAACATCATCCTGTAATTGCTGAACCTTTTTTGCTTCCCCAGATACAACCACACTATCTGTATCAGTAGCTTCGGGTTTAGCTCTTTCTTCTACCTTTTCTTTCAGCGCACCCTTTTTAATAATCTCTTGAGCTTTGGTAAATTCAGAAATAGGTCCAACATCCATTTTCCTCTCCCTACAAGTTATCATACCAGATATTGGTTATCTTGTCAAGATAATTTTCCCCACGGATAATTTACAGAGGTCAGAAATCAGAGGTCAGAATTTTAGGATAGATGGTGTAAGGGTCAGTGTAACGTGAAGGTTAAAAGACGAACAACTAACCCATAGACGAAAACAGGGCTCGTAACCTTAACCGATAAACATTTCCTATGGTCTATTTATAAAACCCATAATGGAGAAATCCTCATCAAAGGCAAAGACTTCTTTTATCTTAAGTCTCTTAGCAATCACAAAGCTTGTACAGTCAACCATAGAGAATTTTTGGTCCTTATATTTTTCAAATATCTCCCAAGCTTCCTTCTCAATATTTTCATTAACCCAGTATATAGAAATTCTGCCATTAGAGGTCGCCTTAGAAATTATAGTGTGAAACTCACATGTTTTTTGGTGTCCTACATCGTATCGCAATCTTGTATAGACCTCGCAGAGGACATAATTAGAGGTGACCAAACCCATATCTTGATCAAGGAGCTTAATGAAATACTTAGATGCCTTTTTATGATTAATATCCTTCTTAATAAGAGTTGCAATCCAGGCACTGGTATCTACAAAGATAAACATTCATCTCTCCATTTGGTAAAGATACTCATCATGTCTCATGGAAGCATCGCTCTTTCCATCTTCACACAAACCAACTACTCTGTAAAGTGGATTATCTTCCTTCCTCCGATTCCTAAACATTTTATCCAGATATTCGTTTATAGCCTCCCTGATTAAAGAAGAAGATGAAGCCTTTTTTAAAAGAGCCATCTTCTTAAGGATATTATTTGTCCTTTCATCCAAATAGATCTGTTTTCTGACCATCTCTATACCTCCTGCAGGTAATTTATTATACATCATTTTTATTATACATCAAAATTAGGATATGTCAAGATAATTTTTGCGAAGCAAAAATTTGTACCCCCATCCATCCGCGCCTTGTCTTTTTCCAATTTTAATTTGACTTTCCTAAGTTTTTCGTATAAAATCTAAACCTAATGGAAATACCGATAAGGATAAGGGGCATATACACCACAGCCTTAACAAAATTATTTGGTGATCAAGGATTTAGAATAATAGATCCTTCTGAAAAGATCTCAGAAAGATTTGAATTTAAGGATGAGAGGGAAAGGGTATCTTTTGTAGAAATAAAAATAAGGGATAAGCAAGATAAGCATGGAGTAATTATTGAAGGGAGAGAAGAAGAGGTAGAGAAGGTTATAGAAATATTAAAGGCCCACTTCCTTGATATGATTATAAGAAAGAGACCTACATCCATGAAAAAAGGCCCTACTTTTCAAGACCTGTTTAATCCTGTGGTTTTAGAGGTGGAATTTCCTTATATATCAAAGGCAGCTCTTGATGAATTGCGTTCCAAGGTTTCACCTACTATCAAGAACCATCATAAATTTAGAATCTTTGCCTCTTCTGAAGTAGATCGGGCTGAAGAGAGACTTTCTCTTTCCTCTGAGTCGAGACGTGATATAGAATTAGAAAACCTCGTTTATGAAACATACAAGCCGAAGATGCTACTTAAAATCTATCACGTTAAACCTGAGGGGGAGGTTATCTCCTTAGCCAAAGGAGAAATAATTGAATTTAACCGGGAGAGTTGTCTGGTTAAGGTTAGGAGAAATTTTAAATCGGGAAGATATGACGGGCTTAATCTCAAGATCGAAGAAGGAGATTATAGTGAAACCTTGATAAGGGAAGGTTCCTGGACAATTATTCACTCATACTATTCATCTCAAGCTAAATTAAAAGGCATTCTTATTAACCTTAATACACCAGTAGAATTTTACCCTAAGTATGTCCGTTATGTTGATCTCTATATAGATGTAGTTAAATGGCCAGATGGTAGAAAAAAGATAATCGATAGGAAAGATTTGGAAAGGGCAGTAGAGCGAGGTTACATAATGAGTGATTTAGCTAAAGAAGCCGTAGAGCGGGCCAGGGAGTTAGTAGAAAATGATTAAAATAGATGGCGGAGAAAAATCTGGGTCAGGAACAATCTTACGGTATGCAGTTTCACTTTCTTCTTTATTGGGGAAGAGGTTAGAGATGGTAAATATTCGATCTAAAAGAAAAAATCCAGGATTAAGACCTCAACATCTAAAGGCAGTTTTGGCTTGTCAAGAATTGACCTCCGCTAAAGTGGAAGGTGCAGAGGTTGGTTCAAAGGTAATCACCTTTACCCCAGGTAATGAGATAAAAGGTGGAAATTTCCGGTGGGATATAGGAACAGCTGGTTCCTCAACCATGCTTTATATGACTATCTTGCCTTTATCCTGTTTTGGAAATGCCTTAACTACCTTTGAAATTCAAGGAGGGCTTTTTCAAGATCATGCCCCTTCAGCTTTTCACATGCAGTATGTACTGCTTCCTACATTAAAGAAAATGGGTATTGAATCCACGCTTCAAGTAGTTCGTCCAGGGTATGTCCCTAAGGGTGGAGGGATTATAAAGGGAGAGGTTAAGCAGGTGAAGGATAAAATAAAGGCCCTTAATTTAACCAATCAAGGAGAGATAGTTGGAATAAAAGGGATTTCCCTCGCTTCACATCTTAAATCACAGAAGGTATCGGAAAGAATGGCAGAGGCTTGCAATAAATTTTTAAAACATAGGGGATATAAGGCTACGATAGAGATAGTATATGATAACACATCAGAACAGGCAGGGGCTTCGTTATTTCTCTATGCGAAGACTTCGACTGGTTGTATAATTGGTGCTGATATGGCTGGAAGACCTGGAAGATCGAGTGAACAAATTGGAAGATTTGTAGCGAAAACCCTTTTAGAAGATATAGAAAAAGGTTCTACTGTAGATAGATACTTAGCAGATCAGTTGATAATTTATGCTGCCTTGGCCTCGGGAGTAACAGAATATAGGATACCTATGGTAACCGATCATGTTGAGACAAATCTCTGGCTGGTGGAGAAGATTATTGGGGCAAAAACTCAGATTGAAAATCATTCCATAAGAATAGAAGGAGTAGGATATTTACCTAAATAGATGAAGTGTAATAACCGACTTCTTATTTTCAGGTTTTCCATTTTTCCTTACTTACACAAAATTATCATTTCAGATGAATAAAATGTTACAAAAAAAATTGGAAAAAAAAATTGGATAGTAAAGGCACAAGGTATCCAGGTCAGTAGATTAAGATATCTGAATAAT
>JASEIO010000024.1 GCA_030017475.1 bacterium | reverse complement strand
GTCTCTTGAAAAACCATTGATATCTCATTTCCTCTAATTCTTTTCATCTCTCCTTTTTTTAATCTTAACAAATTTTTACCTTGAAAATATATATCCCCTTCAATAATGTTACCAGGAAATGGAACAAGTCCCATAATGGATAAGGCAGTAACCGATTTTCCGCATCCAGATTCACCAACTATTCCTAATACCTCTCCCTCCCTTAAGACAAAACTCACTCCATCAACTGCCTTAACTACCCCCTGCTCAGTATAAAAATATGTCTTAAGATCTTTTACCTCTAATATATTTGACACATATAAATAATAGTATAAACCTTGGACAAAAACAAGATAATTCCTGCAAGGTTTTTAAAAATACAGAAAAGTACAAACCACAGAGGTTCACAGTAGTAAATATTATGATTGGGGTTTTTTACTTGACAAAAGGAGGTAAAATGTGGTAGAGTACAAAAAATTCTAAAACTTGCACATAAAGCTTGATGAATGGAGGTTAAGATATGAGAAGATTTAGGATGTTTCTTTTGATTCCTATCTTAGGAATGGGTCTTTTTGGAGGTAAAGTGGGAGCTGTGCCTTCTATAGACTCATACAATATATCTACTACACCTGTAACTATACCACCTACAATCCAATATGAAATGTGGGGGTTGAGTAATGACGAACCTGATGAGCTTGAGATTGAATTCACAGTGAGTGGTTTTATTGATGCTGATAACCCCTCTTATGATACAACCTTAACAATCTTTGATACGCTCACTGATACCAGTATTATAACGATTAAGTATAAAGTTTATACACCATCGTTTAGTTCTACAGTCTATTGGGATGGCAGTTGGAATGGGATAGGTCGGATAATTATAGGAGGGATAGCAGGATATAAAATCACTACTACAGAGAAGGAGTGTGATATCAAGCATAATGGGGGATATAAAATAAGGCTTAATGTCAAGGACAAGGATGATGAGATTACCTGGGATCAACTTGCCTATGTCGATGTTATACATATCCAAGGGAATGTCAAACATATCTATGAAGAACTTGGGAAGTATCCACCTGCCAAAATCCTACCATACAGATATGAATATCAATTGACAAAGGATAGCTATGTAACAATAAAGGTTTATGATTGGAGAGATGAAGATGGTAATGGAGAGGGTGATTGGGGAGAGGATAAAGATGGTAATGGGATTTTGGATTGGACAGAAGACACAGATCTTAAGAAAAGGAAGGATGCGGCATTGGTTGCAACAATAGTTGAGGATGTAGCAAGGTATGGGGAGGGTAAAAGTAGGGATGTAAGAAATACGGATCTTTGGGATGGAAAGGCAACAGAGGATATCATCCTAAAAAGGGATTTGGATAATGATGGAACCGAAGAATACGTGGAAGTAAAGGCTGGGCAGTTGGTTCCACAAGGTGTCTATTGGGTAGAGATCATTGCCACTGAATTTCCAAATGCCCCTATTCCAGATCCACCACCTGGCAATTTATCCAGAACAGATATAGATATATGGACACATACCGTAGCCATTGATCCACTGAGATTAATAGATATTGAAACAACTAAGGTTACAAATAAATCTTATGCCGATATAAGATATAAAATCACAAAAGAGGCTAATGTTAAAATAGGAATCTATCGTCCAGGGACTAAATTTAAGATTGAACGTGGTCAAGTTAAGCTCTATCAACCGGATGAAGCACCTGAAGAATTGGAAGGTCTACCTATACCTACAGAAGATACGGATGAAGATGGAGAGACTAAGGATGATTTAGGGACTGAAAAGGAGGAGGTAATAGTCAGGGTGATGGTATTTTCAAGAGAAAAGGGTGAACATACTGAGATTTGGGATGGAAGGGATAGGGATAATAAACTACTTCCAAATGGAGACTATATATTTTCTATAACTGCAATTGATTCTCATGGAGTAAAGGCCTTTGATAGATTCGACAATAATTGTCCATTTATTGGGAAGATCACTGTTCAGGTCGAGATTGAAGGGAATAAAGCTCCTCATCCACCTACTTCTGGCTTCTCACCTGCTAATGAAGAAACAATTGATGATTTGACCCCAAAGATTGACTGGGATGCAGCATCTGATGAGGATCCTTATGATTCACCAGCCTCTCTTCATTATATCATACACCTTTATTCTGCAAAGGGAGGAAGCCTTGAGAATCCTTTACGTAAGTACACTACTGTTTCGGGGAGGACTGAACAGGTAATACCTGATGTAGAGAAATTGGATGATGAAACTATGTGGTATTATGCAATAAAAACAGTCGATAGGCAAGGTTATGAATCTGTATGGTCGGAGCTACAGAATTTCTATATCGATCATAATGACCCACCTTATGCACCTACATCTGGGTTTTCGCCATCAGGTGGTGAAACAGTTGGGGATAAGACCCCAGTAATTAAATGGGATGCAGCTACAGACAAAGATATATCAGACCCTGCATCTACCCTTCATTATGTTATAAGATTGGATGACGATGGGGAGATTGAGAATAATTATAAATATGAATATACTACAAAAGATGGATATACTCAAGTTCAGATAACAGATGTCTTAACTGATGAAACTATGTGGTATTATGCTGTAAAGACAGTTGATGATGGAGGTGCAGAATCTAACTGGTCAGTGATACAATCCTTTTATGTAGATTATAATTCACCACCAAATCCTCCTCTGTCTGGATTTTCACCATCAAGGGGAGAAAGAACCCTTGATCAAACCCCAACCGTTTCATGGGGTGCAGGATACGATCCAGACAAAGAAGATACACAAGATACCTTACACTATATCCTACAGGTTGATGATGATAGAGATTTTAGAAGCCCTTTTGAATACACAACTCCGGATGGAGTAACTCAGTATAAAGTAACAGATACCTTAAAGGATAAGACTACTTATTACTATAGGGTAAAGACTGTAGATAGGCATGGTTTAGAATCCCCTGGTTGGTCACCTGTACAGGAATTTATAGTAGATACCTCTGCCAAACCACCTCAACAAAAACCTACCTTAAGTTTAACTCCGGGGGACACAAAAATTTCTCTATATTGGGATAAAGTTACAAATGCCAAAGGTTATTATATCTATTATGACAATGATAAATCTGGTGAGCCTTATGAAGGAAAGGGTGCTACTGAAGGAGACTCCCCAATAAAGGTGGAAGGCGGGGACAAAACCTCATTCATCCTTTCGGGATTAAGGAATGATAAAACTTACTATATCGTGGTATCAGCCTATAATGACGATGGAGAGGGTCCTAAGTCAGATGAAAAAAGTACTACCCCAAAAGCTGCGATTGAAGAGAAGGTGTTTAAGAAAGAGAATGTATATTGTTACCCAAATCCTGCAAAGGGAGAAAGGGTTAATATCACCTGGCCACCAATTGAAGGGAAGGTGACTATAAAGATATATACCTTAAGTGGAGATGAGGTATGGAGTAAAGATATTAAAGATGGAAGAACTACTATTGAGATTCCATGGGATGCTCCAGCAGATAATATAGGAAGTGGGGTATATATTGTAAGGATAAGACACGAGACTGGCGGTACAATTACAAAAAAGATGGTCTATATAAAATAGGAGGGAAAAATGAGAAAGGTGGGTTTCGTATTCTTAATAGGACTTGTCTTAGCTACACCCTGTTATGGTAAGGTAGGTCAATCTACAGGGGAGCTTTTAAAAATGGGGATTGGTGCAAGACCTTTGGGGATGGGTGCATCCTTCTGTGCCTTATCAGATGATATATCATGCATCTATTATAATCAAGCAGGCTTATCAAGGATTAAGGCACATGAATTTATAGCCTGTGGTACAAGATCATGGATTGAAGATGTCTATAAGGTATTTTTGGGATATGCTGGAAGATTGAGTGAAAATAATGCATTTGGAGTAAGTGTAATCTATTTAGATAAGGGAGATTTTGATCTGAGGGATAAAAAGGAAGCCACATATAATCCAACTTCTATCGGGTCGGATATGGGTTTAATCTTCTCCTTTTCGCAAAGTCTTGGATTCTTGTGCCTCGGGGTAAATGCCAAGATTGTATCCAGTAAATTATATAATGAGACAGGAAAAGGAGTTTGTGGTGATATAGGTATCTTACTCTTCCCTGAATCCCTTTTATCCATAGGGATAAATTGCCAAAATATCGGTTCGATTGAAATTAGAGAAAAAGAGGATTTGCCATTTAATATAAAAGGTGGATTTGCTATAAAACTTCGTAATAAGATAATTATAGCAGTTGATGTAGATAGATTCAAAGAAGAGAGTGATATGAAGTATCACGGTGGTTTGGAATATCTAATTTCGGATTCATTTATTGTAAGGGGTGGATACTCAACAAATGATATTACAGGATTACTGCCAGGAGCAAGTTTTGGTCTTGGATTTATTGATAAAAAAGGGATATTGTTTAAACAAGGAGAGGTTGATATTGATTATGCCTTACAATCATTTGGAGATTTAGGGTTGAACCATCGAGTGTCCCTTATCTTTAAGTTCTAAAATAGGCTTAATTGAGTTGGCCTTTCCTCTTCCGTAATAGGTACCTCTATCTTTCCATAAACCCCATCATATCCTGGTTGTATTCGGACCTTTTCTTCTCTTACCTTAATTATACATTTAGCAAGATCGGTTGGTAATTTAGAAAGAAGTACGTCCTCCTTTATGTTAAAAAGGATCTCAAATTCTCCGCCGAAACGGGTAACCAAAGCCTTGTACTCTTTCTCCACTATACTTGAATCAACTCCTACCCCTTTTACATTGGCAATTAGTTCTTCCAAAGGAATGGCATATCTAAAAGGGATAGAATTGTCTGGTACAAATCCTGACTCCCGATCAGAAAGTTTTTTTACCCTATGCATAACCCCAATGGTAATCATCTTCCCACATTTAGGGCATCTATTTCCTGCCCTTTTTGTCTCTTCAGGAGAGAAACATACCTTACAACTCCTGTGTCCATCATAATGATATTTTCCTTCTTGTGGGAAGAATTCAATAGTGCCCAAAAATTCCTGCCTATTTTTATTCCTTAAGGCAGAGATTATGGAGTGATAACTCAATTCTGTATTGAACATATTCGCCTCTCTTCCAATTTTCTTTGGAGAATGGGCATCTGAATTTGAGATCAATGTAAACCTATCTAAGGTACTTAAACGCCAATTCATCTTTGGATCTGAAGACAAACCTGTTTCTAAACAAAAGATCTGTTTTGTCTCTTCCTCAAAGCATTCATACACCGAATCAAAGCCTGTATTGCTGCCGAATAGAGAGTACCAGGGGGTCCAGATATGTGCAGGAACAATTAGACAATTTGAATCGATAGATAAGACAATCTCTACTAAATCTTTACAGGCTAAATTTAACATCGGTCTTCCATCAGCCTGTAGATTACCAAAATTTTGCAATTCCCTGTTTATCCTTTCTGCAACTTGAAAATTAGGAGAAAAGATTATGTTATGGATCCTTTTTGGTTTTCCATTTTTATAAAAGATATTACAAACCTCTGTGGTTAGGATAAAAAAGGTGTCATTATATCTATATAGGCCAGAATCATCCAATTTCAATTTTCCCCTAAGCTCTTGAATCCACAAAGGGTGAGTAAAGTCACCTGTCCCGAGCAATCTTATTCCTTTAAGCCGAGCGAAAATTGCCAACTCCTCCACATTCATCAAAGGGCTTGTTGCCCTTGAGTATTTTGAATGGATATGAAAATCAGCTATAAATTCCATCACCCTCCTCCTTTTTAAGGTTTTCTATAAGAGAAGTCATGTCCTTTGGTAATGGAGCTTCAAACTCAAGCCATGTGTGTAACACTGGATGTTTGAAACAGAGACGCTTGGCATGTAATGCCTGTCTCTTTATAAGGATATCTGCTCCCTTTCTCCCATACTTTTCATCTCCCACTACAGGATGACCAATAAATGCTAAGTGGACTCTAATCTGATGTGTTCTTCCAGTTAACAAGCGTATCTCTAATAAGGTAAAATCAGAAAAGCGCTGTATTACCTTAAAGCAGGTTACAGCATCTCTTCTTCCTCTCCCTCCGATTTTCATCTTACTTCCAAATCTACCAATGGGGGCCTCTATCTTCCCACAATCTTCCTTTATCTTTCCATCCACCAAAGCAATGTAGATACGCGTAACCTCCCTTTTTTTGATTTGGCTAACTAAAGCAGAATGCACAAAGTCTTTCTTTGCAACAACTATCACACCAGAGGTATCCTTGTCTAAACGGTGGACAATACCTGGTCTTTCCTTTTCATCCTTCAAGGGAAGTTCACAATGATCTAATAGTGCATTAACTAAGGTATGGGAGGTTTTCGTTCTTACGGGATGGACCAACATCCCTGCCTCCTTATTTACCACAATCAGATACTCGTCTTCATAGAGAATATCAAGCCATATCTTTTCTGGTTCAATATCTTCCTTATCTTTTTCAAGGCAAACCACTACCTTGTCCCAAAGTTTCAGATTGTAACTGGCGTTAACCGATAGATCATTTACAAGTACCTGACCATTTTTGATTAACCTTTGTACATCCGATCGTGATCGACGAAGATACGTTGCCAAATATACATCCAATCTTTTTCCTACCTCATTATGACATATGTTTAGCTCCATAGTCTTTGTTAGAAGTTGATTCTTACCAAATTAAGCTTACACTGGTTCTTTTTTAAATCATAATAGGCAATAAGGGAAGAACTAACTACTCCGCTCGTTCCAACAATTAAGAGTTCACCTTCTTCTAATCTTAAGTCTTTATCTTGCACATAACTTATCCCTGACATAATAAGATAACTATATAATATTGTAAAAGGAAGAGAGGCAAAGAATACTATCTCAAACCGACGAAGGGCTGATTCATCCTTTCCATATGAATCAATTGGCATTATGAGAATACCTATTGTCAGTATAATACTAATCCACTTCATTTTGGGTAAGATTTTAGTCATTAATTATGAATTACCGAACGGTCTCTTTTGTTGATTGTTGACTGCGGGCCAATATACAGTACCAAATCATTGCTCCAACAAAAAGAAATATGCAAAAAATCTGGGTAAGTGTAAGATTAAGTAATAATATCTCCTGATCAGCCCTTAAAAATTCAAGCAATCCACGAGTTATAGAATATAAGAGCAAAAATGCGCAAAAGACTTGACCGGAAAACCTTTTAATTTGATAGATCCTTGTTAGAAGAAAAAGGAGAATTAAGCCATTTAAACTGGAATAGATCTGGGTAGGATGGATATGCATGCCAGGAAAGGCAGAACCAGCTGGAGAGTTTATGGGGAAGATAATCCCCCATGGTAAGGTGGTGCGTTTACCATAACAACATCCATATAAAAAACACCCAATTCTCCCTATAGCTAATCCTAAGGCAATTGATGGTGCAACAATATCAGCTATTTTTAAAATCTCGACCTTCCTTTTTCGTAAGAAAAGACTGCCAACTATTGTAGAGAGTATAAGTCCACCAAAAAAGGCCAGGCCTCCTTCTTGAAGAGAAAAAATCTTCCAGGGATTAAGCTTGTAAAATGACATATTGCACAAGACATATAACAATCTTGCTCCAATTATAGAAGATATCAATAGATATAGACCTAGATCCAAAATAAGGTCTTTTTCTATTTGAGCATGTTCTGCCTTTTTAATAGCGACCCATATCCCTGCCAAAAAAGCCAGGGCTACACATAGACCATATGAGTAAAGGCTGATTGGACCAATTTGGAATGAAAAGACAGTAAATGGCTTAATAGTGAATAAAACTGGATACATCTTTTTATGTTCTTCGTGGCTTTTTTAAAAGATTCAAGGTTATTATACCAACTCCAATACATATCACTATATCTGCTAAGTTAAAAGCTGGATATCGAAAACCTTTCCACCCAATATCTATAAAATCAATTACTCCGTCTCGAAATACCCGATCAAACAGATTTCCTGCAGCCCCTCCTAAGATTAAGGAACATGCAATAGTAAAGAGGCGATTAGTGACAAGTCTTCTCCATATTATGATAATAAAGGATATTATTACGAGAAAGGAAAGTATGGTAAAAAAATAATAGGCATGAGGAAACAACCCAAATACCATACCCTTATTTTTTACATAAGTAATACAAAGAATATCTTTAAAAAAGGCGACCCTTTCTCCTTCACTTAATTGGTATCTTATTATTGACTTACTTATTTGATCTAATAAAAAGATGGTTACGGTTATTATGAAAGAGGGCATTCTGTAATTCACAAGTTTTTCTCTCTATCTCTCTTAGGTTCCTCCTTCTTTTTACATTCAATACAAAGCCTAGCGTAAGGCATTGCATCTAACCTTTCTCGGCTTATCTCCTTTCCGCACTCTACACATAATCCAAAATTTCCCTTTTCTATTCTGTAAATGGCCTCATTGATTTCATAAACAAGGTCACTCTCTCCTGAAAGCAGTGCAGCATCTATTTCTTGTCCATATGAATCTGAGGCTATATCAGCTGTATGTTGAGAATATGCTGAGAGATCACCTGTTGCCTCTCTCCATGGAGAATGTAGGAAATCATCTTGTATATGTTTCATATCCTTAGTAATACTATCCCTTAGTTTTAATAACCTGTTTCTATACATCTCTAACTCATCCTTATTCATCTGAATCACCCCCTTTCTATTACTGAAATACAACGAGAGCATAAGACAGGATGTTTACCGTTCTTCCCCACAGTTTCAGAATAGTTCCAACATCGGCTACATTTACTACCATCTGCATGCTCTACTTTGATTTCTGTTTTGTTAGAGGTTGTACCTATTCTAACCTGAGAGACAATAAATAACGATCTCAAATCCTCTTCATATTTTCTTAAAAGCGAAACGTTATCTTTAGATGGAAAAATTAAGACCTTGGCTTCTAATGAACTCTTCAATATCCCTTCACTTCGGGCTAATTCTAAATGATAATTGACATCCTCTCTAATATTCCGCAATTCCTTCCATTCCTTGACTAATTCCTCATTTAGATATTCTTCATTGATATGCGGGAAATCAACTAGATAGACACTCTTTTCGTTCTTCCAATCCGGCGGCAGCGACTGCCAAATCTCTTCTGTAGTAAAACTCAATATAGGAGCCATTATAGGGAGGAGGGTACGCAAAATTTCATATAAAACAGTTTGAGCAGACCATCTATCCTTTGAATATCTATAAGATGTATACAACCTATCTTTTAAGATATCTAAGTAAAAAGAGGAAAGATCTACTATACAAAAGTTAACAATGAGCCTTGTAACCCGATAAAACTCAAATCTTTCGTATGACCTATTCACCTCTTCTATTAACTCTTGGAGCCGATGCAGAATATATTTATCGATTGGAAGTAGATCATTATATTCTACCTTATCTTGCGAAGGGTTGAAATCATACAGATTACCTAAAATGAATCTAAAGGTATTTCGTATCTTTCGATAAGTGTCAACGACCCTTTTTAATATCTCCTCCCCTAATCTTATATCATCCCGATAGTCAGATGAGGCAATAAACAGTCTTAAGACATCTGAACCAAATCGTGAAACAATACTTAGGGGAGAGATAACATTTCCCAAAGATTTGTGCATTGCCCGTCCATCCTTATCTAACATAAATCCATGGGTCAAAACTGTCTTATAAGGAGATTCATTTTTAACTCCTATGGCTATTAAAAGACTTGATTGAAACCAACCTCTATGTTGATCCGATCCTTCTAAATATAGATCGGCCTTTCTATCCAATACCGCAGCCCAGGAAGAACCTGATTCAAACCATACGTCTAATATGTCTGTTTCTTTACAGAAGGTAGTTCCTCCACATCTATTACAAGTAGTACCGTTCGTAAACTCTTCAGCTCCTTTATCAAACCATGCCTCTAAACTCTCCCTTCTTATAACCTCTCGAACCCTTCTTATCACATCTTGAGATACTAAATATTCCCCACATGACTTACAATAAAATGCAGGAATAGGAACTCCCCACACCCTTTGTCTTGATATACACCAGTCAGATCTATTCCTTAACATATTAGAAAGCCGTTCTTCACCCCAATCTGGAATCCATTCTACATCCTTGATTGCCTCCATTGTCCTCTTTCTTAAATCATTTGCCTCCAAATTTATAAACCATTGAGATGTAGCACGGAATATAATCGGTTTTTTACACCTCCAGCAATGAGGGTAGGAGTGAGTAACCTCACCATTATGAAAAAGAGATCCTGCGGAATTTAATGTTTCAATAATTGCCGGATTAGCTGCAAATACCCCTTGTCCAGAGAATAATGCCACATCTTCAGTAAACCTTCCTCTTTCATCCACAGGAGAGATTACTGGAAGTTTATAGGTTATGCCAGTCTCATAATCCTCAATTCCATGACCTGGAGCTATATGTACACATCCAGTTCCCTGCTCCAGTGTTACATAATCGCCTAAAACAACCTTCACTTCTCTTTCTATAAAGGGATGAGTACACCTAATCTCCTCTAACTCCGCTCCTTCAAAGGCTCTTATAACCTCATAATTAGAAATCCCGGCTTCGTTCATCGTAGAATCTACTAATTCACGAGCCATTATCAAGATATCTTCTCCTACCTTTATCTCTTGGTACTCATATCTCGGGTGAACTGCAATTGCTACGTTCGCTGGGAGGGTCCAAGGGGTTGTAGTCCAAATAAGGAGGAATGATCTTGGCCTATCCTTGATTTTAAACCTAACCCATATCGAAGGATCTGTCCTTTCTATATATTCAACCTCAGCCTCAGCTAATGCAGTTTGACAATTAATGCACCAGTAGACTGGTTTAACACTCTTGTAGATATAGCCTGCGGTTACCAACTTCTCAAACATCTCTATTGTTCTTTCGGAGTAGCTCGAATTAATGGTTAGATAAGGGTTCTTCCAATCTCCAAAAATACCTAATCTTTTAAATTGTTCCATCTGTACACGGACAAAACATCTTACATATTTCTCGCATTCCTTCCGAAGCTCTTTGGGTTTCAAAGGGGTTTCTGCACCTATCTCTTTTAAGACTGAATACTCGATGGGAAGTCCATGACAATCCCACCCAGGGCGGAACGGGGCATCAAATCCAGACATCAATTTATATTTTACAATAATGTCTTTCAGTACCTTGTTTAATGCATGGCCCATATGTATATCTCCATTGGCGTAAGGTGGACCATCGTGTAAGATATACATTGGTGCATCTTTTCTTTTCCTCCTTAAGCAATTATAGATATCCTCTTCTTCCCACACCTTCTGTATCTCAGGTTCCCGTTTCGGTAAATTGGCCTTCATTGGGAAATCGGTCTTTGGCAAATTTAAGGTCTTTGAATAATCCACGGAATTCCCTCATCGTAACATTATTTGATCATCATACTCATTTTTAATAAGACCCCTACCAAGAAATTCTGTAAGAAAGCAATAATCAAAAAGGCAAAGATGGGGGATAGATCGAACACCCCTATTCTTAAAGGGATAAATCTCCTTATAATACCTAAAAATGGCTCTGTCACTCCATAAATAAACTGGACAATTGGATTGTAAGAGGAAGGATTTACCCAAGAGAGAAATATCCTGGCTAACAACAGAAAATAATATATCTTAAATGCAAGGTCCAGTACCATAGCTAAACTATGAATCAATTGGGAAAAAATGAACATCTTATTCCTTCCTCAACTCATGCGATTTCTTTGCCGAAGATACCACTGCTTCCATTAGAGAAGCCCTTAACCCCTTTTTTTCTAAGATGTATATACCTGCAATTGTAGTTCCAGCAGGGGACGTAACCTTGTCTTTCAAGATAGCTGGATGATAACCCGTTTCTAAAACCATTCGAGCAGAGCCTTCAACAGTTTTACAGGATAGGCGTAGAGCTATTTCACGGGATAAACCCAAAGCGACTCCTGCATCAGTTAATGCCTCTATAATCATAAAGACAAAACCTGGCGAAGAACCAGACAAACCTGTTACTGCATCCATTAGATCTTCTTCAACTACTACTACATCTCCAATAGCACTAAATATAGCCTCTGCTACTTCTTTATCTTGAAGTTCTACCCATTTTCCAAATGTTATACCTGATACCCCTTTTCCAATTAGTGCAGGGGCATTAGGCATACCACGGATTACTGGTATCTTTTCTCGTAATTTTTCTTCAATAGAGCGGGTAGTTATTCCAGCAGCAATTGAGATAATCAATATGCGAGATGTAATAAGCTTGTCTACTTCATTCAGAACTTCCTCTACCTGATAAGGCTTTACAGCTAAAATAACTACATCAGGTGGAATCCTTTCAATAGCTTCCTTATTTCGCTCAAAAACCTCAATCCCAACCTCTTTTCGGATATAACTTAGCCTTTCTTTATCAATATCCGAGGCAAAGATCATATCCTTCTCAGCAAGCCTTGCCTTAAGTATTCCTTTTATTAAAGCCTCTCCCATATTACCTGCACCAATAACCAATATCTTCTTATTTAACATAATCTCTTTCCAAATATTGCCCTTCCAATTCTAACCATATTTGCTCCTTCTTCTATGGCTACTTCAAAATCATTGGTCATTCCCATAGATAGGATGGATAGCTTAAAGATACGACCAAGTTCTGCCAGCTTACGAAAATAGGGTCTTACTTCCTCTGGATTATCTACCAGAGGTGCAATGGTCATTAATCCTTCAATCTTTATAAAAGGAAGTTTAGTTATCTCTTCCACAGCTTCCTTAACCTCTGTGACTGAAAATCCAAACTTTTGCTCCTCCCCTGAAGTATTCACTTGAATCAGTATCCGCTGCTGTCTTCCTATCTCTTCAGCCCGAAGGTTTATCTCCTGGGCCAATCTAAGACTATCTACCGAATGAATAAGATTGAAGATACGAATAGCGCGCTTTACTTTATTTCGTTGCAAGTGACCTACTAAGTGCCATTCTACCCCTTCATGTGTTATGTGGGAATATTTCCTTTCTGCCTCTTGAATCTTATTCTCACCGATAATGTCTATACCTGCGTTTATCGCTTCTATAATCTCAGGAGGCGTAACCTCTTTGGTTATTGCAACTAACTTAATGGAAGCTGGATCTCGATTAGTTTTTAACGCCGCCTTTTCTATCCTTTTCCTGACCAGCCGTAAATTGTCTTCTATAGACATATAGCATTCATTTTACCATAATCTATTGAGGATTTGCAAGAAAAAAATCCAATTTGAACATTCTGAATTACACGTAGGAGTACTGTGCCTTTTTTGCCTCTTCAATTAAAACCCCTTTTTTAACTCCAGTATCTATATAGTCCCAAGGAAGGTATTCCGAATAATCGAACCTTCTATAGGCATAAAATAGAGGGTCAACCTGAAGTTCCTTAAATGCTTGGGAGAAACTTACACCTTTTGTGTGGACAAGGTACAATACATCCCCGAGCCTCCTATCTCCCCTTGCTAAGCAAGCCTGTATAAAGGAACGGTTTAATGAAGAAGAGACTATATGGACCTTTGGTAGATTTCCCCTTAAATAATTCAACCTCTCATGCAACACCCTCTTCCTTTCCATCCCTATCCATTGGAAAGGGGTATGAGGTTTAGGGATAAATGGATTTATACTTAGGATCAATCTTTTCTTTAATTCTATTTTTTTAATTAACCTAACTAAGGCCTCTATATCCTCCATCTTCTCCTCAGGCAATCCAATCATAAGATAAAGTTTTATATCCGTTATAGAACTCTTCGTGTCAGATATTAGAACCAATCTTTCCAAAATCTCTTTATCTTCAATCTGCTTATTGAGTATCTGACGTAGTCTAAAAGATGAACCATCTATTGCGATGGTAATTGTTTTCTGATGCAAATTCTTTAATAAATCTGAAGTCACAGATGTAATTCGTAAAGAGGATAGAGAGACCTCTCCACCAGCGGATCTTATCTTACTACATAGATCTACTATCTTCGGGTAGATAGAAACTGCTCCACCTACTAAACCAATCCTGCGAGTATACCTTAGCGCCTCTTTTACTTGATCCATAATACAATCTATCACTTTATATCGAAATGGACGATATACAAATCCAGTCAAACAAAATCTACATCCAAAACTACACCCTCTGGTTACTTCTATAAGAAACATATTAGAAAATTCGGTATTTGGTGAAATGATAGAAGAGACCACTGGATAGTTGTCTAAGGAGCGGATCAATCTCCGTTTAATTGGAAAGTTACAGGATATAGTAGGAACATAGACACCTTCTATCTTCGATAGATTTTGAAGCAGCCCTTTTTTAGATCCCCTCTCTTCTTTATAAATGTCAAGCACCTCCTGTATTACCTCTTCCCCTTCTCCTAAAACAAAAACATCTATAAAATCGACTATTGGTTCGGGATTAGTCCATGTCATTACACCTCCAGCAACCACCAATGGGTAAGTATCATCCCTCTCTTTTCCCCTAATGGGGATACGAGAGAGCTCAAATATCTTTAATATATTCAAACAATCAAGTTCAAAACAGATAGAGATTGCGATAATATCAAACTCCCGTAAAGGGGTAAAGGATTCTAAAGTAAAAAGTGGGGTCTTTGTGCGGATAAATTCCGCCATATCTTCCGGTTCTGGAAGAAATGTCCTTTCACAAAGGGTGTCTTTTCTCTCATTCAATAATCTATAGATTACTTGAAATCCAAGGTTGGACATTCCAACGAAATACGTATTTGGATAAACTAAAGCAACTCTTAAATCTACGGTATGCCTTTTGCAAATAGTCCCTTTTTCATAGGATAATAATCTCTTAAACCTATTCCTTAATCTCCAACTCATCTCTTAGCCACAAATATTTACAGAAGTCAGATGATGTCATCTGTTTTCATCCGTCGCTTATACTTTACTAAACATAAATAAATTTAAACCACAGACTTCACAGATTTACGTATTTTATAACTTTGAGCAATCTGTGATATCTGTGGTTAAAAGGCAGAGGATTCTTCCCCAGCGAAGATTCCTGAGAGATGTAACTTTAATTCTTCTGGATTGCTTGCTGCAGATAAGGCCTCGTCATATGTAATCTTCCCATTTTGATAAAGAGAGATTAACGATTGATTAAATGTTTGCATTCCATAAAATTTTCCTTTGACAATGGCATCTGTAATCTCTGCTGTTCTTCCTTCAAAAATAAGTTTTTTTACTAATCCTGTGGCTACCAAGACCTCCACTGCCGGAACTTGTCCACCAGTTGCTGCAGGTAAAAGTCTCATAGAAATGATACCTTTCAGGATAAGGGATAATTGCATTCGAATTTGATTATGTTGATGAGGGGGGTAAAAATTTATGATTCGTTCAATTGTCTGTGATGCATCAATAGTATGTAAGGTTGATAAAACCAGGTGTCCTGTTTCAGCAGCAGATAAAGCAGCGGTAATAGTTTCCAAGTCCCTCATTTCCCCTATTAAGATAACATCTGGATCTTGCCTAAGTATATGACGTAGCGCCCCATGAAATGACAAGGTGTCCAATCCAACCTCTCTTTGATCAATAATTGACTTTTTGTCCTTATGTAAGAACTCAATTGGATCTTCAATAGTAACTATATGACTACTTCTTGTTCTATTTATATGCTCAATCATAGCTGCTAAAGTAGTTGACTTCCCTGATCCTGCCTGTCCAGTGACTAAAATCAGCCCTCTTGGCTCCTCGGCAAGGCGTAAGACTACATCAGGTAGATTTAGTGTTTCAAATTCTGGTATTTCAAATGGAACAAACCGTAAAACTATTCCTATAGATCCCCTTTGACAAAAAACACATACACGGAATCTTCCAATACCTGATACAGAATAGGCTAAATCTGCCTCATTGGTTTTTTTAAACTTCTCCATTTGTTCTGGATTTGTAATAATGCCCTTTGCTATCATTTCTGTCTCTTTTGGTGAAAGTCTCCGATCTCTCCAATTATCTGAGTCAATATATTGAAGGCGGCCATCAACACGTAAAACAGGGGGTGAACCTACCTTTAAATGGATATCAGAGGCCCCACGATCTACCATTATTTTAAGAAGCTCTCTTATATCTATTGTATCTTCTTGCTTTTCAGAAGATTTCACTTCCTTTCCTTTTGTTTTACCCACTCCGATCCTCCTTATTCAACTAACTCCACAACGACCATCTTTGCCGAATCGCCAATTCTTCGGCCAATTTTCAAATTCTTTGTATAACCCCCTTGCCTTTCCACATATCTTGAAGCGATAGTCGTAAATAACCTTTTTACTACGTCCTTGTCCTTTATATACCTTAAAACCTGACGTCGTGAATGCAGATCTTCCCTCTTTGCCAAAATGATTAACTTATCAGCTAATTTTCGCAATCCCTTTGCCTTTGCTTCCGTAGTTGTAATTCTTCCTATTTTAAAAAGTGATGTAACCAGGTGAATTAACATCGCCTTCCTATGAGACTTTGTTCTATTAAGCTTTTTAAATCCCTTTCGATGTCTCACCTTTAATCTCCTCTACCAGATGCGAAATCCCTTTCATCCCTAATGTCAAATTGTACATCCCTAATTTCTCTTTAATCTCATGAAGGGATTTTTTACCAAAATTTCTGGTTTTCAACATCTCCTGTTCTGTCTTTAAAGCCAGTTCTCCCAAAGTAGTAATATTGGCCGCCCTTAAACAATTTGAAGATCTAACAGACAATTCTAACTCATCTACACTTATCCTTAAAACCTCTTTCAACTTCTCGAGCTCTTTATCCTTTTCCTCTTCCCTCTCCTCAACCTCAACTGGCTCTTTAAAATGTGTAAACAACTTTAAGTGATCCTTTAAATTCTCAGCTGCATGAGCGACTGCATCTTGAGGGGTAATCGTTCCATTTGTCCAGACCTCTAAGATCAATCTCTCATAATCAGTTACCCCCCCTACTCTCACATCCTCAATATTGTAATTAACCCTTACAACAGGTGAAAACAACGAATCCACAGGAATAACTCCAATTGGTTGATCCTCCCGTTTATTTTCAGAGGCAGGAACATATCCATAACCTGTGCCTACCTCAATATCCATCTCTATAGCACCATCTTCTCCTAAGGTGGCGATAAGCAAATCTTTATTTAAAATTTCTACATCAGGTCCAGTAACAATGTCCGATGCCCTTACCTCTCCCGCCCCGTTTGACTTAAGATGAATCATCTTTGCACCCGAGGATGTGAGTTTTGGTACTAATCTTTTTAAATTTAAGATAATATCAGCCACATCTTCAACTACTCCTGGTATAGTAGAGAATTCATGAAGTACACCTTTTATCTTGACAGATGTTACTGCACTTCCTTTAATTGATGAAAGGAGCATCCTTCGCAAGCTGTTTCCAATTGTTCTACCAATGCCTCTATTGAATGGTTCAGCAGTCAACTTCCCATAGGTTTCGGTTAAGGTACTCTCTTCCCACTGTAATTTTCTTAATTTCTCTAAATCTTTAAAAGTATTAATCTTAGGCATTATCTCCTCCATACGATTACACATTAAAAAATCACTTCTTTTATCTGGATAATCTGCTTTTCTGTTGTTTTATTTAGAATATAATGTAACCACCAATTGTTCATCTATGGGAAGTGAGATTTCATCTCTATTTGGAAATCGTAAAACCCGAGCCAAATTCTTTTCTCTATCTAATTCCAACCAGGGAGGAATCTCTCCACCAGTTGTTTCCATTATTTTTTTCATCATCTTTTCCCGCCGGACCGAAATTCTATCATTTGGCTTTACTAAATAAGAAGGAATATCAACCTTTCTGTTGTTAACTAATATATGTCCATGGCACACCCATTGTCTTGCAAGGCGCCGGGACGCTGTCCATCCTAACTTAAAGATTACATTATCTAATCTTCGCTCAAGAAACTGAAGAAGATTTTCTCCTGTAATACCTTTCATTCGTTTTGCCTTCCGGAAATAGTTTCGAAACTGACGCTCGTAAATTCCATAGATATATTTAGCCTTTTGTTTTTCTCGGAGTTGTTGACCATAATCAGATAATTTCTTTTGTCCTCTATCTCCTCCTTTTTGACCTGGCGGATAGTTCCTTCTGACTAATCCACATTTTTCTGAAGCACAACGCGCACCTTTTAAAAATAATTTCATTCCTTCTCTTCGACAGATTTTACATACCGGTCCTATATATCTTCCCATCTCTTCTCCTTAAAGGCTTTAAGTAGTAAGCTACACGGATAAGCTAAAAGAAAAGGATTAGACTCTCCTCTTTTTCCTTGGCCGACAACCATTATGAGGGATTGGTGTCACGTCTTTTATTGACTTAATTCTTAATCCTGCTGCCTGAAGTGCTCTTATTGCCGATTCTCTTCCTCCACCTGGTCCAGATACATGTACCTGAATCTCCTTCATCCCGCGCTCTATAGCCTTCTTTGCACAAGATTCAGATACCATTTGTGCTGCAAAAGGAGTTCCCTTTCGAGAACCTTTAAACCCTACCACTCCAGCACTTGCCCAGGTTATTACATTACCAAGCATATCAGTGATGGTAACTATAGTATTATTAAAGGTAGAGTGGATATGTGCGATCCCTAAATTGACAATCCTTTTTTCTTTCTTTTTTCGATAACCCTTCTCAGCCATTAAACCTTTCCCTTCTTTGCCCCCTTCCTTCTTACTACACCAACAGTTTTACGAGTTCCCCTTCGAGTTCTAGCATTTGTGCGTGTTCTCTGACCTCTAACCGGTAAATTCCTTCGATGTCGATGTCCCACATAAGATCCTATTTCTATTAATCGTTTTATATTTTGAGCTACTTCTCTTCGCAAGTCCCCTTCTACCTTAAATTCCTTTTCGACAACTGAACGTAAACAGGCAATTTCCTCTTCAGTTAAATCCCGAGTTTTTGTATCAGGGTTAATATTGGTCATCGAAAGAATCTTCTTTGAAGAAGAAGGACCAATTCCATAGATATAAGTCAATGCAACCTCAATCCTTTTATCTTTTGGTAAATCCACTCCTACGAGTCTAGCCATATACCCCCTCCTTGATTAGAAACATCCTTGCGGGTTTCTAATCATCTTCAGCAGCCGATTGAAAACATCCTGTTCAGCCCTGGCGCTGCTTATGTCTCTTATTGAAACAGATAACATAGATATTCCTTCCTCTTTTAACTATTTTACATTTTTCGCAAATCCTTTTGATGGAAGTTTTGACTTTCATTTCTCTCTATATACAATTCTACCACGGGACAAGTCGTAAGGAGATAATTCTAACTTTACTATATCACCAGGTAGGATTTTTATAAAATGCATCCTCATTTTCCCTGAAATATGGGCAAGTACCTTGTGACCATTTTCTAATTCTACCCTAAACATAGTATTAGGTAAAGCCTCTATAACCTTTCCTTCTATTCTAATCAAATCTTCCTTTGGCATTCAAACCCCCTGGATATCTTTATGATTGTGTTAATATCTCTGATCCATCCTTTGTTATGGCAACAGTATGTTCGAAATGGCAGGATAAACTTCTGTCTTTTGTTATCACAGTCCATCCATCATCCATTACCTCTGTCTCCCAACCTCCTGCATTTACCATTGGTTCTAAGCAAAGAACCATTCCAGGTTTTAGCCTTACACCCTTTCCTGGTTCTCCAAAATTTGGTACCTGTGGGTCCTCATGCATTGAACGTCCAATACCATGTCCTACAAATTCCCGAACCACTGAAAATCCATACCTTTCAGCTGTCGATTGAATAGCATAAGATATATCTGAAAGCCTGTTTCCAACCCGACATGCTTCTATACCTTTATAGAGGGCCTCCTCTGTGGTTTGTAAAAGGCGGCGTGCTAAATCTGAAACATGATCTACTGGAAAGGTCGCTGCTACATCCCCATAATATCCATCTAAAAGAACCCCTAAATCAATTGAAATAATATCTCCAGATACAAGACGCCGGTTTCCTGGAATACCGTGGACTACTTCGAAGTTGACAGAAGTACAGATACTTGCTGGAAATCCCTTATATCCTAAAAAAGCTGGAATGGCTCCTTGTTGGGTTATAAATTTATAACAAATTTTATCAAGTTTTTTTAGAGTTACACCCTCGGATATCTTCTCTTTCACAACCTCCAAAGCCTTTACAGCAAGCTGCGAACTCTTCCTTATCTTTTCAATCTCAAGATCCGACTTTAAGATTATCAACCCTATTCCCTCTTTCTAATGTGGAGACTATCTCTTTTGAAACCTCAAAGATACCTTTCTCACCATCAATCTCTTTTAACAGATTATGATTTTTATAATAAACACGCAATGGCAAAGTTTGTTTAAGATATTCCTTTAGTCGCTGCCGGACTACCTCCTCTTTGTCATCATCTCGTTGAATCAATCCTTCATTGCAATAGTCACAAATCCCAAAAATTCGAGGGGTTTGAAATTCAACATGGTAGTTTGCCCCACACCTTTTACAAACACGTCTGCCAGATAAACGCCTAATAAGCACGCCTTCCGAAACTTCAAGATTTAAAACCATGTCTATCCGTAAATCCATTCTATCTAAAATCTTCTGGAGTGCATCTGCCTGAACAACAGTTCTTGGAAATCCATCCAAGATAAATCCTCTTTTGCAATCTCCCTCCTTTAATCTCTCCGCAATTATATCTACTACTACTTGGTCTGGAACAAGTTTCCCTTTTGCCATGTAGGATTTAGCTTCGCGTCCGAGTTCTGTCCCACGTCTCACAGCCTCTCTTAGAATATCACCTGTAGAGATGCATGGTATTTTATATCTCTCTTCTAAAAACCGGGCCTGAGTACCCTTTCCTGAACCTGGAGCTCCTAATATAACTATCCTCAAATTCTTCCCTGTAATTTCGCCTTTTTTATAAATCCTTCATAATGTCTCATTAATAAATAAGACTCTACCTGTTTCATAGTATCTAAATCAACTCCTACCATAATAAGTAAAGATGTGCCTCCAAAATAAAAGGTGGTAATTTCTAACCAATGAGTTAATAAGTGTGGTAAAAGGGCAATTAATGCCAAAAATATTGCTCCTACAAATAGAATACGGGATAGAATCTTTTCGATATAATCAGCGGTTGGCTTTCCTGGCCTAATCCCTGGAACGAATCCACCATACTTTCGCATATTATCAGCTACATCCTGAGGATTGAAGATCACTGCAGTGTAAAAATAGACAAAGAAGATAATCAATCCAGCATATAAAATGCTGTAAACTATGCCCTCTGATTTAAAAAGGTTGGCTATTGTATTTAAAAAGGGATTGGGATTTTCTCCTCCTAAAAAGGTAGTTAATGTGGTAGGAAAGGCTAAAATGCTTGATGCAAAAATTACTGGAATAACCCCTGCCGGATTGATTTGCAATGGGATATGTGTTGATTGTCCACCATATATCTTTCTTCCAACTACCCTTTTTGCATATTGAACAGGAATCCTTCTTTGTCCTTGAAGCATTATAACAACCGCTGGAACAACAAGTATAACAATGATTATGAAAACTGTCAATTGGAATGGATTATATATACCCTCTATAAAATGTCGTAATGTTTGGTAGATATCACCTGGAATCCTGGCTACAATTCCAGCAAAGATAATAAGGGATATTCCATTACCTATTCCCCGTTGAGTTATTTGCTCTCCTATCCACATGAGAAATATTGTACCAGTAGTAAGCGTTATAGTGGCTAATATAGTAAACCAAATCCCACTCATAAATACAACCTGTACGCCACCTGGTGCCTGTATATTTCTCATCCAAAAGCTTAAACCAATAGATTGAATAGATGCCAATAATACAGTTCCGTATCTTGTAAATTGGGTTATCTTCTTCCGACCCATTTCACCTTCTTTAGAAAGTTTTTCTAAATAGGGGATAACAATAGTTAATAGTTGGATAATGATTGATGCACTTATATATGGCATAATTCCTAATGCAAAAATGGAAAAATTATTGAAGGCCCCCCCAGTAAATAGATTCAGAAATCCTACAACAGTTCCCTCTCTTAATACATCAAAATAACTGGCCAGAGCCTTTCCGTCTACACCTGGAATGGGGATAAATGCCCCAATCCTAAAGACAGTAATTAAGGCTAATGTAAAAAGTACTCTTTTTCTTAAGTCTTCAATCTTAAAGATATTTACTAATGCATTAAACATTTATATACCTCCAAACAGGCCTCTTAACCCTAACCTATTTCCATAACCTCTCCTCCAACCGCTTCAATCTTCTCCCTTGCGCCTTTTGATATTCTATCCACTTTAATGGATAGCGGTATCTTCACTTTGCCTTTACCAAGAATCTTTATGGGGAGGTTCTTTTTTTTAACTAATCCCATATCCTTCAGGGTGTTGAAATTAACCTCAGTACCTTCCGGAAATCTATTAAGTTCCTGCACATTTATAATCTGATATTCTAACTTCCTCGGATTCACAAAACCGCGTTTTGGAACTCTTCTATATAAAGGCGTTTGCCCTCCTTCAAACCAGACTCGCAATTTCTTGCCCGATCGAGCCTTCTCTCCCTTTGTTCCTCTTCCAGAGGTCTTACCTCGACCCGAACCCGGGCCTCTTCCGACTCGCTTTCCTCTTTTTCTTAAACCAGCAGGTGCCTTTATTTCGTGTAATTTCATACTTCCTCAACCTTTACTAAATAAGAAACCTTATTTACCATTCCTCGGATCTTCGGGGTATCATTTTTTATTACCCATTTATTTGGTCTTTTCAATCCCAAAGCAAGAAGTGTCTTTCTATGTTGTGGAATTCTTCCAATACCACTTTTAATCAAGGTCATCTTCAGCCTTTTCATTTTATCTCAGTGTCTTTCTCAATTCAGCCATCTTTTTATGTAATTTAATCTTTTTTAAACCTTCCATAGTAGCATAGGCAACGTTAATAGCGTTATTTGACCCTAATGACTTCGTGAGTACGTCACGAACTCCCGCTGTACTCATTATTGCCCGAACAGCTCCTCCTGCTACAATTCCTGTCCCAGGAGATGCTGGTTTTAAAAGTACCCGTCCTTTTCCAAAATGTCCTATCACAGAATGAGGAATTGTTTCACCATTCATAGGTACAGAGATCATACCCTTTTTTGCAAGCCTTATCCCCTTTTCCACTGCTTGAGGTACTTCATTTGCCTTTCCTAATCCAACCCCAACTTGTCCTTTTTTATCTCCAACTACTACTAAAGCTGAAAAGGAAAATCTTCTTCCACCCTTCACTACCCGAGTTACACGATTTATACACACTACCTTCTCTTCTAATTCTACCTTCTCTTCTAATTCTATATTCTCTTCTAACTCTAATCTATCCTTCATCTTCCCTCAAACATTTAGATTATAAGCTGTGTAACATTTTAGCCTTTTGAAACAACAGTACCTGTGTAAATAAGGAAAAGGCATTTGGGCTTCAGAAATGTAGACCTCCTTCCCTCGCCCCTTCAGCTAATGACTTTACTCTTCCATGGTAAAGATAACCTCCACGGTCAAACGTAACCTCTTTAATATCTCTGGAGATTGCCTCTTTTGCTATCAAATTACCAACTATCTTCGCAACCTCTACCTTAGAAAGACCGCTCTTCTCTATTTTTAAACTTGACGCACCACAAAGGGTCCTTCCTTCTTCATCATTGATAACTTGCGCATATATATGTTTCAGACTCCTATATACCGAAAGACGAGGTCTTGACTTTGTTCCAAATACCTTTTGTCTTA
>JASEIO010000023.1 GCA_030017475.1 bacterium | reverse complement strand
TTTTAATGTTTCTTATCCCTGTTGTTCCCTTGTCTCCAAGATCATAATAGGCAGTTTTTATCAGATGGGTTACCCTGCCTGCTTCAGCCTTATGCGGCATAGCCGCCATAGTAAAGGTAACAACCAGCATTCCTAACATCACTATACCTAATTTCTTAATCATTGTATTTACCTCCTTAAAGAAAGATTTGTAGGAGCCATCAATTTATCGATTAGCATCTGATTTTATGCCTTTCAAGATAAATTAAGACTCCATTTGCAGAAAGATTAGTTTTTAGGAGGCAAGTTACATTGGATGAAGCAACCAGAGATATAAGGTTGTCAAAGAGCTGATAAAACCAAAAAAGCAGAGTAAAGATATTACCCTGCTTATATTTTTAAACTTATGTCCTAAATTTTTATATCGGAGTTATAAATCCTCTTGGATACCTCTTGATTCTGCCTTAGCTTTATGATTGTGTTAGGGGGATAGTATCCTCTTATTAATGTGTTAGGATATGCCAAAACATTTTTGCCTAATAAGGTCCCTGGACTTGTAACCGTATTACATCCAGTCTCTACATCATCTCCTAAGATAGCCCCGAATTTTCTGAGGTTAGTCTCATACTCCTTTCCATCAATTACTAATTTTACAGGTGAGTCAAATATCTTCAGGTTAGCAAGTTTTGTTCCAGCTCCCAAGTTAACCCGATTGCCAAGGATACTATCGCCGATATAAGCAAAATGTCCAGCCTTGGCATCATTTAACATAATAGACCCCTTTATCTCTGTTGTATGACCAACAACACATCTATCTCCTACAATTACATCCCCTCTAATGTAGGCACCTTGGCGCACTTCTGTATTTTCCCCAATAATAGTTGGTCCTTTTATTAGGGCACCTGGTTCTACCACTGTGCCTTTTCCAATAGAGATATGATCACTAAGTAAGGTTACCCCAGCATATAAAACAGTTGCCCCAACTAAATCCTCTTTACCGCTTCGTACCTTAAGTCTTCCTTTACCTGAATCTCCATAGAATAATTCAAACCCTTCCTCTAAAACCTCTCCCTGATATAGGATATAGGTCTTACTTAAAACGTCACCCCTTTTTCTAATAGCACCTAAATTTGGTCGGATAACCTCGCGAATATATTCTTTAATCCTTTTCAGCCCATCCCAAATATATTCTACTCCTTCAAACAGGTCTCGATGTTCAAACTCAGCCAAGTCAAAAAAGTCTTCTGGCTTTAACATGATAGCACACATTTTATTTTACCCTATCTTCTCTTTTATTACCCCAGCTATTCTATTGGCAATCTCGTTTATCTCTTCCTGGCTTTTACCTTCTACCATTACCCTGCAAACCGGTTGGGTACCAGAATACCTAACCAAGACCCGTCCATTATCCCCTAATTTAGCCTCGGCATCCCTGATTGCCTCTTGGACATCTGGTATTGTAGAAAGATCTGGTTTTTTTTCTACATCAAGATTTAAGGTTATCTGAGGAAACTTTTGCATCACCTTCCGAAGACTTGATAAGGGTAGATTCTCCTCTTTCATCACCCGCAGAAGCTGTAAGGCAGTGAGCATTCCATCCCCTGTTGTATGATAATCTGAAAAGATAATATGACCTGAAGCCTCCCCTCCAATAATACTGCCCTTCCTTTTCATCTCCTCCATTACATATCTATCCCCTACCTTAGTTACAGCTAAGTCTATTCCTAACTCCTTAGCAGCAATATTCAAACCTAAATTGCTCATTACTGTAATTACCAGCATATTATTCTTTAACTTATCCCTTGATTTTAGGAATTTACTACATATCGCCATAATGTAGTCACCATCTACTATCTGACCTTGTTCATCCGCAGAGATTAGCCTATCGCCATCTCCGTCAAACGAAAGACCAATATCTGCTTTATGCTCCAAGACCTTATCGCACATTACCTCTGGATGAAGGGATCCACACCTAAGGTTGATATTTGTCCCATTAGGTTCGCAATTTAAGGCAATAAGCTCTGCACCCAATTTCTTAAATAGAAGTGGAGCAATCTCACTTGTCGCTCCATTGGCACAATCAACAACTATCTTCATCCCTGTTAAATCCAAGGAAGGTACTGTGGATGCAAGAAATTTAAGATATCTTTCCTTGGCATAATCTACCTCTTGTACTCTACCAATGTTCATTCCAGTAGGGCTTGGAAACATCTCATCTTTGGCAAAGACAAATTCTTCTATCCGTGACTCAACCTCGTCAGGAAGCTTGAGCCCATTCTCAGAAAAGAACTTTATTCCATTATCCTCAAATGGGTTATGAGAAGCAGAGATCATTATCCCAGCACCACACCGAAGCTCCCGAGTTAGATAGGCAACACCTGATGTTGGAAAGACTCCTACCCTTAAACAGTCAACACCCGTAGAGGTGATACCAGCAATAAGAGCTGCCTCTAACATGTCACTCGATACCCGTGTATCCTTCCCAATAATTATCTTTCTATTTCCTTCTTCTAATAATACTGTAGCCCCAGCCTGACCAAGCCCCATAGCCACTTTCGGTGTCATGGGATACTCACCTGCCTTCCCTCTAACTCCATCTGTTCCAAAAAGCCTTCCCAAATTCTATCTACCCCCTTCTATAATAGCATTAACAATACCTTCTGATGATTTCGTAAGAAGTTCCGATGTTTTAAACCTGGATAGGTATTCATCCCGCCATTTTATACCATGCTCCTCTACATCATCTATTATATCATCATATCTATCCCCAAGGCAAAGGATCTTATCCTGCAAAGATAGTCCTTCATCAAATTCAATATGAAAAAGAAGCAAAAACCGTACCTTCATAAAACTTAATATAGGAACTATAACTATATACCTCCCATCAAATTTCCCAATTCCTACATAGACATCACCTGATCTTACAACAGACCTTTTTGTACCTTTAAGGATATTATCCTCTTCTGTCCGTGACCTTATATCTCTTGATATGCCCATTTTCCGCAAAACACGGATATGGGAATCTTGTTTTGGCATCCCTTGTTTATCTAAATTACTAATCTTATACATAGTATAGCCTGTAATATTTAGAATAGCCCTTTGGATATTTTTTAGAATGGTTATATTTCTGTTTTGTATATCATCTATCTTTATCCCTAGATGCCGCAGTTCACTGAATATAGGTCCAGGGATCTCTTCTGCGCGTCTACTTGTTCCCACAGTTACAGTCTTTGCCTGATGCTTTATAGTGTCTATAGGACGGGATAATTCATTTATTGCCTTGTCCAATGTTTGAGTTATCAAATCTAAAAAGGTTTGGGAAGTAAGTTCTACCTTAAAATCCTCTTTAAAATCCTCTAATGGTAACTTCCCAAGGGCATATTTCAAAAGGAGTGTTAGGTCAGAAATAGTACTTACCTCGGCTGCAGCGGAAAAACGGTTTTCTTCTTTCCTTCTCTGAAACTCAAGATATAATCTCTCTATAAACGTATGGAAGTCTTTCTTATGTATAATCTCATAAATGCTTAGGCCTTGGAAGGCTAAATTTGTAATCTGCTCAGTAATATCTGTCTTCGCTTTACTCAAAAACCGGGCCTCTTCATCTATAAAACACGCAGCATAATAACCAAAGAGATGTCCTACAAGTGTATTTAATATGGGGGCTAATCTCTCATTTATCTGAGGAATAGAGATAATGGATGCCGCATAATCCTTAAATCTTTGTTTATCCTCTGAGGTGATAATTATAGGGGTTGCACGATGAGCCTTAAATATTGCTACATCCTTTACAATATCCGATAATACCACCTCATTCGATCCTCCAGCACATACTATAATCAATGGTTCTGAGGAGAGATCTATATGCTTTTTATCCTCCACTACATCAGTAGATATGGTCTTATAACACAACTCACTCAATTTTATCCTTATCTCATCCGAAGCTACCTTGTTTGGGCCTGATCCTACCACTGCCCAATGTTTTTTAGAAAGGGCATACCTTTCTGCACTACGAGATATCTCCTCCTTTTTATCTAATATCTCCTCCATTAACTTAGGCAATCTTTTTATCTGTCTTATCTCATCTATAATCGCCCTTTCAGTTTGAGTCCCAAGGAGTTGTGCAAATCTCAAAGACAAGATATCTCCTGCAATAATCTGGGAATAGAATGCCTTGGTGGACGCTACAGACATCTCAATATCCCTTCCATCTGATGTATAGAATACCCCATCGACTTTATAGGTAATATCAGAACCTCTTCTATTTACAATAGCCATGGTATATGCACCCTTTTCTTTTGCCAAATCAATGGCCTTATTTGTATCTGTTGTAGTACCTGATTGAGTTACTGCAATAACCAATGTATCTGAAAGCGAGTCCTTCAGATGAAAACCACTTAATTCACTTGCCTTTTTTGCGTAAACAGAGATTTTGCCTCCAATATAATCATTAAGTAAATCTGCTATCCCTTGAGCAGCAACCCCTGCTGTTCCTTGACCGATGAAGAATATATGTTTGATCTTCCTACTTCTTAAGGCATGCTCAAGTCTTTTCGGAATAATCTCCTCCCCTAATGAGAAGACTGGTTTCCTCCTTCCATTTTCTTTAATTATACCAACCTTCCCACGAAATGTCTTCAAGACAGAACGCGGGGATTCTGTTATCTCCTTTATAAAAAAGTGTAAAAAGTCTCTTCTATCTATGTCGCGGGTAGTAATTTCTGCTCGTCTTATATCTTTTTCGGTTAATCTAATCTCCACTCCATCATACCAAAATGCCTTTATCCCATCGAGCTTTCCTGAAGATGTTTGATCGAGGATATAGATCTGACCCTTCGTTTTTGGATCTCCCGAAACCCTTTCCTTCTCTCCTTCCATCTTGAGAAAATATGGTGTCTCTTCAACAAATCCATAGATTTCTGATGCTGGGATGTATGCATCCTCTGAAAGTCCAATGTAGATTGCCTGTCCACTTCCTCGAAGGGCCAAAAATATCTTGCCAGGTATTATATCACTTTGCATACAGATAGCATGGGAACCCGTAAAACTATTCACTGCCAATCTAAAGGCCTCTTCTATATCCTTCCCTTCTAATAGATATTTCTCAACCTGAAGGGGGATAATCTTTGTATCTGTTGTTATCCTATCACCTATTCTTTCGTATTGTTCTTCATAAGAGGAACGCAATTCAGAATAGTTATCGATATCTCCATTTAAGACCACAAATATATTCCCAAGCCCTTTCCTCAGATTATCGACTGGATGGCAATTCTCTTCAGATATTATCCCGCAAGATGCCCACCTTGTATGGGCAATGGTCGTACAAGAATCTAAGTGCTCTCTTAATGCCGATTGAAATATCCTGTCCTTTTTTATAGATTCTTTCAATCTATTTACATTATCACCCAATCTTCCAATCACTGCTGCAGTCTTAAATGTGAATGCTACGGTCCTATCTTTAACATAAATCGTTCCATTTAATAGATCCTTTATTTTTTGTCTTCTTCTAAATTCCTCTTCTAATCCCTTACTACGTAACCTATTTTGAAAATCTTTGAGGTCTTTATTCGATGGAAAGGTAACTATAGTAGATATACCAGATGAATCCCTTCCCCTTATCTCTAATCTATCAAGCTCATTTAATATAAAATTCAGCTTTTTAAATTCATGCAAGGCATGTCTTGATAAGTCATTCGGATTGTCTACATTGGCTAAATATTTGATCTTTTCTATATTCTCTAAAATCTCTTTCTCAATCGCCCAGCTTACATCAAGGAGTACAGTAAGCCTCTTATTTATCTCTTCTAACTCCAAGGTTTTGAATTTTATACCTTCCGACTCAATCCCCTTTTCTTCCTTTTTTATAAACGAATTTAATTCTTTATAGATCCTATTTAGTTCTTTTCTCTCTCCTTCATTATAAAATATTCGCTGAAACTCTTGGAATCTCTTCAATTTTAAGATAAAGTCCGCTAAATGCTTGATATTTTCTTCCCCACCCAGGTAATAGTCTATTTCCAAGGAATTAGAGATTATATATCTTAGATTAAAACCTTTGCACCTCTCTATTAACCTATATAAATCCTGTGTCTCGTAGACACCTACATCCTCTTTCGAGTTTTTAAATGTTACTATCCCTGTTAGACCACACATAATTTCACCTCTTTGTTCCTTTCTTTATACCTTTCCCTGTCATAGGAACGAACATGACCGGGATAATAGTTTTCTCTTCAATCTTACCATCTTTCTTTACGAGCAACTTCAATTCCTGATGAATGGTTCCTACAGGAATCACCATCCTACCTCCTTCTGCCAGTTGTTGAACAAGCGGCTCTGGGATATAGGGAGGGGCACAGGTCACAATAATGGCGTGAAAAGGTGCATATTCCTTCCAGCCGATGTAACCATCACCACACTTGACCATAATATTTTGGTAGCCAAGCTTATGCAAAAGCATGCTCGACCTCTTGGCGAGGGCTTCAATTATCTCAATAGTATACACCTCTTTTGCCAATTCTGCTAAGATAGCTGCCCCATAACCAGAACCTGTTCCTATCTCTAATACCCTTTCCTCTCCTTTAAGAGATAATAGCTCAGTCATTAAGGCCACGATATATGGTTGTGAGATAGTCTGTCCATAACCAATTGGGACAGAATGGTCGCCGTAAGGTCCATTTCCATATTCCCAATTCTCTTTAGGAATAAACTTATGTCTCTCTACTTTTCGAAAGGCAGAGATCACCCTTTCATCCCTTATCCCTCTATCCTTAATCTGCGTTTTTACCATTTTCTCTCTTTGTTTTACAAAGTCTATCTCCGTATTCTCCCGACAGCCAATAATTATAGCTAAAATAGTAACCCATACCAACACATGCTTCATAATTACCTTCTTTTCCATGTTTCACATATTATCAGATTCGCCACCTTTTGTCAAATTATTGTTATAGATTTCGAGATAAAATTAGGTAACCTTCTTCGTCCTGGGCTTTGGGTATTTTGCCTCTACAATAGACCTTATCCCACCCCTTGGATTGAATTCTCCTCTAACTTCTGCCCAGACAGGCTTACAGGCCTCGACAAAATCATTGAGGATTCGATTGACTGCGTTCTCATAGAATATACCTAAGTTGCGATATTCAGTAATATACATCTTAAGGGATTTAAGTTCACAGCAGAACTTATCTGGCATATATCGAATGGTTATGGTTCCAAAATCAGGTAGTCCAGTCTTAGGGCAGAGGGATGTGAATTCTGGGATAACTATAGTAATTTCATAGTTTTTAAACTGATTTGGGAAATATTCAAGCTTTGGAAGGCGAGTCTTTAATCCAGACTTTGCATGTTCTTCAGTATATCCAGACATCAATCACCTCATTCTCTTCTTATCCTCATCAATCCTTGGGAAGATTGGCCCAGTCTTCCGTATTGTTGTGCCTGGTGATAACTTGCCCCAAATATTTAAAGAGGAAAGCCCCTGAAGGGTTATGTCTTCTTTTATTCCCAATTGTTCTATAATTAACGAAGATTTATTTGGCATAAACGGATACAACAAGATACCAATAAATCTTATCGCCTCACATAGATTATAGATAATAGATGATCGCTCTTTTCCTTTTTTGTTCCATGGAGCTTTCTCATCCACATATTTATTACATAGATTAACTAACTCCCATATCCTTTTCAATGCCTCACTAAATTCCAGATTATTCATATGCCTATCTATACGAGGTAAGATACTAAAGGCTACATCTTTTAACACAGAATCCTCCCCTTTCTCTGGAATTCTATTATGAAAATATCTCTCCACCATAGCTAATGTCCTATTGACCAAATTCCCTAAGTCATTAGCCAGATCTGAATTTATCCTATGAATCAAAGCCTTGTATGAAAAGTCTCCATCCTCCCCAAAGGGAACTTCCCGTAATAAAAAGTATCGGAATTGATCAACCCCTACACTCTCCAAAACCTTATTTGGGTCTACTACATTTCCTAAAGATTTGGACATCTTCTTCCCTTCCACAGTCCACCAACCATGAGCGAATACCTTTTTTGGCAAAGGTATTTCACCCGCAAGTAACATTATGGGCCAAATTATAGCATGAAATTTTAGGATATCCTTACCAATAACATGTACATCAGGTGGCCAAAATCTTCTGAATTTCTCCTCATCTACACTATATCCAAGAGCACTAATATAATTGATTAAGGCATCAAACCACACATAGATTACATGGGTTTTATCAATAGGTAAAGGGATACCCCAATCGAATGAGGTTCTGGTAATTGATAAATCTTTTAAACCAGATTTTATGATATTAATGATCTCTGTCCTTCTCGATAAGGGCTGAATAAAATCCCGATTATTTTCGATATATGAAAGCAATCTATCTTGATAGACACCCATCCGGAAGAAGTAGCTCTCTTCAGCTAACCATTCAGTCTCTCTTCCACATGTAGGACACGTTCCATTAACCAATTGTTTCTGTGTCCAATAGCTTTCACAAGGGGTGCAATACCATCCCTTATAATTTCCTTTGTAAATATCACCTTTCTCATAAATAACTCGGAATAATTTCTCTACTGAACTCCGGTGCCTTGCCTCTGTAGTTCTAATAAAATCGGTATATGAAATATTTAATCTTTTCCACAGATCCTTGAATCTCGTAACCATTTTATCAGCCAAATCAATTGGGGTTAATCCAACGGAGCAGGCTGCCCTTTCTATCTTTTGTCCATGCTCATCAGTTCCGGTTAAAAAGTAGACCGTAGCTCCAGCCAATCTTTTATATCTGGCTAAGGCATCACAGGCAATATTAGTATAGGCATGTCCAATATGAGGTGAGTCATTAACGTAATATAAAGGAGTAGTTAGATAAAACCGCTCAACCATAATCTCTCACTCGCCTCTTTTTATCTCATCTATTGAGGCATCTATACATCTTCCATCTTCAAACTTTATAGATATCCTTTCTCTTATTGGGTCAATAAAGGTGATCTTTGCCTTTTCATCTTTATATAAAACCATTGTTCCTTCTTTAGGAACCCTTTTCCTGAAATTACGGTAATTCTCATATTCATAAGCAATACAACACATCAATCTTCCACAAATACCGGAGATCTTTTCTGAATTTAAGATCAGATTTTGCTCTTTGGCCATTTTTATAGAAACATTACCAAAATTTTTCAGAAATGTCTTGCAACATAAAGGCCTTCCACAAAAAGAGAACCCTCCAAACATCCTTGCCTCATCTCTTACCCCAATCTGCCTCATCTCAATCCTACACTTAAAAATATAAGCCAAATCCTTAACCAACTCTCTGAAGTCTATTCTTCCTTCAGATGTAAAGTAAAAGATGAGCTTTGACCTATCCAATGTATAATGTACATCAACGAGTTTCATGGACAGGTCTTTATCATCTATCTTCTTTAGGCATGTATTGTAAGCCTTTTTTTCTTTTCTTTTGTTTTCTCTAACCTTTTCCCAATCCGAAGGGCTGGTTTTTCTTAAAACCTTTGGATATGATTCCCCGGCCTTTCGCTCTGGAACAATCTTGGTTTCTTCCACCACTTCAGCTATTTCAACCCCTTTTTCTATTTCTACCACGCAAGAGTCGCCTTTATTCAAATCTATTTCTTGGGCATCATAATAATAGATTTTGTCATCATGCGGAAACCCAACTCCTACAATTTCATACATCTTTAGCATCCTCCAATAGGCGCATAAACATAACCTCTATTACCAATCTCGGATTAGCATTTTTAAAAAGCCACTCTTTTGCTTCAAGCACTATCTCTAAGGCATAAATTGGATTAGCAAATGGTAAATCGCTTTCATTCTTCACACATCTGTGGAAGTAAGCTACAAGCACATCCAGAACATCCATACCCCTTTTTTTATCCAAAATTTGTTGAGATATCTTAAAGATCTCATTTACTCCATATCTATTCACTCTATCAATTAGATCTAAAACCCACTCTTCTTCGATAGGTACCTTCCTATTTAGATACTCCTTAGCCCTTCCTAAAGAACCGCCTGATAGGGTAATTAAATAAGGGATCCTATCTTTTCTTACTCCAAGATTTTCAAGCACTTCCTCTATGATTTTATTAGAAAGGGTGGAAAATCTTATCTGTTGACATCGGGATATAATAGTTGGGAACAAATTATTTCTAAAAGTTGCAGTTAAAATTAGTAATGTATCTAAAGGGGGTTCCTCTAAGGTTTTCAAAAGACTATTCTGTGCCTCTTCGGTCATCTTATCTGCCTCTGAGATTATATATACCTTTCGGCGTGAATAGACAGGGGTTAACCCAGTTTCTTTCTTGAGTGAACGAATCTCCGAGATTGAGATTCTGCCATTTTCGGGTGAAATAGATCTGACATCAGGATGATTATTATTGTCAACCATTTGGCAGGAAAGACAATCATCGCAACAATCTAATCCCCCCTTTTCACAATTGATCACTTTGGCATAATGTGTAGCAGTAAGTCTTTTTCCCACCCCTTTCTCTCCGAAGAATAGAAAGGCTTGAGGTATACGACGGAACCTTATAGAATTTTGTAATATCTTAACAGCATACGGCTGTCCCAGAATGTCATCCCAACCCATTCTCCACCTTCTACGAATAAAGATCAACTAACATCCCTCTTATCCCATCAACCTTAGAGGCAAGATCAATCTGTTTTGACTGGGATTTTAATAGCTCTTCGGTTAAGGAATCAAGTTCTTGATCAATCCTTTCTATCAGGGTATATACCTTTTGACGAGCAGCAAGAGATCTTCCAATTCTTTCTTTTGATCTATACAGTCTTTCTAATACCTCCTCCATAAACTCCTTTACCTTTTCCTTATATTGCAACAAATTTGGATAGGTAGGAACATCTATCAAGATTCTTCCTACTTCATCCACATCTCGTAGGATCCCATCTAATACCTTTTTCTCCTGTGCCTCTTGAACCGATCCCAACTCTTCTAAAAAAACAGAACCTTTACCTTCCACTTTACCTGTCTTTTTTGCAGAAACCCTTCCTTGTTTTAATCTTGTGGAAGAGGTCTTACTAACTTTCGTACCGTCCTCCTTTTGTCTTGAGGAAATTGAGAAATTAAGAGATTGGGAGATTGTAGGTTATCCCATTTTCCTAATTCCTATCTTCCACTTTTACCAGGGAACCTTCCCCTTAATGCCTCATCTACATAACCTCTAATTACCTGATGGAGGCCTTCCATACCTTTATCTCCCTCTACTACCTTTACTCTATTTGGTTCTTTTTCGGCGATTTTTAAATAGCCTGTTCTTATGGCTTGATAAAAGGCGTAATCTTCATGTTCAATACGATCTCCCTTACCCGTTCTCAAAAGACCTTTATTTGGTTCGATATCTATTACAATAGTCAAATCTGGAATAATATTATTGGTAGTTATCCTATTTAAGGTTTGAATCATCTCTAAATCCTGACCTCTTCCATAACCTTGATAGGCAATACTTGAATCTATAAATCGATCACAAATAACTACCTTACTCGAGGCCAATGCTGGTTTAATCACCTCATATACATGCTGTGCCCGTTCACTAGCAAATAAGAGAAGCTCTGTCATACTTGACATGCAGGCGTTACTTCTTGAAAGCAAGATCTTCCTTATCTTCGCTCCAATCTTTGTCCCACCTGGTTCCTGTGTTTGTATAACATCATATCCAACACTCAACAGGTAGCGATAGAGTAAATTTACCTGTGTTGACTTGCCACTTCCCTCCAAACCCTCAAATGTGATAAGGAATCCTCTCATTCTCTCAATCCTACTATATTTATATCAGAATTCTCCAAAAATCTCAATCTATTTTTTGAATAATTTTTGTGAAACAGAACAAAATGGGAAATGGAAAAGAATGGTTTTAGAAGAGGAAAGTAAAGAGATTTTTACTCGAGAGGATGAAGAAAGGATTAAGGAGAGGCTTAATTGGGATGGTTCATTAAATCTTATTATTTAACCCTCTCCCTATTTCAAATACTACAGTACCACCCTGCGTATATTCACAAGGGTCTAAACATTGAACATAGGCATAATCCTCCCTTTCCGTTTTGGCTAATCCTAACCTCTTTGGTTCTATTCCCTTAGCAATTGCATTATAATATGGAAGAAGAGACGACAATGAATGCATACAAACCGCTGTAGTCTCTTCTAAATTCATCTTATATCCCTCGTCTAAAACAATCTTATCCCCTATTTTATAAACTGGACACCTTCCTTTTATCTCTTTCACCTTAACTATTAATTTCACAGTACCTCCCATTTACCACATCTATCTCCATACCTATCAATAACCTTATTTTCCCTTAATGTCTCTATCACCTCACAATTATTTGGACAGCCACCACATTCAAAACTTCGAGTACGGAATTCAATGTCCGAAACCTCAAAGCCAGGGAAATTGGTGTTTTTCCCTTTTACCTCTTCTCGAGCTAAGATTGCTACACCTATTGCTCCCATTACATCGTAATATTTAGGCACAATAACCTCATATCCCAATTCCTTCTCAAATGCCCTTTTTACACCTTTATTTGCTGCTACCCCTCCCTGAAAAATAACTGGAGGCAAGATCTCTTTTCCCTTTCCTACATTATTTAAATAATTTCTAACTATTGCCTCACAAAGACCATTTATAATCTCTGAGATCCCGACACCAAGCTGTGCCTTATGAATCATATCTGATTCTGCAAAAACAGTACACCTTCCTGCAATGTTCACCTTTGAATTTGCCCGTAATGCAAAATCACCAAATTCTTCAATAGGGATATTTAATCTCTGGGCTTGATGATCTAAGAATGAGCCAGTTCCAGCAGCGCAAACAGTATTCATAGCAAAGTCAGTGACTATCCCTTGTCTTATAATTATAATCTTTGAATCCTGACCTCCTATCTCCAAGACGGTTTGGACATCAGGGTAAAAATGGATAGCTCCAACAGCATGGGCAATTATCTCATTTTTAATTAGATCGGCATTGAGCATCACTCCAATCAATCTCCTTGCAGATCCTGTAGTCCCAACCCCAATTATCTCTACATTATTGGTTAACATGCCTGAAATCTTCCTCAAGCCATCTTGAACTGCCTTAATTGGCTGGCCTAAAGTCCTTATGTAAAGTGATTCAATAACCTCCGCATCTTCAGAGATTATAGCAATATTTGTAGATATAGAACCAATATCCACTCCTAAATAGGCCTTCATCTGCGCCTCTTCCTATTTAGAAGGTCAACAAATGCCTCTAAACGGGTTATCATACCAGTTTTTCCTGTTTGTTCATCTAAGGAGAAGGTAAGGATAGGGATTTTATATCTCCTACTTACATTTGGCAAGATTCCCCGAGCGATATTTTCAGGCATACAGGAGAAAGGATAAAGCATAATAACTCCATCAGTTCCTGCCTTTGCATATTTAATGGTATGTCCAATCGATTGTTGATCTTCAGCACCTGCATTGACCTTTAAATAGGGACGAGCCCTTCTAGCAGTCCATGCTCTTTCAAGATCTATTCTTAAGATTACCTTTAGCCATTTATACACACTCATCTTTTGATCCACCAAAACTCCCATTTTACCTAATTCCTTTTCTATATCTAAATTTACATAAGGTTCTGACCTTACATAAACCTCCCCAATGATTCCTATCCGGAGAGGCTTTTTCTTTAGATCCTTCGGAATATGCTTAAACAGGTTTTTGATCTCCGATCTTACCTCTTTTATCTCTTTTACCTTCTTTTGTTCATCTAACATCATTAATGCCTTCTCTAAAACCCTATCTGCTTCACCTATCCTTTTCTCATATGCCCTATTAAATCTTACCAAATCTTCAATCTCCGAAATTACCTTTGCCTTCCACCAGAGGACCCTAAATGCCTTTATTATCTTAGAGATTGAACTATCCTCACCAATCTTCCTGAATTTTTTGAATAAGATCTCCCAAAAATTATCATCTCTAAAAACAATCATGTCAAATTTATACCCTAAATCATCTAAAATTCTTTTCTGAACAATATTATAAAAACCAAATCTACAGGTTCCTCCTGTTCCGCCTACCATAACCAAGGTATCAGCCCCAGCTTCTAATGCCTCAATAAAATTCCCTATATTTACCTTAAAAGGAAAACAGACAAATTCTGGAGAATATTTTACCCCTAAATCTATGGTGCGCTTAGTAATGCGCGGGGGAACAATTACTTGAGCTCCTAAGGTTTCAAGCAACCCTTTAAAGGCAACCCAATTGTTTCCCATATGAGGAAAGGTAGCCTTCATCTCTTAACCCCAAAAAGCATTCTATAATTCACAAGTTTTAAAGGTTATTTCCGCTGTTTATGTTTCCTTTTAATCATATCTACAAATGCCTCAAGTCTTGTGACAATACCTGTTTCGGATGTATGTTCGTCAATTACAAGCTGTAGAAATGGAAATTCATACCTTTTGGCATCCCGAAGGAGTAGCTCTCCTACTAATGAATCTGGACCGCAGGAAAAGGAGATCACGTTTATCACTCCATCTACCTTTTTTATAAAATAATAAAAGCTATTATAAATCTCCCTTTCATAATTCCAATAAATCCATCTTGAAATAGAATCAATTGACCTATTCAATATCTTCTTTGAAACCATATCCATAGTGACTACATTTATATTAAGCCTTTTTAACCTTTGGAGTAAATCTCCATTTATAAACCTATCATAGATATTATAAGGATGTCCTAAAACAGCGATCTTGATTCCTTCCTGCTGGTTGTTATTTAGTAGTTTTGTTTTTTCCATTCCTTTATGATTTTCTGATGACCTTTTCGCTTGTTCAAAGGCACGGTTTATTTTGAAAGGATTTTTGGTGAATCTTAATCCTAATTTAAACATTGACTTGTATAGACTTTCCCTATTATAGTCAATGGTAGTATCGATTATAGTAGGAAGGTGATCTATGGATTCCTTAACCATATCTGGTAGACCTAAAAGTTTTGGGCAATTAGTGAATCTTTTTTCAGTAGATATAACCCTCGGGATGAATAGGAAGTCAACCTTATCTCTTAAATTGAGGGTATGTCCATAAATCAATTTTACTGGCACACAAACCTCATCTACAGATATGTTTACCGAATCCTTTAATATCTCTCTATTTGTTTCATCAGATGGAACAACCTCTAATCTAAGTTCTTCAAAAAAGACCTTCCAAAATGAAAAAAACTTATAATAAAGCAATACTCGAGGAATTCCGATCTTTGTAGCCAAACTTACTCCTCCTACGGTTTATCCGTAATTATACCAATAAACTACTCCATCATCAAGTTATCTTTTATGTAGTTCGTGATATCTTGCACCTGATCTGCATGGAACCACCTATAATCAGTATCTCCTCGAAACCATGTTAATTGTCTCTTGGCTAAGCGTCTTGTATCCCTTTTTATAAGATATATAGCATGATCCATCGTATATTCTCCCTTTAAATAACCAATTATCTGTTTGTAACCTATGCCTTCCATAGAAACCAAGTCTTCATTATAACCTTCTTCGAGCAATCCTTTAACCTCATCCCTCAATCCTTCTTCTATCATCCTATCCACCCTTTCCTCAATCCTATTATATAATTCCTTTCTATCTCTATATAAGGCAATCATAATTGAGTGGTAAGCTGCGGGTTTTGTATTATGTCTTTGATGGAAGGAGATAGGCTTGCCAGTCAGATAATAGACCTCTAATGCCCTGCTTATTCGTCTTAAGTCTTGAGGGTTTATCTCCCGTGCCTTTTCCCTATCAACCTTACAGAGTTCATTATAGAGATATTCAGTACCAAATTCTTTGGCCTTATTATTCAATTCATTCCGGATTTTCTGAGAGCTTGCTCTACAAGGAAACAGTCCCTTCACAATGGCCTTGATGTATAAACCTGTTCCACCAACTAAAAAAGGGAGCCTCCCTCTATTATGAATCTCATCTATCTTTTCTTCAGCCAATTGTTTAAAATCTGCTACACTAAAATTTGAAGAGGGTAAAACTACATCTATTAGATGACATCTGACTTTATTCTTTATCTCTTCGGATGGCTTAGAAGTCCCAATATCCATCCCCTTGTAGATCTTTTTTGAATCAGCAAAAACAATCTCTCCTCCAAACCTTTCACATAAGGCTACGGCTACCTGTGTTTTACCAACCGAAGTTGGACCTCCAATAACCACAATTGTCTTATTCATCCTTGTTGAATGTAAGAGAAGTCAGCTACTTGAAAGAAAAGATCCCTTATCTTAGAAAGAAGTATCAATCTATTATTTCGCAAGGCCCCTTCTTCTACCATAACCATAACCTCATCAAAGAATTTATCAATGGGTTCTTTTAACCCTGCTAAAACCTGCAAGATTTTATCATATGGCTTTACAGTCGCAAATCCCGAAAGTTTGTCTTTTGCTTCTAAATAGGCCTCATATAATTCCCTCTCTGCTCTTTCCACAAGTAATCCTTCTTCTATACCATCTGCCATCTGCCATTTGCCATCTGCTTTCAGGATATTTGCTACCCTTTTAAAGGCAATAACTAATGGTATAAAATCAGGTTCTTTCATAAATCTATGCAAAGCACGCGCCCTTTTTAAGGCATCAAAGGGGTCATCAAATGAGGAGGTTAAAACCCCCTCAATTAAATCCATTTCTATCTCTTTATCTGTTAAAATGGCTACGATTCGCTGTCTAAAAAAGTTTAATAAAGCCGAAACCAATATCTCCGAAGGCTCCTTCTTTATTTTATTGCCTAATATAGTAAGGGATTGTTCAATTAGCTCTTTTAAAGATATTGTAAATCCTTTGTCCATTATGATATTTATAAATCCTGTACCTGCTCTCCGTAACCCATAAGGATCTTCAGATCCGGTAGGAGAAAGTCCTACTCCAAAGTACCCTACTATTGTATCTAATTTATCAGCCATACTTAAGATGGAACCGATATCCCCCTTTGGTAGAGAATCTCGGGTAAACCTTGGCAGATAATGTTCTTTTATAGCCAAGGCCACCTCTTCTTGCTCCCCAGAAGCCAAGGCATAATAATAACCCATTATCCCTTGAAGAGATGGGAATTCTCCAACCATTTCAGTCAATAAATCTGCTTTACAAAGAAAGGCCGATCTTTCGGCTTCTTCTACTAAATCTTCATCTATCTTCTTAGAGATAACCTTCACCAATCTTACCAATCTCTGGGTCTTCTCAAAAAGTGTTCCTAAATCCTCTTGAAAAACTACCCCCTTTTCATCCTCCACCCTTTTGTGCAATGGCACCTTTTTATCTTCTCGAAAGAAAAATTCAGCATCCCGAAGGCGTGCCGCAACCACCCTTTCATTTCCTAAACGAATATTCTCTACAAATTCCTGAGTTGTATTGGTTACTACTAAAAAGTGTGGTAAAAGCCTTCCCTCTTCATCGATTAATGGAAAATATCTTTGGTGTTCACACATAGAGGCAATTAAAACCTCTTTGGGTAATTCCAAAAACCCTTCTGAAAATGTGGCAACAAGTGTATTTGGATATTCTACTAAATTAGTAACATCCGAAAGTAACTCCTGGTCCCAAACCACCTTTCCACCTACCTCACAGGCTAATTCATTTAATTGCCTTTGAATAACCTTCCTCCTTTCTTCTTGGTCAACTAAAACATATGCCCTTTTAAGTGTATCTACATAATCTGCACAGCTCTTTATTTCAATAGGTCCTTCGGACAAAAATCTATGTCCAAAACTTACCCTTTTAGTTTCTATCCCATTTAGGTTAAATTTAACTATCTCTTCACCAAACAGACACAAAATCCATCTTATAGGGCGAGAGAATCTTAAATCCCCTTTCCACTTCATTGTCTTTGGGAATGATAAGGATTGAATCAATTTAGGTAATAAACGAGGTAATAATCTTACGGTTTCAACACCAGGAGTAATTTTAAAAAAACCTATCCTTTTTCCCTTATCTGTATCTATAATCTTCAATTGATCCAAACTCACCCCTTTTCCCTTAGCAAATCCGATAGCCACCTTAGTTGGTTTACCTTCTTCTGTATAGCAATGTTCTGCAATTGGACCAATCACCTCCTCTTTGAAGTCCCTTGACCTTTCTTCTACTAAAAAGACATAGACCGCTAACCTCCTTGGTGTAGCATAAACCTTTATATCCTTAAATCCGATCCTATTTTGAGATAAAAACTGGCTCATTAAATCAGGCATTTGTCTCAATCCATCCCTTATTGCCAGATTTGGCAATTCCTCTACACCAATCTCTAATAATAAATCGCGTGCCATTTCATTCAACCCTCTGGATATAGATCCATTGCCCTTGACCATTTCACAAGTTGTGAAGTTCTCTTTTTTTTATCCTGCGAAAGCCTAAGTGGTCTTCCTCGGGCATCAATAACCAATCCAACCACCCCTCCACTCACCTTTGATTGGATAGCCTTTCCTTTTCCTTCACCTACATCAAATCCTCTCTTAGGTCTGATTGTAACATCTGCCTCCTCTTCAAATGAAAGGGGAAATAGCATTATTTCACCATAGTTAATTGCACCCTTTTCGGTCTTTCCATAGGGATAATTGATCTCATATTCAAGGCAGGGTTGATCTTCTTTACCCTTACCCTCCGCAGAGATACATGTTCCTAAGTGGACAAGACAATCTCTTTCAAAGACCTGAATAGCTGCCTGTTCATTTATGGTTGATAGAACACCTAAATGAGGCATCATGAAGATACTATCTACTGCCAAGCGTGTTATCCCTAAAGGTTCGTAGGCATCAATGAGTATCATCATAGCCTGATTTCTTCTTGGGGCGTGGGAAAGCACGCCTCCTGAACCAACAATCATGTCTAATCCTTTCATATCGATAAGGGTTTGACCGGTAGGAGTTTGCGAAAATGCTTCAGAAATGGACCTTTCCTGTCTAACCCCTTTTAATCCTACAGCCAGCATTTTATGCTGATGGAATGAAAGGCGCAGAGCCTCTCTGGCTATAGCCTGTTCAATCTTCAATTCCTGAATGGTCTGAGGGATAGTGGTTGGTCTAATCATCTTATTCTTTATTCCGTTTCTTAAATCTTCATCCCTTAGAGTATCAGGTATCCATCTTGTAATATTTTCAATCCTTGCCGAAGATAAGACGTTAGAGATAGAATAACTCATTCCTAAATTTGCACTCACGGTTCGATTAAATATAGAGCGGAACACAGAGAATGTATCCGTAGTAGCCCCACCAATATCTACCCCAATCAAATTGATACCCCTTTTTTTAGCAATAAGCTCCATTATTAAACCGACTGCAACTGGTGTAGGTAAGATTTCGGAAGTAGTCCAAGACATCAATTTCCCATAACCTGGAGCCTGAGCCATCACATGTTCTAAAAAAAGGTCATGGATTCGGTGTTTAGCAGGTAAAAGGTTTTCCCTTTCTAAGGTAGGTCTGATATTCTCTGTGATAGAGAGTGCGGTCTTTTTTTTTAGAATCTCTTTTATCTCTCCCCTTGCATCTTTGTTCCCAGCATAGATAATTGGCAGACGAGATTCTTCACCAAATCTTGGTTTTGGACAAGCCGCAGCAATATATTCAGCTAATTCTACTACATGGGTGATTGAACCACCATCAGTGCCCCCTGATAGGAGGATCATATCTGGTCTGAGTTGTCTAATACGTTCAATCCTTTCATGTGGAGGTCTTCCATCATTAGTAGCAATTACATCCATAACTATAGCACCTCCACCCAAGGCAGCCCTTTCAGCACTTTCAGCACTCATTGTTTTGACTGCCCCAAGAACCATCATCTGCAAACCACCACCTGCACTACTTGTTGAAACATACGCATCAACTCCACTTCTCCCATTATTTGGCATAATTATCTCTTCTTTCTCAAGAATCCTATGGCGAGAAATCTCTTCTACCTCCGTGATAGAATTCAAAACACCTCTTGTTACATCTTCAAAAGGTGCCTCTACAGTAGTTGGGGCTTCACCTCTCGAGATTAAACGATATTCTCCATCTATCCTTTTTATCAAGATAGCCTTAGTAGTAGTACTTCCGCAGTCTGTTGCCAATATCACATTTATCTCTCTTTCCATTTTACTTGATATACCCCTCAATCAGTTCAATCAATCGATCAATGGCTTTCCTCTTTTCTAATATTTTAGCCACTTTTTCGTATTCCGTAGGATTGACAAATAGGTCCAATATGGGTTTTAATGCTATCATAAGTTGACTGCCAATAAAGTTCAAAGGCCTTACGGATTCTAAAAACAAGATAGCTGAATGGGTCATCTTTCTTTTATTAATCTCCGTAGCTACCTTTTCCAAAAGGGCTATTTCTTCCGAAGTAAATTGTGGTTCTTCTATAGTAAAGGCATGCCTTATTTCAGCACCTATTCTTTTAAGAATCCCTTTTCCCATCTTTATTATTCTTTTTTACTGCTATCTTCCTTCTTCGCATCCTTGCTTTCCTTCGGAATATCTTTCTTTACCTCTTCTTTTTTTTCAGGTGCCCTTTCTTCCTCTTTTGCCTTTTCTTCTACCTTTATCCTTTCCTTCTTAAAGATGCTAAATTGGCGGGTGTAGAGGATAGCCAAAGAGAGGCATGTAGCCATAAAAAGGATGGCTAAGATAGTGGTAGCTTTGGTTAGTACATTTCCCCGTCTTGTTCCAAAAAGGGTTTGACTCGATCCACCCCCAAAGGCAGATCCTAAACTTTGATCTCTTCCAGATTGAAGAAGAACTACCAAAACTAAGACGATACAGATTAAGACATGGAAAATTAATAAGATTGAAATCATATCTACCTTTTTAAAATCTTAAAGTTAATGAAGCCCTTGGTGTTCCACCTAAGGCGTGGGAAGAAAGGCCTAAATCAACCTGGAGGTTTTTATGGCGAAATCCAATGCCACCTGATATCTCCTCATTATCAGTTGAATATCCACCTCTAACAGCAATATTTGAAATCAGTTGGTATTCTAAACCGAGGTAAGCGTTTAAAGAACGATCTGAAATAGATCTTGTGGAGATAGCTATTAAGAGATCATGAGTTGGGAGGTAAGCAACCCCCAATTGAAATCTCAAAGGTGGTTTATCTTCTTCATTATCTAATTTTACGGTTGGTGCTACCAAGTCATGCAAGGCAATCCCTATCTTTAGGTTCACAATAGGTTTTAATAGTGCTCCAATATCTAAGCCAAATCCAGTATCCTTGTAGGACGAGGAGTAGATCTGTTGATAAACCCCTTTTATATTACATCCTAAAGATATAAGATTATTAATCTTCCTCGCATAAGAGGCTAAAACTGCCATCTCGGTATCTCCAAATGTATTATGTTTATCTACAGGATCGCCCTTAATGTCAACATCATACTCTGGTATATCTGTAATACCTAAATAGATAATATTTGTTCCAATTACATTTGCTCCAAATGGTAAGGCGGCAGAGATTGTATGATATGAAATCCCAGAAACATTAACATCTGAAAGTTCTACAAGATATGGTTGTGAGTACATAAAAGTCAGTTCTGGTTTTTCAACCTGGGTTAAACCAGCTGGATTCCAATAGCAGGCATTTGCCGAATCAGCCACAGCTACAAAAGCCTTCCCTAAGGCAAGAGGCCTTGCCCCAACCCCTATCTTTAAGAATGCTAACGCATCCCCACCCTCTCCTTTAGCAAAAGAGTAGATAGTAGGTAGTAGACAGTAGAAAGTAAAGATGATTCCTATTAAAAAAGCCTTCTTCAAGATACACCTCTCCTATCGTTAAGATGTTCTGATAACACGACCTCAACCTGAGTTAGCCTTTTATAACTCGTTACCAATCGTTTAATCTCAGGCTCGGGTTCAAAGTTAAGATAGCAAGACCTCTTTATGTAATTATTAAAAGGTCTATTTATACCTGACAGATACTTCTCGATATCCATCTTTAATAGATCACCTTATTCAACGGGTATTCCACAATCCCTTCTGCACCCCGCCTTTTAAGTTCTGGGATTATTTCCCTAACTACGTGTTCATCGATTATTGTCTCAACAGCCACAAAATCTTCATCAGATAAGCGGGAAATAGTCGGTTTTCTTAAAGCAGGAAGGGTGGATATAATTTCATCTAATGCGGATACATGAACATTCATCTTTAATCCTACCTTATTTGCTGCCTCCAATGCCCCTCGCAGTAACATGGCTAAATTCTCAATCTTTCTTCTTTTATCCTTATCTTCAAAACTCCTTTTATTAGCAATAAGCATTGTTTTTGATTCCAAAACCGTATCTACAATCCTCAAGTTATTAGCTCGAAGGGAAGAACCAGTTTCTGTTAATTCAACTATTGCATCACAAAGCTCTGGCGGTTTTGCCTCTGTTGCGCCCCAGGAGAATTCAACTAAGGCATTAACTCCGTTTCTTTTTAAATAATCTCGGGTCACATTCACAACTTCAGTAGCAATCCTCTTCCCCTGCAAATCATCTACTGAATTTATTTGGGAATCATTTGGCACTGCTAAAACCCATCTCACTGGCCGCAAACCCTGTTTAGCATAAATCAAATCCGTTATCTCTAAGACATCGGCTTCACACTCCATAATCCAATCCTTTCCTGTTAATCCAACATCCAATACACCTTCCTCCACATACCGAGCCATTTCCTGTGCCCTAATCAACATCGGTTCTAACTCCGGGTCATCAATCTTAGGAAAATAAGACCTTTTTAATACAGAGATTTTAAATCCAGCCTTTTCAAAGATCTCAAAGGTTGCCTCTTGCAAACTTCCTTTTGGTAAACCAATCTTCAGTTTCATATCCTTCACTCCTTTAAAAAGATTAAAGTAAAAGTTAGATTTTGCCGATTATCTTAATAAGGGGTGAAATATGTGTAAGTCAACCAGAAAACGCAAACGCCTCGAACATTACGTCCAACGACAGATAAAGATCAATCAATTCAATAAACTTATTAAGAATCTATCCCAAAAATGGAATGCCAAGCTAACCAGCTCTTAATGTGTTCTTCCTTTTAACCTCCCAATAATATTACCATACAAATTGATTATTGTCAATATAAAACTACTATATCCGATATAAGATCGCCATACTAATTGCCAATCCTTTCTATGCCATCCTTATGGTAGCGTTGCAATAAGAAATTTCCTAAGTGGTTGAAAATTAAGGAAAGACTGAATTGTAGGTAGGTAAGAAGTGATCCAAAAAATGAATCTTTGATGTGAAAAGCCTGGTTGACAAAATACGACTATAGAAAAAGGCTTTTATGGTCGATATTTATAATATGATAAACAAATACCGCCATAAAAGCTCATTATTATTATCGTCATTTTTCCCAAAAATATTAAGCAAAAAGTCAAAGAGGCAGCATTTACTGCGGTTTCATGTGGTAGTAGTCGTTGTATTGTCTTTTATCTTATTTATTTTTTCCACAATCTATACGGAGGAAGGGACATATTAGCCTTTTATAAATAAAGGTAGATGTCAATTAAGAGGTTAAATTTTGAGGTGTCATTAGGAAGTAGTAATAAAGGCATAGAGGTTTTTGTAAATAGTAGGGTTTCATTTTGGAGGGTGATAACCTTTGAGGTGAAATCCAATAAAGGCGACTAAAGCCGGGTGCCTAAGGAGAAATTTTCTGAAATCAGGAATACTTGAAAGCCTTTGGTCAACCATTACTATAAAACTTTTGACGTAGACTTTCATAGGATTTCCCTTTCTTGTTTTAGGTAAACAAGAGAAGTTAAAAACACTGAATATTTCCTTAAAGTACTGCACCATTGGATCATAATGTATAGTTTGTAAGAATTGGCAAGATTTGCAGCCTTCATTTTTAGCTCTTTGACACCTTTTTGGTGAACAGACGGATTTTACAGTTTGTATAGAAGATAACGTAAAGCGAGAAAAGAGGTATCCTCCATAGATTATGTTCACAATAGAGAAAAAAGGAATATGAAAGCAAGTGTGAAGCAAGATGAAGGAAGATGCGATGATTAAAATAAAGAAGAGGGGATTCAAGAGCTTATCGATCCTACGCACCCAATTAGGGG
>JASEIO010000022.1 GCA_030017475.1 bacterium | reverse complement strand
ACCTCACCACTTAATAACCTCATTCAGCGCTACCTTGGAAGAGGTACGCTCTTCATGTATAAGATCTCTTCCTCAAAGGAATATCAGGTAACTACTGATATAGCCAATCAGGTAAGACCTTCAGTCTATTCAGATGGCACCCATAATGTAATTGTTTGGCAGGAATATAATAATGAGACAGGTTGGGATATAAAGGGAATCGATTTCTATTTAGGGGAAGATGGGAAACCTTCTTTCGGTACACCCTTTGAAATATGCACACGGAAAGGTGACCAGACAAATCCATCTGTTTATTATGTAAAGAAAAAAGATAAAGATGATATGGATGGGATAGTAGTTACGTATGAGGATTCATCTAGTCCAAATAAAGAGGTCTATATGTGGTATAGACCTACTAAGACAGAATATAATGTAACCAAGAAGGCACCGGGTGATCAAAAGAATCCAGTAATCCATGAGAATATAATCGCATACCAGTCAAATTCATCAACCATATGGAGTATTGAAACATATACAATACCCACTGAGAGACCTAATAACCCAACTAATGTGATAGATTGTCATCTAAAGGCTGATGGTAGCTGGACCAAATGGAGAGATGGGGATGAGGATTGGACCCAATCCTCTACAACACTTCGGGCTGCCTGGGATAAGGTAAGTGATGTTTTCTATCAATATCAAATAAAAGAGGGTACACAGGTTATTGTTGATTGGACAGATGATGGAATACAAGATGAGCCTGGAACTGGTAAGAAGATGATGGAGAGAAAAGACCTAAGTCTAACACCAGGATATACCTATTACGTAGTTGTAAAGGCAATAAGTGTAGTTGGTATTCCATGTGAAACCTCAACATCTACTGACGGAATAACGTACGATAATACTGGACCAAATAAGGTGAGTGTAGATGTCCCTAGTAGTACCACATATAAGAAGGATGAATTGACTGCAAGTTGGACAGATCCAGGGGATAAACTACCGGATTCAAGGGTAATAGGTTATAGATATGCCATCATCTCCTATCCCAATGAAACAGAAGATCCACAATATGGAGATACAGAAGAGGGATATAATTTAGAGGTTGATTGGCAAGATGTAACTGAAACATGTAAGACCCATTCACTTCCTTTAACCGAAGGTAGATATTACTATTGGTGCCTAAAGGCAGTGAATAGTGCAAACTTAGAGAGTCAAGAGATTGGTTATTCAATGGGTGTAAGGTGTTATAAAGATATAGAGATTAGGATAAAGGCAAATAGTCGTAACTTTAGTGACGAATGTATCATAGGGATAAAGGATACCGCTACAGATGGGTGGGATCCAGGTATAGATGAGCAAGAGATAGCTACTACGCCTCCTGGAAATTATATAAGGGTCTATACAAAACACCTTGATTGGACACCGTTTAAGGATATAGATAAGGATATAAGGAAGAGGGATGACACCCATCCTACACCTAACCCTATTATCTGGGATAATATAAAGATTGAGACAAACCTTCCAGTAGCTACTACTACCATAACCATCACATCCCCTGATCTTGAACTCCCTTATGAATTAGGGGCTATACTTACAGATTGTGGTATAGATGAAACAGCTACTCAGGATGATATAGTGATAGATATGAGGGATCAAGGCTTTAAGACCTCAGGTTATTCATTCGATGTAGACGCTGACAAGATTAGGACATTTATACTTGAATTAGGACCAGGAAGACCAACAACACCGGTTGTTACAGACTATAGATTTGTTGATCCAGAGCTTAAAGATAGTGGGGAATGGGTAGCTGATACAGTAGGATGGAGCACAGATTATCATGATAAAGATGGAAAATCTATTATAAAGGCAAGCTGGACAGAATCTATAGATCCAGCAGGTGGTACTGTGAGTAAATATTGGTATTGCCTTGGTAAAAGTATAGATGACATAAAGAATGCAATAAAGGATGATGGTTCTCCTAAGACAAAAACAGGAAACCTTATAGTTGATTGGGATTGGGTGGATAGTACCACTACATCTATAGAGCATAAGTATTCAGGTGATTTACCTGATAAGGATAAGATAGATGATAATATTATTATCTATTACTGGGGTGTTATAGCTGAGGTTGGTGATGATAATAGTACTAATAAGAGATATAGTAGGGTTGGCTTATCAGACGGGATAAGATTGGATGATACAGCACCTACTGTGGGACCAACCGGGCTTGACCCATTTGGTGTTCAAGGTGTAGTAATAGAATATCCAGATGGAAGTGGAAGATATTACACTGACAAGAAACATCTACCGTGGAAGTGGGAAGCACCAACGCCAGATCCTGAATCCGGGACTGCAGGTTATCGATTAATAGTCTATGACCCTGAAGAGAAAGCAGTATATCTCTCTCCTATTGATATTACAGATCCCGATTTCATCACTTCTACTAATAAAGATGTAACAGATCTTAATATGACATTTAAAAATGGAGAGAAATACACCGCAAAGGTATGGGTTGTAAATGGTGCTGGTGTATTAGGTCCTTCTATTAGTTGGACTACTGGCGTGACTTATGACGCTCAAGGACCAGAAGTAATCTCTGTAACACCTGATAAAACATCTATTACTACCGATGCACCAATTAGCGGATCATGGACTGCAATGGATAAAGAATCAGCTATAGAACCTGGAGGGGATGGAGATGCCATAGTACCATATAGATATGCCTTAGGGACTACCGATACATTTGGGGATGAACCTGATGTAGTCGATTGGACATCGATTGATTCGTTACCATTACCGACGACTATATCTATAGATCCAAGTGATGAATCAATAAAGTGGGTAAAAGGTTCACCACCAGGAAGATGGGAAGATGGAAAGACATACTATATAGGGATTAAGGCATATGATATATTTGGCAATGAAAGTCCTATATGCTATTCATCAGGTATAACTGCACGAGAGGTAGAAACACATAAAACCACTGTATCTACTGGATGGAATCTATTCTCTGTACCAATAATACCAGAGGATCCTTCACCTGATGCAGTTATTGGTAGAGATGTGGTTTATACCCTATTAGAGTTTGTAGATGGGAACTATCAATTACCATCTTCCGTTGAGTTAGGAAAGGGCTATTGGCTTGGGGTAAATAATGATACGACAATTGATGTCTCTGGTTATCCAGTAGATTCTGACCAAACCATCTCCATACAATTACACCCAGGCTGGAACCTGATTGGTTGTCCATTCTTAGAGTCAAAGTTAAGTACGGATGGAAAACTTCTTGATTGGACAACAAGTAAGATTGAAAGGGGTGGTGAGGAGAAGGGTTTAGCGGAGGCAATCACTGCCTTGTGGATAACTACGGATAATCTTTATTATTGGGATGGAAATTCATATACTCTCTCATCTAAAATGGAAAGCTGGAAAGGTTATTGGTTCCCCTCCCTTGTTGATTGTACCTTGAAGATCACCCCTAAAAGTAAAAAGGCTACTGGGAAAGGATTATCTGTATCTACTCAAGGAAAGAAAGGTATAGAGGCAAGATTGAGTGTCCTATGTAATGGATTGAGGGATACAGCCTGTATTGGAATAAGTGAGAGCGCAAAGGATGGATTGGATCCTTCTGATATATTAGAGCCACCTATGCCACCTATTGAGCGATATGTGGATATATACTTCCCACATCAAGATATGTCCTTGTTTAAGAGATTCAGTGCGGATGTAAGATCTATCACCTCTTCCTCCTCCAAGATATGGGATTTTGTGGTAGAGACAAATCAAGCCAATTCTCGAGTAGATTTGACATGGGATGTATCTGAGATATCAGATGATTATGAGATAATCTTGATTGATATGCACACAGGGCGAGAATTGGATATGAGGTTCTATCCATCTATAAGCTATGTATCAGGTCCTAATACACCGGATGTGCACAGATTCCAGGTTAAGGGAAAGAGATTGACTCAGCCATCATCCCTTACCCTATTCCAGAACTATCCAAATCCATTCAACCCAGAGACATGGATACCATTTGAATTGAAAGATCAGGCACATGTAAAGATAAACATCTACTCATTAACTGGTCAATTGATTAGGGTACTTGACTTAGGTGTAAGGAAGGCTGGAAGATATATATCAAATGACTATGGGGCTGACAAGGATAATTCAGATGGAAGAGGGGCTGCCTATTGGGATGGAAAGAATGAGGATGGAGAGGATGTAGCAACAGGTGTCTACTTCTATAGACTAATAGCAGGGGATAAGGTATTGACTCAGAAGATGATAGTATTAAAGTAAAAATATATAATTAATAAAGGTTATAAAGCCGTAGAAGTGAAGTTCTACGGCTTTAAGCTATATAAACCAAAGGAGGGGTGATAAGGGATGTCAAAAGGGATCCTCTTTTTGAGTGCAATCTGTCTTTTTGTTTCAATCCCATTTGGTATATTAGAGGGAAGGCAGGATACTGCGGTTGAATTCCTGACATTTGGCATAGGGGGAAGGGCCTCAGGTATGGGAGAGGCATTTACGGCTGTAGCCTCGGATTCTACAGCTATCTATTGGAATCCTGCAGGACTTGGATTTTTGCGAAATCCAGAGTTTGGCACAATGTACTACACTCTATATCCTGACCTCTCTACTATAACCCAGGATATGTTTCATAGCTTCTCCTCTTTGATCTTTCCTTTAGGGGAAAAGACAACCTACGGGATAGGGATCAATTATATCCAATTGGGGACACATACTACTACAAATAGATATAATGAGGTGACTGGAAGGATCAGACTTTATGATGTAGCAGGGGGTATATCCCTTGCTCGATTGTTGAATAAGGACCTCTCACTTGGTGTAAGCCTTAAGTACATTTACAGTGATTATTGGATGTATAAAGGTACCTCCTTTGCAGGAGATTTAGGTATCCTTTATCGCACCCCTATCCATGGTCTAAGATTAGGATTATGCCTGGAGAATATAGGACCTAAAATCTTTTATAAGGACGAATACAAAGCGGATACCCTCCCACAAAATTTAAGGATTGGGGCATCTTATGGATTTTTGATTAAAGGAAATAATGGGATATTGTTTGCCACTGATTTAAACCGTCCTTTTTATGATGCTAAATTCTTGGGATTAAACACTGGAGTCGAATGTACCATCTTCAATCTGCTTATGGCAAGGGTTGGCTATTTTAATAAAGGAGAAGGATGGAAAGGTGTAACCTATGGGGTTGGATTAAGGTATAGAGGTTATCAGGTCGACTTTTCTGATGTCCCAGGTGGGGATTTAGGTCGAAATAATAAGATCTCATTAATCATAAGGTTTTAAATATTACCTTCCATTGCTTGTTGTTACAATAACTTCAGCAATCCTTTGAGACCCACCTTTACAACCCATCCTTATCTTTCCGAGTTCACTTAATCTATCCCTCATATCGCCATCATCTAAGATCCTTAATACCTCATTTGCTACATTCCTTCTATCTGTAAAGACTAATGATTCACCTAAAAGCCTCTTTTGACCCAATAGCCTTTTTCGAGTCGTCTGAGGACCATTCCCTCGGAATGTAATAACTGGCACGCCACTTCCTACAGCCTGCTCATTTGCGGTTCCGGCCAAGCCGATTACAACATAAGAGTGATTCAATACATCACCAAAATGATTGTATGCCAATAAAATCTTAGCTCCGTTTCTTGTAATTACCTCTCCTCTCACTCCATTACCCTCGATATATCTAAAGACATACCCAATATCTTCTACACTCTTCTTTACCCTTTCTATATCTAAGGTAAGAGACGCAAGGAACGTGATATCCTCTTTAGATCCTCTCTTTATCTCATCGCATATCTCAATTATATCTAATAGATTTGAATATCCCTCCTCTCGAGACCCAGGCAATATCCCAACAATTTTACCTCTCCAAGACTTGCCTCTAAGACGTAATGAGTTAGTGACCTTCAGACAATCCATTATTGGATTGCCTAAGTACAAGGCATTTATGCCTTCTCTTCTTAAGGAAGAGGCTGTGTGTTCATCCCTATTTATCACTACCTTACAAACCTTCTTCATCAACCACTTCTCAATCCCATAATGCCTATTCATGTAATCCGACTTGGCAGTAGCTACAAAGATTATAGGTCGCCTTACAAAAAGGGTAGCCAGTATCACTAAGTATATATCTCCCACACAAACAACTAATTTAACCTCATTCCTTAATCCCCTTAACCTCTTAATCTGATTATAGACCTGTCTCAATAATCCTGCCTTTATGTCCTTAAAGAATGCGCCAATCTTTTGAAATGTAAAACCTCCTGATGGAAGACTTCTTTCGGATTTAATGATAGGGATATTTAAACCTTTATATACCGTTCCATCACCAATCAGGGAGAAGGCAATTATATCTTTCCTTCCCATCTCCTTTATAATTGATGAGGCGATCAAGTCCTCACCGTAACCATTTGACAAAAAGAGGATCCTATCCATTTCCCTTAATGTTTTTTGTCGCTACTATATCTATGCCAGAACCTAATATGTTTTTAATTAATATATCTCCTATCTTAATTGGAGCTTTAACCTTCGTTTTATAAAGAACATCCATTACCTTCATAAGTAGATCCTTTGGGATAGGTCTATTTGTCTTTACACTCACTAATTTCAGGTCTCCATCCATCACCCTAACACTTGACGTCAAAACCCTTGTAGGGTTGTATATCTCTTCTCTAACATAATCTTGCCCTTTCTTACACAATACCCCTTGAATCCTCTCAATCCCTTTTTCTGAATACTCTACCTTAAGCTTACATGCCTTTGGACAGACGATACAGGTAAGATCCCTAATCATCTCAAACTCACCCAAAGCGCTTTTGTCCCTCTTAGTTCTTTCTTATTTAATCTAAGCTTAATCATCTGGGATGGATTTACCTTTCCAAAGAATACCTTTTTAATCAATCTATTTCTATCCTTGACCAAGATATCTTTATCTTTACCTGGCCGAGATACACGTAGTGTGACCTCGACATCCCTTTCTGTACTTATCCTGTGAGGGATTATGTATCTAATCCCCGATCCAGCCCTTGCATCAATCCATTGATAGTTCCTTTTTCCTCCTTTTACATATGAGGCTGCGGACTTTCCTACCTTCTCTCCTTCAAGAGTAACCCAATCCACTAAATCATGTACCTGTAAGACATTGCCACAGGCATATATACCAGGGATATTTGTTTCGAGTTCCTCATTCACTATTGGACCCGAAGTCTCCGGATCTAAAATTACTCCAGCCTTCCTGGATAGTTCATTCTCTGGAATAAGTCCACAAGATAAAAGAAGGGTATCACAAGGAATCTCTCTTTTTTGACGAGGTACAATACCACCCCTTTTACCTACTTTGGATATGGTCACTGATTTAAGCCGCTTATCCCCTTTGATATCTACAATAGTATGGTTTAATAGTAATGGAATCTTGAAATCCTCTAAACATTGAACCCTGTTCCTCGGAAGTCCTGAACAATAAGGTAAGATCTCAACTACTGCAAGAACACGTGCCCCTTCTAAGGTAAGACGCCTTGCCATGATCAAACCAATATCTCCTGAACCTAAGATGACTACCCTTTTGCCAACCATATAGTTCCTTATATTCATTAAATTCTGAGCTTGACCAGCTGTATAGATCCCAGCAGGTCTTGTACCAGGAATACCAATTGCTCCTCTTGCCCTTTCCCGACATCCCATGGATAAGATAATTGCCTTAGCGCGTAATTTGAATAAGCCCTTTGGACTAACTACCACCACCTCTTTATCCTGACTTATGTCCAAAACATTACCTTTTAGCATAAAAGGGATATGCAACCTTTCTACCTCCGTGATATACCTCTTCGCATATTCTGGACCTGTTAAGTCCTCCTTGAATATCTCTAAGCCAAAACCTGAGTGGATACATTGATTTAGAATTCCCCCTAATCTATCCTCTCTTTCTATAAGCAAGAGATTGTCAATACCTTCTCTCTTACAAGAGATAGCAGCCGAAAGGCCAGCAGGCCCACCACCAATTATAATAATATCTACCTCTCTCACTCCTTACTCCCTCATTCTACCATAAAATAGAGATGATCCTTTTCCCTTAAGGGTTATCTCCCTTTCAGAGATTCCAAATTCCTCTAAAATTCCTACAATCTTTGGTAAACAATATCCACCTTGGCATCGACCCATCCCAGCTCGGGTTCTATATTTTATCCCACTTAATGTTACTACACCAAGTGGATTCTTTATAGCCGAAATTATCTCTTGTCGGGTAACCTCTTCACATCTACAGATGATCTCACCAAAGTTTGGGTTTTCTTTTATCAATCTTTCCTTTTCATCAAGGGATAGATCACTAAATCTTTTTATGCCATGTCTCTTAGGATTAAAATCCCTATTTCTCCGCAATCCCTCCTTTTCCTTGATAATATTTACTACCATCTTGGCTATAGCTGGGGCACAGGTTAATCCAGGGGATTCGATTCCTATAAGATTGATAAAATATGGTATTTTAGGGCTTTCTTCTATCACAAAATCTGAAAACCCTGAAACCTTAGGTCCAATTAACTTGGCTCGATTCCCAGAATAATTATGGATAAAATCATTCTCGGTCAATTTAGGCAGAAATTCCTTTGCCTCCTGGAAGAGTCTCTTCATAATCCTCTTTGTTGTTTTAGTATCTTCTCTATCCCTTATATAGGCTGCGCTAGGCCCAATTAAGATATTCCCTGAAATTGTAGGGGTTAAATGAATTCCCTTTCCACCTCCCTCCTTAGGTGGAACAGGATAGACCATTCGATTGATTAAACCCATTGTTCTTTTATCTAAGATATGGTATTCCCCTCTGCATGGATATATACGATAATCACTAATTCCGACCATTTGAGCAATTCTATCTGCAAATAAACCGGCTGAATTGATCACCCATCCTGTTTTAAACTCTCCCTTTTCTGTTTTAACCAAAAGGCGGCCATTTTCCCTCCTGATTCCTTTGACTTCATTATTAAGAGAAATCTTTACACCATTTAGCAAGGCATTTTCAGCCAAGGCAATGGTTAATGTATAGGGAGAGGTTATCCCACCAGTAGGGGAATAAAGGGAGGCCACCCCTTTAATATTTGGCTCCATCTTCTTCAATTCATGTTGCGAAATAATCTCTATACCTGGAACCCCATTCGTATCACCAATCTTCTTTAATCGTTTCAACTCCTTCACCTCATCCTTATTTTTGGCTACAACAAGTGTTCCAATCTTTCGGAAAGGGACGTCTAATTCTTCACAAAACTTAGGAAAAAGCCTGTTCCCTTCAACATTTAATCTGGCCTTAAGACTTCCTGGCTTAGGATAAAGTCCTGAATGGACAACCCCACTATTTTTACCACTTGTCCCAAGTGTAACATCCGACTCCTTCTCTAAGAGAAGGATCTTCACCTGGTACTTAGATAATTCCCGAGCGATCGAACAACCAATAACTCCTCCTCCAATAACAACTATATCATACCTCTCTTCCATTACTCCCTCATTCCCTCCCGGAACCCTTCCATATAATAATGGCAAGCAACCAATTTCAAAAGCCCGACAAATAGGAAATAGGCATATTTTGAAGTCATAGATAATACCTTTCTACCGAGTTTTGAATTTAACCATTTCCCCATGGGGATCAATCCGCAGGCTAAAAAAAATAAGGGATTACATTTAGTAGCCAGTTTTATCTTAAGGGTACGATATTTTTTATAATATAAGGCACCACTTTTACCTCTCATCTTCTCTTTTTGACAAATAGCCTCTAAATCATGGAAGGCCTTCTTTTCTTTGTAATGATAACCAATTGCCAGAGGATTTTTTATTTTCCGCAGCCCAAGCTTTCTTAATCTGTATCCCAATTCCAAATCTTCCCAACCATAAGCCAAAAGGCGCTCATCAAATCCTCCTGCCTTAATCAAAAATTTTCGCCTGCAAGAAACATTTGCAGTACTGAATGAGTTGTATGATATATCAAAGAGCCCTTTCCTCTTTTTTCCTACCTCTTTAATATTGGATATATAGATCAACTGTCCATTAACAATTACATCTCCTTTTCGGTGATACCTCATATGTTGATTTATAAAATCCTTTTTAACTATTACGTCTGAATCAACAAAGATAATAATCCCTCCCCTTCCTTTTTTTATCCCTATATTTCTCAATCTTGGCAGACCAACCCTTTTCTCCTGTCTCAGATATTGAAATCTACAGGGAGGGCGAAATTTTTCAATCATCTCCTGCGTACCATCTGTTGAACCATCATCCACCACAATTATCTCATATCTATCCTTAGGATAATCTTGATTAACCAAGGCCTCTAAACAAGATTTTAATATGGATTTGCGGTTGTAAGTTGGAATGATTACACTAACCTCGATCATAATATCTTCTGATTCCTTCCCTTAAACCTTTTGCATAAGCATGGATAAGAAAAGGTCTTCTTAATAAAACCTGTAAGATCTTGGAACTAATTAGCCTCTTTGGAATATCCTTCTCTAACCAATTGCCAACATTAATCAATCTATCCAATAAGAGATAATGAAATCTTGTCTCTATCTTTACTCTTAAATTTGGATGTTTTTTATAATATAAAACCGCATTTATTCCTTGATCAATACCTTTTTGGATAGATGCCTGCAAATCTCTTTTTTCTTGATAATGAAAGGCATATGCAGATCTCGCCTTTTTTCTCTTTATCCCCATTTGCTTAATTCTAAAGCCAAATTCTCTATCCTCCCACCCAAAACGTAAACCAAAATCTTCTGAAAATCCTCCTGCTTTAATCAATACCTCTTTTTTGCAAGATGTGTTTGCAGTAATGAATGAACCGCCAAAGAAGTCAAATCGAGCAAGAAATCTCTGAAATCTGTGATTGCCATCCAAATTATTTATGTAAACTGCTGGCCCATCAACCACAATATTTCTATATTTTTTATGATATCTCATATGTGCCGATACAAAACCTGGAGGGCAGATAATATCTGAGTCAATAAAGATTATGATCTCTCCATTCGCCTCTCTTATTCCATAATTTCTTGCCTTGCTTGGGCCTTCCCTTTGTGGATGACGTAGGTATTTTAGGAAGCAAGGTGGAGAGAGAGACTTAATGAGTTTGTCTGTATTATCTGAAGACCCATCATCAACAATGACTATCTCATATCTACCCTTCGGATAATCTTGATTAAAGAGGCTCAACAGACTATCTTTCAGAACCCTTTTTCTATTATACGTAGGTATAACAACACTCGCATCCATTTTTTAATGCTATAGGCTATAAGTCGTAAGTTGTAAGTAGATAAAATCTTTAATCCTTACGACTTACAGCTTTAAAATGCCTCCTCAGTCCTTCTTTTAATCCGTTGGCATAATGATGAATTAATAACCATCTCTTTGCTAATCTTGGAAATCTCTTTTTAAACCTTTCGTCTTCAATAAAATGTTTTATTAGTTTGTCATATAAAAGAAAATGGAGATTGATAGAGAGTAAAATCCGAAAATGTGGGTGTCTTTTTAGATAAAGGATGGCATTTTCTCCCCTTTCACGTCTCTTCTTACAAATCTCTTGCATATCTGTCATCTCTTCTGTATAATGATAAGCTATTGCATTTATGTCTCTTCTTGGAATTAGCCCTTGGCCTTTTAATCTCTGACCCAGGTCCCAATCATGCCAACCGTATCCTCGGAACTCTTCCGAAAATCCCCCAATCTTTAATAAATGTTCTCTTCTAACAGATAGATTTGAGGTAATCAAGGATACACCGGATAGATCGAAAAACTTCCGAAGTCTTCTCTTTCTTATATCTTTAAAGTCTTCATTCAAGTTCTGTGTTCTTGTGAGTGGACCACTAACAATTATATTCTTATATACCTTATGAATCCTCAAATGACTGGAAAGGAGAGAAGGAGGGGCAAATATATCTGAATCGATAAAAACTATTACCCCTCCTTCTGCCTCTCTTATCCCTAAATTCCGAGCTCTATTAGGCCCTGATTGTTCCTGATAAAGATATTTCAATAAACAAGGAGGATGTTTAGAACTAACCATCTCCCTTGTACCGTCTGAAGAACCATCATCAACAACCACTATCTCGTATCTATCCTTTGGATAATCTTGGGAGAAAAGATAGGTTAGACATCTATCCAATAATAGCTTCCTATTAAAGGTTGGAATTACAATACTTGCATCAAACCTTTCCTTAGATTCTGATTCTTTGTAATCTTTCGTTTCAAAACTGTAATCAGAATAAGACATTTATACTCAGAAATGTTTAGTCAGCATTAATATATAAGTGCCTTTTGAATGTCTAATAGATATATCTTCATTATCAACAACCAATCTTGCGGTAATTATTCCTATTGCTGCACCAAACAAGACATCAGATGCCCAATGGGCATTATCATATACCCTTTGTAACGAGGCTAAGGTTGCCAAGGTATATATGAAGGTATCTACCCAAGAATTATCGCATCTCTCAGCTAAAACCGTGGCTACAGCAAATGCCGCTGTGGCATGACCAGATGGAAATGATTCATATTTTCCCGAAAGACTGAGATGGGAACCTATAAAATAATTAGAACCCTTTCCCTCCCCTGGTCTTGCCCTACCAACCAGTTGTTTCAATCCTCTTGTTAAACACGAAGAGATTAAAAATGCCTTACCACCCAATATCCCTGTTTCCTTTAGATCATCGTCTTTTGATATACATCCATTCAGATAAAGAATACCACAAATGCCTAAATCTACCCATCCATCACCCAACTTTTCAAGATAGGGAGATATATCGTCCAAAAATCGATTTTGATTATCTAAAACAAATTTCTGGATTTCCGAATCGAATGTATATAATAAACCTACCCCAGTACCTAAGCAAAAGAATGTCAATAAATCCCCCTTATCTAAAGAAAAGGCATTTGCGTGTTGTGCCAAACAGATGATAATTATAAAAAGGCAGACTATTCTATTCATCATCTAAAGTGCTTGTCGATAAGGCTCTGGTAGATCTCCTCAAGTTTCCTTACCTGTTTTTTTATATTAAACCTTTCCTCTACTACCTTCCTACCATTTCCCCCTAATTCTTTCCATATCTCAGGGTGAGTTATAAGATAATCAAGCCGATCTACCAATTCCGAAACATCTCGCTCTTTTACTAAAAAACCGGTTTTACCATCTCGAACTAATTCTGGTATTCCAGAATGAAGAGTAGAAATAACCGGTAATCCACAGGCCATGGCTTCTTTTATAACATTAGGGATTCCTTCCTTATCTCCATTTCTTGCAGTTATAGATGGTGCTAAGAAAAAGGTTGCCTGAGTCATCTCCTCCCTTACCTTTTCATGGGATAAAGGGCCAAGAAACCTTACCCTTTCTTCTAAAGATAACCTTTTACACAGTTCCTCTAATTCCTTTTGTAACTTTCCATAGCCGATTATCCGTAATTCCGTATCCTTATATTTACTTGAGATATTTCCGAATGCATGGATTCCATATTTCAATCCCTTTTTCTCTACAAACCTCCCGCACATCAATATTCGGATTGGCCCATTGGTGGACTCTCTCGCCTTACGGCAACAAAACTTATCTATATCAATCCCGCCATAAAGAACTTGGATCTTATCCGGTGGACATCCTAAATTTACCACATCTTCCTCCATCAGGTGAGACCTTACGAGGAACATATCTCCTTCCTGAAAAAGTCTAAGGAGTTTTCGCTTATAGATTAAATGGCGAGGAAAACGATAGACATCCATACCAGAAAAGGTGGTTAATAGAGGAATATTGAGCCTTTTACTTAGGTTTAACATCTCTATTCCTCCATAGGCAAATCGGGCATGTATCAACCCCACATCATTCTCTTTAAGAATATGCTTGAAAAGGCTTGAGTCTTTGAAGATCTCAGAGGGATAGGGAAATAATTCCAAATTCTCCACCATTTTTGTGAGTAAGATCTGCGAAACCCCTTTTATATTCCTTATCTCCTCATAGATAAAGGTTTCTGATCTTGGTAAATATCTCTTTATAAAATGGGCTACCTTCATAATCTTTAAGAACCTTTTATAAACTTAATTTACATAAAGAGTTGGCTCTTAAAAAGATCAGCATAGATACCTTCTTTTTCTAAAAGTTCTGAATGCTTCCCAATCTCAGCAACCTCTCCGTTATCAATGACAACCAATCTATCTACATGTTTAACAGTTGAGAGCCTATGGGCAATAATAAAGGTAGTCCTACCTTTCATAAGATTTTTTATAGCCTCATGGATAAGTTCCTCTGATTCGGCGTCTATTGCAGATGTTGGTTCGTCCAATAGAATTATCCTTGGCGATTTGATCAAAACACGTGCTATGGCTATTCTTTGCCTCTCTCCACCTGACAATTTCACCCCTCGTTCCCCAATTTCCGTATCATATCCATTAGGTAAGGATTCAATAAATGAATGGATATTGGCTAATTGACTTGCCTTTATTATCTCTTCCTGTGTAGCATCTAATCTTCCGTATAGTATATTCTCTCTTATGGTTCCAGAAAAAAGGATCGGTTCCTGGAGTAAAATCCCAATCTGTTCCCTTAAGGTCCGAATCTTAAAATCTCCAATATCCCTTCCGTCTATCAAAATCACACCATTCGTTGGGTCGTAAAATCTTGGAATAAGGGAAAGTAAGGTTGTCTTTCCTGCCCCAGATTTTCCAACCAATCCAATTGTCTCGCCTTCTTCTACCTTAATACATATGCCCTTTAAAATCTCTTTCCGCCCATCATAACTAAAGCTTATATCACGGAATTCAACCTCTCCTCTAATACGAGGCATATCACTTGCCATAGGTTTTTCTTCCACCTTCTCTTTTGTATCTATAATCTGAAATATTCTGTCACTTGAGGCAGCTGTTTCTTGCCAATGGAAATAGGATCTGGAGATGGTAGAGATAGGCTCTGCGATCAAAACCAAGGCAGTAAAAAACGCAGTCAATTCTCCAGGGGTAATCTTCCCCTTTATCAATTGAAGTCCAGCTATCAAGACAACTGCAAAAAATCCTAAAACAGCTATAAATTCAACAGATGCATCCTGAATTGCTCGTAACTTTGAACGAAAAACTCCGACACTAAAATTCTCTTGATTTATGTTACGGAACCTATCTTTTTCATAATCCTCTCTACAAAAAGATTTAACTGTTCTTATCCCGGAGATAACCTCATTGATTAAAGAAGAAAGGTTATCTACCTTTCCTTGTAATGTCTTGCTTACAGATTTTACCCTTTTTCCGAATTTTACCAAGAGTACTAAAATAATGGGAATGATTAGACACGAAGCCAATGCAAGGTGCAAATTTAAAATAAAGATCCTTATCAAAAGTCCTAAAAAAATAAAGATCTGGGGTATAACCCTCACAAAATTCATAACGAATGTCTCTCTAATTATAGCTATATCTGCGATTGCCCTAGATATCAAATCCCCTGTATGCCATTTGGTAAAGAAAGAAAAGGAGAGTCGAGTTAAATGCGAAAAAAATTCCTGTCTTAAATCTCTTACTGCTCCTTCTCCTGCAAAGACCATCAGGTATACCTGGAAATAAGAGATAACCCCTTTCAATAATAATAGACCTATTCCAGCTAAAATTAGATGAGTTAAAAGGCGGATATCTCTTGTCTTTAAAACATCGTCCACTAAATAACCAGTTATTGATGGAATATAAATCACAATAGCAATGAGTAAAAGCGTACAAATAAAAGAACCTATAATCTTTAATGTATATGGTTTTAGATATGAAAATATTCGGATATACGACCTAAACAACCTTTCCTCCAAGTTATGAATTACCGAACAGCCTCATTTTCTATAGTAGGAGATTATCTTTTTAACGGCCGAGATTACATCTTCTATATCTTTTGTGGTCAAGCCTGCAGACATAGGAAGGGAAAGGATTCTTTCCCCTGCCCATTCACTTTGTGGGAAGTCGCCTTTTTTATACCCTGCCTTTCTGTAAAAGGAATGAAGATGAAGAGGTATAAAATGTATTCCAGTACCAATATTTTCCGCTTTTAATGCCTCTAAGAATTCGTCTCTTCCAATAGTAATCTGTTCTAAGTCAAGCATTATTACGTATAAATGTCTTGCATGCCGAATCCCTGGAATACTTTTAGGTAAGATTATCCCTTGGATACGAGAAAATGCCTCGTCATACATCTTGAAATACCTCTCTCTTATTTGAAGATACCTTTCCAGTTTTTCAAGCTGCCGGATACCTAAGGCAGCCTGGATATCCATCATATTATATTTATATCCAGCAATTGTCACATCATAATGTCTAACCTCTTCATATCTACGCCATGCATCCTGGGTTAACCCATGAAGCCTTAAAACCCTTATCTTTTCTGCGAAGGAATCATTATCTGTAACTACCGCCCCTCCTTCGCCCGTAGTTAGGTTTTTGGTAGCATAAAAACTGTAAGATGTAAGATCAGGAAAAGAACCTACCTTCTTACCTTTATAGGTTGCTTCAATAGCATGAGCTGCATCTTGAATTACTCGTAAATTATATCTCTTTGCAATATCATAAATCTCATCCATCCTACAAACTTGGCCAGCAAAGTGGACTGGGATTATCGCCTTAGTCCGGGAGGTAATATTTCTTTCTATTTCATTCGGGTCTATACAAAGTGTGTCTTTATCAATATCCGAAAAAACAACCTTTGCTCCTAAATGGGTTATTACATTGGCTGTAGCACAAAATGTAAAGGGTGTTGTTATTACTTCGTCTCCTGGTTTTATCCCACAAACCTCTAAGGCTAAATGTAGGCCAGCTGTACAGGAGTTTAAGGCAATGGCGTGTCTTACACCAATATACTCTTTAAATCTCTCCTCAAATATAGCTACCTTGGGTCCGGTAGACAACCATCCTGATCTTAATGTATCTACCACCTCATCTATTTCATCTTGAGAAATCAAAGGTTTTCCAAAAGCAAGAAGATCCTCTCTTACTGGCACTCCACCCAAAATCGCTGGTTTATCAAGCATAGATAACCTCTTCAATTACATCTACTATATTATCTGAGGCAGGTTTATAACCAGATATGCCCTTCAATTCTTCACTCATTCTACTTCGCCTTTCTTCATTTAATAAAAGTTCCACTGCCTTATAAGCTACCTGATAAGAAGTTATAACCCCTCGTACTTCTTGAACAATCTCCCTTCCCTCTTTTCTATTAGGGATACTTACAAAGCGAGTAATTCTATCCATATATTTAATAGCACACCTTTTAATACCTTTACCTATTATTGGAAGATACCCCATTAATCCTAAGACACCATCTAAAGGGATGAGTTCAGGTTTGTTCATAGGACAGATTACAATCATCGGTATGCCTAAGGAAGCCAGCTCTCCTGTAATTGTTCCAGGAAGAGTAATTGCAAGATGAAGACCCTTAGGAATCCAGCGAATAATTTGTAAGGTCAATCCCTTAGAGGTTTTTATTTCTCCATTAGTGATTTTTCCATCACACCCTTCTATAAAATTACATCTCTTATCCTTTTTAATCGAGGCCTCAAACTCCTCTTCTGTTATAAAATCTGATTTACTAATAAAAAAGCAAACACCCTTTAATCTATTACTTATCTCTTCTGCCACTTTTAAAAAGAAAGGTATCATATATCTTATTAGATACATCCTTGATCCTGGAAATAACCCTATATTAAATCTATTATTTAATCCATCCACCTCTCCTTTACTCCGTAGCGCACCTGAATCAACCATTAGATCGCCCACTACCGTATATCTCGAATTATCTTCTACCATTTTTTCATCCGTAACCATAATCCTCTGAAAATATCTTTTCCATCTAACACGGGAATTGGTATAAAGTAAGGCATTTACACCAAGCCTTTTCGCTAACAAAATGGTGTACGCCTGGTCACCTCCCAAATGAAGAATAACAGTTTCCTTTCCTGGTAAAAAGTCATCTAACTTACCAAATATCAACAACTTAAAATATCCCTTTAATGAAAATACTAAATCAATGTTAGGCATCTTCCTAACCACTTCTTTCTCCCTTCCACCAGCATATTGACAAGGAGGTATAATAACTATAATGCGAGAGGATGGAAATCTCTCTTTAATCTTGTGAGAAATGGGCCTCAACCCACTTGATATCTCACCTACACTGTTTACAATAACAATAACATCCATTTCTATCACCCTTTTATACAAAAAGGCTGCCTTTTTAAGCAGCCATATAGATTCTGCTACCCATCTGAAACATACTATTTAGTAGAATTTAGCCTCTCCAGTATCTCCAAAGTAACTTCAAGTGACCTAAGATCTTCTTTTCCAGTGGTTAATGGATGACCTCCATTTAAAACACAATCAACGAAATGTTCTAATTCAAGCCTTAAAGGATTGCCTTTATGGATAAAAAGCCGCTCAATAAAGGATTCCATTTTATAACGAAGGGCATCCCTTGCAGGGATATATCCAGAGTAAGTCTGACGATGGATGTGCAAATCCTGATCAGCATAATCTAAATAGATATAGGCATCAGGCTGGGTAACAGTTAAGGTCCTAATCTTATTCTCTGTAACACGGGAAGCCGTGAGTGTTGCTATACATCCATTCTCAAAGATTATTTGGGTATTGACAATATCTTCGTATGGAGTAACCACTGACCTCCCAACTACATTTATACAAGACACCTTTGAATTAACTAAATCTAAGACAATATCTACATCATGAATTAACAGATCAAGAATAACTCCGGTATCAATAGTCCTTTTTTCATCATAGGGACCCAATCTTCTACACTCGATATATATAGGATTTTTTACAATATTCTTGAGTTCCTGTACAGCACCATTAAACCTCTCCACGTGCCCAATTTGTAAAATGACACCCTTTTTTTTAGCCAAATTAACCAATTCTTCTGCTTGAATGATATCTTTAGTCATTGGTTTTTCTAACAAAACATGGATACCTCTTTCCAAAAACTTACGCGCTACTTCATAGTGTATAGATGTTGGAACAGCAATTGATACACATTCCACTTTATCATAAATCTCTTGATAATCAACATATGGATCTGTACTGTACCGAGAGGCTATATCCTTTGCTCTCTCCCAATTAATATCCACTACACAAGAAAGATTTACATTTTGCAATTCAGTATAGGTTCTTACATGATACTCACCCATATGTCCAACACCAACTACACCCACATTTAATGATCTCATACTCGCAACTCCTTATGTTTTGTAAGATAGTTAATTATACTACCTAATTTTATCAAGGTCAAGATATTTCTTGGGAGGCAAAATTATTCTGTCATCTGTAAGATCTTTTCTGCGGTTTTCTTAATTACGCCATTTTTACCAAGTCTATTCCGAACTATACCTAAGTCCTTCTTTATTCTTTCCAGTCTCTTTTGATTATTCAATAAACCGATAATAGTCTCTGCCATATTATCCTTATTTGCATCTTTCTGTATCAACTCAGGCACAACCTCTCTTTTTAAGATAATATTCGGCAATCCAATCCACTGAACCTTAACCAATAACCTTGCTAAAAGAAAACTTAAGGGATGTAGCTTATAAACAATTACCATTGGCACTCCTAAGATAGCTGCTTCTAAGGTTGCAGTACCTGATGTTACTATCAATATACTACATATCTTTATCACATCATAGGTATTATCCGAAATTATACTTACTGGAATTCTATCTTTTATCAAATTAATTACCTTGGAAGCCGAAATAGTTTTGGCTAAAGGGATTATGAATTGAGTATCTTTAAAGGATGACCTTATCTTTTCTGCGGCCAATAACATCGATGGAAGTAATGACTCTATTTCCTCTACTCTACTCCCTGGAAGAAGTCCAATCACCTTTTTGTTACCATCTACACCAAATCTTTTACACGCCTCTTCTCTTTCAAGGTTAGTAGAAACAAGATCAACCAATGGATGCCCAAAGAAGAAACAATTTGAAGAAACCTCTCTATAAATCTCAAAGTCATTTGGAATTATAGGAATTACTGCATCTACAATACGGGCTACCTTTTTAGTCCTTCCTCTACGCCATGCAAAGACCTGAGGAGGAATCCAATAAACTACTGGTATACCTAACCTTTTCCCTACCTTTGCTATCCTTATATTAAGCTCAGGGGAGTCGATTAAAACTAAACACCCAGGTTTCACCTCTTCTAAAAGCCTTTTTAGACCTCTATATATCCTAATAACTGGCAAAACTTTTGAAAATACCTCAAAGACACCAATCCCAGATAGACCAGTAACTTCAAGCCTTATATCCACCCCTTCCTTCTTCATAAACTCTCCACCCGCACCAATTATCTCTACATCACTTATCCTTTTTATCTCCCGAGCTAAATTAGCTCCATATAAATCACCTGATGGATCTGGAGCAATAATCATTATCCTTTTCATTTCCTCATCACACTGCCACTATCACAATTCCCGATTCATCGGCTAATTTTATCACATCTTCCTTTTCTACTACGAAGACCTCCTCAGCTTCTATAGCTAAGACACGAGTTTTTGCTTTGATCATAGTACGTATAGTGTCTAATCCAACAGTTGGGATGTCAAACCTTTTATCCTGTTTTTCAGAACTAACCTTTATTGCAACCGTATTTCCTTTTCCTAATCTTCCTCCTCTAAGAATTGTTGAATCAGTCCCTTCAATCGCTTCCACTGCTAAAACGGTTTTTTCTCTAATTATAATAGTTTGTCCAATCGAAAGGGTAGCCAACTTCTTTGCTAAAGGAAATCCGTAATCTATATCCTGTAAATCATTTGAGGTAGGGGAAAGTTTTGTCAGCACCCCCTTCTTTGGTAATAAATGAGAGAGAAAGAAACCTTGTTCCACAACCTTTATCCCACTTGATTCGATTTCATGGATTAAAAGTTTCATTATTTCAGGATCACTTTTATCCTTCAAATCACAAAGTAAGGATTTTTCTCTTTCACTAAAATTGGTTTCAAAGATTACCCTCTTTTCCACCTTTCCTCCAAAGACACATTCCTTTATCCCTTTCTCTTTCAATTTTCTGATCATTGGTTGAATCTCATTTATCTTAAAGCAAGTTATATCCTTTGTATATTTCCGCAAAATCCCTTTTTGCTTCTTAAATGTAGTAATAGCAGTAATCTCATATCCCCTTTTTTTAATCTCTTCTGCTAAAAGGGCAGGAATTTTACCTCGACCAGCAATCAACCCAATATGCCTCAAATGTCCCCCCTTGGAAAGTAAACCCCGTTAGAAGGCTCAAAGAGAGAGGGGGCTTAAACCCCATCTTCACTAAATGAGGACTTATCTTCACCCCCTCGCCTAAAGTGCGAGGCCTTTCTAACGGGGTAAAGGCAACAGATTATCACTATAGTTCACAGAGATCTGTAAAATTCCTATGTTCTAATTTAATCAGTGTAATCTGTGGCTTTCAATCTTAAGTCTTTTTCTCTACATATCCCTCTTTTGGAATTTCTAATGAATTCAACAAGGTGTTTAACTTCATCGGAAGGAGGAAGTTCTTCCTCTATCTTTTTTAATGCATCGGTTATATTAAGTGAGGATCTGTAAAGGAGTCTATATGCCTTTTGTAAATCACTCCTTATAGAATCTGAAATACCTATTCTTTTTAAACCAACTAAATTTAGCCCATAAGCCCGAGCTGGATGGCCATCTACTAAAATATATGGTGGTACATCTTGGGTAACCTTTGACGCTCCTCCAATCATTGAAAGTCGCCCAATCTTTACAAACTGATGAATGGCTACAAGCCCTGATATCACTGCATCATCTTCTACCTCAATATGTCCAGTTAAACCAGCAAAATTTGTAATAGTTACATTATTGCCGATTATACAATTGTGGGCAATATGAACATTGGCCATAATGAAATTATCATTCCCAATTTTAGTTACCCCATCCTCTTCCATTGCACGATGAATAGTAACATATTCTCTAATGATATTATTATCCCCAATTAAAACATACGATCTCTCTCCTTTATACCCTGCTACCTGCGGTTCGTTTCCTAAAATAACCCCCATATGGATTTGGCAATTCTCACCAATTTCGGTCCAGCCAGTAATATATGTATGGGCACCAATCTTTGTCCCTTTACCAATCTTTACATTTTCCTCTATAATTACATAGGCTCCAACCTCTACGTCATCTGCAAGCTCTGCTTTAGGATTGATAATAGCAGTTTTATGGATATTCATAACCACTCCTTACTTTTCTGACATAGCGAACATCATCTCTGCCTCAGCTACTAAATCATCTCCTACATATGCCACGCCTCTCATCTTTCCCATTGTACGTCTAATCTTCAAAGGCCAGACCTCTAACCTTAGTTGACACTTAGGGATAACAGGTTTTCTAAATTTTACGTTGTCAATCCCAACAAAGTACACAAACTTCCCTCTATTCTTTTCTTCAGAAAGAAGTAAGACCCCTCCTGTTTGAGCAAGGGCTTCAACAATTAAAACACCAGGCATAATGGGACGTCCTGGAAAATGTCCCTGAAAATATGGTTCATTTAAGGTTACATTTTTGATACCAACTATCCTCTTTCCTATTTCAATCTCTCGGATTTCATCCACAAATAGAAATGGATACCTATGCGGTAAAAGCCTTTGAATCTCCGTAGTATTCAGCATCACACATTCCGAAAAACCGACTCCCAGTTAAACAATTAGCGGAATTACCTGCGAAATCTCTCTCCTTAATCTTTCGGAGTAATTTAACATTTAAAGAATGACCTGATTTAATAGCAATAATGTGTCCCACAATATATCCTGGAAGTAGGAAAAGATCACCTATCAGATCTAAAATTTTGTGTCTAACAAATTCATCCTGGAATCTTAAACCCTCATTTAAGATGCAATCTCTACCAATGACCACAGCATTCTCTAAACTCCCCCCTAATGCATAACCTCTATTTTGTAAATCTTCCACTTCATCTAAAAAACCAAATGTACGAGACGGCGCAATATCACGTTCAAAGGTCTTTTTATTTATTAAAAAGGTAGCAACTTGTGTCCCTACCAAGGGATGGTTAAAACTAATAAGATAGGTAATCCTTAATCTTTCCTCTGGCAAGATAATAATGTATTTATCTTTATCTTTAATGGAGAAGGGTTGAGTCAATTTAATCAATCTTCTTTTTCGATTTTGAGAAATAACCCCACTTTCCTTAATAATATCTACAAAAGGAATGGAGCTCCCATCTCCAATTGGTGTCTCCTGACCATCTATTTCAATTATTATATTATCAACTTCCAATCCTCTTATAGCAGCCAAAACATGCTCTACAGTATGTATCTCTACTCCATCCTTTTCTAAGGTAATTTCTCTATTTGAAGAATAAACATTTTCCAATGTAGCAGGAATAGAAACTCCTTTAAAAACAAACCTAACTCCTGTATTAACCGGAGCAGGTTTTAAGACCATTCGAACCTTCTTTCCGGTATGTAAACCAATTCCAGAAAGACCTATCTCTTTTCTGATTGTATGTTGCATATTATCTCTCAGTTCACATTCGGTGTTCAATCTTCCTGTCTTTTTTCCATATTTCCACTTTTTCCTTATTTCACCTCATTTGGGTAAATAGCGCCACGGGGATTCGAACCCCGGCCTGATGGCTGAGAACCACCTATCCTAACCCCTAGACGATGGCGCCTTAAACCTTTTCCTTTTTAAAAAGAAAAGGAGAGCTGGGGAGCGAGGATTCGAACCTCGGCTAACAGATCCAGAGTCTGTCGTCCTACCACTAGACAACTCCCCATCACTCACCTTATTTTACCACATCTCTTTAATCCTTGCAATATTTTTCTTTTTAAAATATGTTGACATTCTTAAGGATAAGGTAAAACAAGGACAAGCAAATTCACCACAAAGGCACAAAGAAAACAGAAGAAATCTGTGGAGATATTGATTGCACAAGTGGAACCTTTTTATTAATAATGCTAAATGATTTTGTGGAAAATGCCGATATGGGATAGAGAAACTTATTGCCTATTTAGAGATATAATAATAAGAAAAAGAAGGGTTAAAATTTTTTGCATCTTTCCCATATTGCATCCATTTCATCTAAGGTGAAGTCTTCTACCCTCCTTCCAAGAAGCCTTGCCTCTTTTTCAATCTGGGAAAATCTATTAATGAATTTATTAATAGTCCGTTTAAGGGAAGATTCTGGGTCAATTTGTAGAAACCTTGCTATATTAACTATACTGAACAGGATATCTCCTAATTCCTCTTCTATCTTTTCTTTGTTATCCGTTCTGTATACCCTTTTAAACTCATCGATTTCCTCTATAAGCTTTTGAAATACATCCTCTATATCCTTCCAATCAAATCCTACTCGCCTTGCCTTTTCTTGAATCTTTACTGCTAAGCTTAAGATTGAAGGATTATCTTGAGAATAACTCATTCCTTGTTCTCCCTCTTTTTCAATCCTATCCCTTAAGCTATCACAATAAGCGAGATTTGTCAATTAAAAAGTATTTGACAA
>JASEIO010000021.1:9401-25922 GCA_030017475.1 bacterium | reverse complement strand
TTTTTATACTCATTATTATTCAGATATCTTAATCTACTGACCTGGATACCTTGTGTCTTTACTATCCATTTTTTTTTTTACCCTTTCAGCAGACCCTAAATATTTTTGGCGTTATTGCCATTCTTACCCATGTACTTAGGGAAAGTCTATAAATTCAGGTGGGATTGCCTTAACCAGAAAGACATCCCCCTCCCTCCTGAAGTTGACGCCGTTTTTATGGGCCAGATCTGCTTTGATCCTCAGGATAGTAGGGGTCTGTGCCTTTCTCCTCCCGACTTCGAGGGCATCCTCCTTGCTAATGCTCAGGTGAACCCACTGGCGTCGCATCGGTTTTAAACCACCTCTTTTTATCTCTTCCAAAGCCTCTGGAGAGGTACCATGGTACAAAAATTCTGGTGGTTGAATCGGCTTAGCCAGAGGTTCGACCTCAATGGAGTGGCCATAGGTAGCCCTGATCTTATCTTCTACAATCTCAAACCGTCTCTTGGTAGATCTTTCAACTATATCCAGAACGTGGGTCATTTCTACCCAGGGATGAACCAACCTAACAGCCGAAAGGAAGTCTGGAAGTTTCGAAAAGCCATATCTATCTAAGTTTATGCCGAATTTGGCTGGGTTGTGCCTCAGGATATAGGCCATAAGCCTACTTAACTTTACCCGTTGAAATCGGCTGATGAACAGTTCCTTCTGATCCGGGGACATAGTCCTCCCTAAAGCTATCTCTAATTGGGCATGAGTTACAATTTGGTCTTTTGGTACAGTTAGTAGGCATCGCCCAAAAGATGGATATTTCCGATTCTCACCTTTTCTAACCCTTCTGTCTGAGCTCTTCTTAAGGCGTCTTCTGCATGCCTTTTGGAAGTTGTTGGAAGATCTCGCATATAAAAGTGAGGGTAAAAACCGAGGAGAGAATAAGGGATTTTTGGATCCAAGGATGCGATGAACCCAGCGATCTTGGTAACCTCTGAGGCATCCACATAGCCGGGGACAAGGAGGGTGCTTGCAATCAAAAGGGGTGGATCAGGCCTTAGCTTCATCTTTTGGGCAACCAGCTTAAAATTAGAAAGCGTCCGTTTGTTGCTTCTACCGCAGAGAGCGATATTCAGTTCCTCCGTCCACGCCTTGAGGTCGAACTTGATGCAACCGCCAGACCTTAAGGAAACCTCCACCATCTCCTCCAAAAGACGAGGGTTCATCGTCCCGTTCGTCTCCCAGCAGATGCGAAGCACCCTATCTTTATTTTGTTCGATCGCAATTCGGGAAACTTCAAGCGAATGCGGAAGTTGTGGAGTTGGGTCGCCCCCAAAGTAGCAAATGCAAGAGGTTTTTAGATCGACATAGCCTGCCAGCTCTTCAGGCGAGAGCCTCTGCGTCCTTTTCAGCCTTTGACGATAGTGCCAGTTCTGACAGAAAAGGCAATTGAAGCTACAGCCGTTGTAAAATACGGCCAGGTTCCTGTAGCCATATTCTGGTCCAGGTGAGTAGGAGAATTCGGGATACCCTACATCAGTTCCGCCTGGACATACCCAGTCTGCAACACAGTTCGTTGGAAGTGGATCGTGGTACCAGTCGAGGTTGGCTTCTTTCTTACCAACCCCGGCAAGTTTCCCCCCCTGGTTTGTGCGAAGTCCACAATAACCCTTACCCCCCTCAGGGATTTGACATCCATTCATACATATATTGCATTTGACGCCATTTGTATTCCTCGGTGGTTCTTTTGGCAGGTCAAACTCCATCTGCAACCTCCGATGGACCGCCTCTATACGTGGCAGGACCTCCTTAAAGTTATGACAGATGCATTCAAGACATACCCCAAGATTTCTTGAGATAATCGGTGATTCCTTCCCACAATTGAAACATCTACCCATTAATGGAACCTTCCAGGAATCTCGACCCCACAGTTTTGGCACTTGCCTCCAGGTGCAAGCATATTTTGGACTGGACCAAAGTCATATCGTTCGATCAAAAGCTCATTACACTCTGGACAATAGGTATTCTGGCCAGGATGACCAGGGATATTACCGATGTAGACCCATCGAAGCCCCACATCCTGGCCGATCCCACGTGCTCGCTCTAAGGTGGCTACCGGTGTTGGCGAAAGGTTCTTCAACTTCAGGTGTGGAATAAACTGGGTTACGTGCCAGGGGGTATCCTCTCCTAAGTCCTTCACTATCCAGGATGCGATCTTCCTTAAATGGGTCTCATCATCGCTATAGCCTGGGATGATATTGGTTACGATCTCTACCCACATCCTCCACTTATCCTTGGCTCGCTTGGTCACATCTAAGATTCCCCTAAAATCGGAAAGGTTTGCTATCTTTTTATAAAGATCTTTCGAAAAGCCCTTTAAATCCACTCTGAACGCATCCAGATAGGGTCCTATCATATCGAGCGCCTCACAGGTTATATAACCATTGGTTACGTAGGTGGTGTAGAGGTTGGCCTTTTTTGAAAGCCTTGCGCCATCCAACGTATATTCAAACCAGATAGAGGGTTCATTGTAGGTCCAACTCATTCCCTCGCAGCCATGTCTTTTGGCCAACTTAATTGAATCCTCAGGGGAGACATATTCGGTTTGGCCCCCATCCAGATCGATCTTAGCGTGCGCTATATCCCAGTTTTGGCAACCCGGACAGCGAAAGTTACATCCTAAGGTACCAAAGCTCATGGCAAAACTGCCAGGATAGAAATGGTATAATGGCTTCTTTTCAATCGGTGCAACCGACATAAAGGAGACCCGACCATAGGCCAGAGAGTAGAGCTCGCCTTTCTGGTTCAGCCTCGTCCAGCAGTATCCGCGCTTCCCTTCCGGGATCTCACATCTCCTCTGGCAGATATTACACCTTACCTTGTTGCCGGATAACCTATCATAAAGGATAGCCTCTTTCATCTTATCTTCACATTAATGGCTCTTACTAAATCTAATTAGTGCAGCCTCCAGCCTGATGAACCTTTGAATCTATTTAGGTCTATTCCCAAATCCCTCGCAGCCTTCTTTACAAAATCAATCGGCTCATCATCTCCTTGAAACGCCTGGCGTCCTCAAACATATATACATTGTTAAACATATAGTAGACCCGAGGGGACTTAAAATCTTTAGCTTTCAGGTTCCTCAGATCGTCCTCAGTGTAGCGATAACGGTAACCACCAATCCCATGGAGTCGAAAGTATCTAATCTTTCCAAAGGTAGGTTCGGACTTAAAGGGGTCGACGCAGTGGACAAGGTCTAACTCCTTACATAAGGATTCCACATCTCGATCGGCCCACTCTCCTCGCAGCTCCCAACAGAACGTATAGTTTCTCCTTTTAATGGACAGAAAGAACCTCCTTAGGTTCTTCTTATTTTCCTGGGTAGGCGTAAAGCTTGCGGGACATTGGAAGACGATGACCTTTGCCTCAAGAACCTGAGAGATCTCATCGACTCTCCTCCAGGCGCCGAGTACCTCATCGGTCGGCTTAAAAAAACCATAATTCTTCTTAGTTTTTTTCGGAATGGAAAGACGCAGCTTTCGATAGGTAGGGCTTGTTGGCGGATGGGTGATTAGCTGCCAAGCCTTGAGCGAAAACTCAAAGCCTGGTGGAGAGCATTCACGTAACTTCTGGATTGTTGGAAGATCTGGTGGCTGATAGAATGTCCTCTGGAGCTCAACAACATCGAAATATTGATAATATCTATCCCTGGCTACTGGAAAACCGCAACAGCCTATCTTTTGTTCCATCCTTCCCAAATCTATTCCTGACCAATAACCTCTATCCCGGCCCGCAAAAAGATCACTTGCTGTAACCCCATCTCCCCGCCTCAGCTTGTTCCATTGATTTTGCATTATAGCTTATAGAAATGATTGCGTCAAGTGAAAAGTTAAAGGATAAGAAAATTTGGGTTTATCTTGAATAAAGCTTATAATCCGAATCTGTCCACTGATCTATCTTTAAAAGAGCCACGTATTCCTTTATTTTCCATTATCTCCAATGATATTTTTCTTGACAGCTGATATTTGATATGATAATATTCACTTTGAATCTATTGCTTGATGAGTCAGAGAGAAGATCTGGTGAAAAAATAGGGGACTAAAAGATACAATTCAACGATTAATGAATATTATGCCAAAGGAGGAGGGTTATGGATAGAAAGTTCAATTTCAATCCGGGACCAGCTACTTTACCTTTAGAGGTGCTTAAGGAACTTGAAGAGAATATTGTAGATTATTCTAATATCGGTATGTCAATCTTAGAAATAAGTCATCGTTCAGAGGAGTTTTTGGATATCATAAATACAGCCAAATCGCTCCTTAGAGAATTAATGGGGATTTCCGAAAATTACGAGATTCTGTTTTTAGGAGGTGGGGCAAATCTGCAATTCGCCATGGTTCCCCTAAACCTTCTTAAACCTGGAGAAAAGGCAGATTATATCATTACCGGCTCATGGTCAAAGAGGGCCATAAAGGAAGCAAAGAGTATCGGGGAGGCGGTAGTTGCTGCAACCACTGAGGATGTAAACTTCCGAAGAATCCCAAAGCTTGAAGAAATTAAGTTCTCTAATGATGCCCAGTATGTGCATATCACATCCAATAATACCATCTTCGGAACCCAGTGGAGGACTTTTCCAGATATCTCTCACATCCCTCTTGTTGCGGATATGTCCTCTGATATACTCAGTCGAAAGGTGGATATCAGAAAATTTGGTCTTATATATGCTGGTGCTCAGAAGAACCTTGGTCCAGCAGGTGTGACGGTGGTCATAATCCGAAAAGACCTGGCGGAGAGGTGTCCAGAATCCACTCCACCCATGCTTAGATACAAGACCCATATTGAGAAAGATTCTCTTTACAACACCCCACCTGTATTCGCTATCTATACAGTTAAATTGGTCTTAGAATGGCTGAAGCGAAACGGTGGTGTAGAGAAGATAGAAGAGATAAACAGAAGGAAAGCCACGCTACTTTATGAAGCTATTGATGCATCTAGCGGATTTTACCAAAGTACTGTGGATAAAGACAGCCGCTCGTTGATGAATGTGACCTTCAGGCTTCAAGACGAAGACTTGGAGAAGAAGTTTATTAAGGAGGCAGCATCCATCGCGCTTTTTGGTCTAAAAGGACACAGGTCAGTTGGAGGAATAAGGGCTTCTATCTATAACGCATTCCCCATAGAAGGAGTGGAGCGCTTAGTGGATTTTATGCATAGGTTCGCTAAAACCCATTAGCTGATGATGTGAGATAATGAGAAGATTAGAGTTACTTAAATCGAAATGTGGAGAGAGGAATTACCAGAAACTCTTAGCGTTAAATAATCCTGTACTTCTCGATTTTGTGGCAAAATATGTCGAGCATTGTAATCCTCACTCTGTTTTTGTTTGTACTGATACAGATGAAGATGCAGCCTATATCAGAGATAAGGCAATAGAAAAGGGAGAGGAGAAGAGACTTGCCATTCCAGGTCATACCGTCCATTTTGATGGATACTATGACCAGGGAAGGGATAAAGAGATCACAAGATATCTACTTTCACCTGGAACAGATCTTGGTTTTCTTAATTCAATAGATAAAGAAGAGGGTCTTAAAGAGATACATGAAATCTTAAAAGGCATAATGGAAGGGGCGGAGATGTTTATCTGTTTCTTCTGTCTTGGGCCAGTAGATTCTCCATTTTCTATTCCTTCAGTACAGTTAACCGACTCCAGTTATGTTGTCCATTCAGAACTTATCCTTTATAGAAGAGGGTATGAAGAGTTTAAAAGAAGATCTCCGGAAAAGTTTTTTAAAGTTGTCCATAGTGCAGGCAAGTTGGAAGGAGGAGTAAGCAAGGACATTGATAAGCGACGGATATACATAGATTTAGAAGATAATATTATTTATAGTACAAACACCCAGTATGCGGGAAATACTGTAGGATTTAAAAAACTTTCACTCCGCATGGCTATATATAAGGCATCTAAAGAGGGATGGTTAGCAGAACATATGTTGATTATGGGAGTTCATGGACCAAATGGTCGAGTAAGCTATTTCACGGGTGCATTCCCGAGTATGTGTGGCAAGACATCAACTGCTATGATAAAAGGTGAAACTATTGTCGGAGATGATTTGGCATATCTGAGGAATATGGGGGGAAAGGTATATGCAGTAAATGTTGAATGTGGAATCTTTGGAATTATTAAGGATGTGAACCCAAAAGATGACCCTTTAATCTGGGAAGTGCTTAATAAACCAGGGGATGTAATCTTTTCTAACGTTCTTGTAACTGAAGAAGGGATCCCTTATTGGCTTGGTGATGGAAGGGAAGTGCCTGATAAAGGAATCAATTATTCAGGAGAGTGGTATAAAGGGAAAAAAGACAAGATGGGCAATCCTATATCTCATTCACATAAGAATGCAAGATATACAATTTCACTTTATACCCTGAAAAACTGTGACCCTGAACTGGATGCACCGCAAGGAGTAGAGATAAAAGGGATAATCTATGGGGGAAGAGACTCTGATACATCTTGTCCTGTCCAGGAGGCCTTTAGTTGGGAGCATGGAGTAATAACAATGGGTGGAGCATTAGAATCAGAGACCACTGCCGCAACACTTGGTGAGGAAGGCGTAAGGACATTCAATCCTATGTCTAATATCGACTTTCTCTCGATTCCCCTTGGTAGATATATCAACAATCATCTTGAGTTTGGAAAGGGTTTGGATAGACCACCCACAATCTTTTCTGTCAATTATTTTTTAAAAAATAAGGATGGAGGATATATAAATAGAATGGAGGATAAATGCGTCTGGCTTAAATGGATGGAACTTCGTGTTCACAAAGATGTCTCGGCACTTAAAACTCCTACTGGTTACATCCCAAGATATGAAGACCTCAAGAGATTATTCAAAGAGATTCTTAATAAGGATTATGCAGAAAGGGATTACATAGAACAATTCACCTTAAGAATTCCAGAGAATATTAGAAAACTGGAAAGGATTATTGAGATTTATAAAACAAAGGTTTCTGACACACCAAGTATTCTATTTGATGTGCTTTCAGAACAAAAGCAGAGATTGGAAGAGGTAAGGAAAAGGTATGGGCATTATGTACATCCTACCAGCTTATACTAAGGGAAAGCATTCGATAATTTACAAATTCTTCATTTGAGAGCACTTGTTACACCTTTTCTTCCTTTTTCCTTTTATTTACACCAAAATTACCGAATGGTCTCTAAGGGGAAATAAATCATGTCTTTATCGAGGAGAGCAAGGTCAATAAGTCCTTCACCTACCTTGGCAATAACTGCTAAGGCAAAGGAGATGAAGAAGAGTGGAATTCCTGTAATCTCATTTGGTGCCGGAGAACCAGATTTTGACACCCCCGCTGAGATTAAAATGGCAGGGAGTAAAGCTATAAAATGTGGTTTTACTAAGTACACCCCAGATTCTGGAATCATAGAATTAAAGGAGGCAGTTTGCCAAAAATTTAAAGAAGATAATGGACTGGATTATGAAACGTCTGAAATCTTGATATCATGTGGGGCAAAACACTCCCTATTCAATGCCATATTTGCCCTGTGTGATGAAGGGGATGAGGTAATCATACCTTCACCTTACTGGGTAACATATCCCGAACAGGTAAAGATGACGGGTGCAAGACCCGTTATTGTAGAAACCTTTGAAGGAAATGATTTCAAGCTTACCCCGGCCCAATTTAAAGAAAACATCACCTCCCATACTAAGGCTATTATTCTGAATTCTCCATCCAATCCGACAGGATCAGTATATGAACCAAATGAATTAGAGGGGTTAGCGAGGGTGGCTGTTGAGGCAGGGGTCTATATCATATCGGATGAGATATATGAGAAGTTAATCTATGATGGAAAAAGACATATAAGTGTTGCATCCCTGGGAAAAGAGATAAAAGACCTAACAATTACTATAAATGGTGTCTCAAAGGCTTATTCGATGACTGGATGGAGGATTGGGTATGCAGCAGGACCCAAAGACGTTATTCGGGCGATGTCAAGTATACAGTCTCACACTACATCAAACCCAACATCCATCTCTCAGCTTGCAGCCTTAGAGGCTATAAAAGGGCGACAGGAATGCGTGGCTGAGATGGTTAAGGAATTCAATAGGCGTCGAAAATACATAGTAGATAGACTAAACAAAATCCGTGGTATCTCTTGCATTACACCTTATGGTGCATTCTACGTATTTCCAAATGTAGAGTCTTTACTCTCAATGAGATTTAAAGGAGAAGAGATAAAGGATTCATTTCGCCTTTCTCAAGTTTTATTGAATGAGGCACACATTGCAGTAGTTCCAGGGTCGGCTTTTGGGGCCTCAAACTATCTAAGATTATCCTATGCTACCTCCCTTGAGGATATAGAAAATGGTTTAGATAGGATAGAGAAGATATTAGAAAAACTTGAGTAATGAAAGGGGTGTAGAGATGGAGAATAAGAATAAGATATACATAATTGATGTTACGAATCGTGATGGTGTACAGACCTCACGTCTGGGATTGGCAAAGCTTGAGAAGACTATGATAAACCTATTCCTTAATGAGATGGGTATATATCAATCAGAATTTGGTTTTCCTGTAACCCGTCATGAGATAAATTACCTGAATGCAAACTTAGAACTTGCTGATATGGGAGTTTTAAAACCAATAATCCTATCTGGCTGGATAAGGGCAGTAAGCGAGGATGTTGAACTTTCGGTGAAATTTACAAAGGTTAAACATCTCAATATCTCTATATCAACCTCTCGTCAAATGGTAGATGGTAAGTTCCAGGGAAGGATTGTTAGAGAAGAAAAAGAAGGGCCCGGAAAACCAAATATCATCCAGATGATGGTAGATACATTGGACAGATGTCATGAACTTGGGATTGAAACAGTAGGTGTGAATGCAGAAGACGCATCTCGTACTGATGATGAATATTTGATAAAGTTTGCCCGTGCAGCAAAAGAACATGGTGCAACGAGAATAAGATATTGTGATACCTTGGGTTATGATGATCCATTCACAATTTATGAAAGGACACGCCTTTTGGCACAGGAGGTAGGGCTGCCAATTGAACTCCACTGCCATAATGATCTTGGGATGGCAGTTGCCTGTTCTGTAGCAGGAGCAAAAGGGGCAGTGGATGGTGGAGTGGATGCCTACATCAATACCTGTATCAATGGGATGGGAGAACGGGCAGGAAATGCCGACCTTGTGGGTGTAATTCTTGCCTTGAGAAAATCGAGTGGCTTTGAGAAAAGGTACATCTTGGATGAGCGAGTGAGGCTTGATTGTGCATGGAAGATTGCTAAGTATGCCTCATATGCCTTTGGTATACCTATCCCAGTAAATCAGGTGGCTGTTGGTGCCAATGCCTTTGCCCATGAATCAGGTATCCATGCAGATGGTGCATTGAAGGATAGGCGAAACTATGAATTATATGATTTTGAGGAATTGGGTCGTGGAGAACCAGAGATAGTAGAGACAGGAAGACAGATAACCGCAGGAGAGTATTCAGGGATTAAAGGCTTCCGTAATGTATATGATAAGCTTGAGATCGAATTCAAAGACGACGAAGAGGCAACAAAGATCCTTGAGCTTGTAAGATATGCAAATGTCCATACGCAGAAGCCATTAACAAATGATGAGCTAAAATTCATCGCCCACTATCCTGAGATTGCGAGACGTATTATGACGGTCACCCCTTAAAAGAAGGCTGAAAATTCCAAGGAGAAACTGAATAATAGGAGAGAATGAAGAATGTTTTGACCACTTGTACCTATTGTGGTTGTGGATGTAACTTTTATTTCCAGGTTGAGGATGATGAAATTGTCGGGATAACTCCAAGCAAGGCTCATCCTATATCCAGGGGGAGATTATGTGTTAAGGGATGGAATAGTTATGAGTTTATAAAAAGCCCCCATAGGTTAAAATCTCCATTAATAAAGAGAGATGGTCGTTTTAAAGAGGTAAGTTGGGATGAGGCCTTGGGATTTATTTCGGAGAGATTCAAACAAATCAAAGAAACTACAGGACCTGATTCATTATGTGTTCTTGGTTCTGCAAAGTGTACCAATGAGGAAAACTATTTGATCCAGAAATTTACCAGGGCTACATTAGGTACTAACAATATAGACCATTGCGCACGCCTTTGCCACTCTGCTACTGTGACTGGTCTGACTACTTCCTTTGGTTCAGGGGCTATGACTAACTCCATAAATGAGATAGAAGGAGCTGATATACTTTTAGTTACTGGTTCTAATACCACAGAACAACATCCACAGATTGGATCCTTTATATTAAAGGCTATTGAGGGTGGGGCAAGATTGATTTTGGTTGATCCAAGAAAAATTCAGCTTTCGTGCTTTGCCCATTTACATTTACAACAGAAGCCAGGAACTGATGTGGCATGGATTAATGGGACGATGAATGTGATAATTAATAAAGAGATGTATGACCGAGATTTTGTTAAAAGACGGACTGAGAATTTTGAGGCATTAAAAAAGACAGTGGCAAAGTATACCCCAACTTTTGTCAGGGAAATAACTGGGATACCGGAAAATGACCTAATAAGGGCATCTATACTCTATGCCAGTCATAAGAAATCCATGATCATTTACTCTATGGGCATTACCCAACACGTAACAGGGGTGGATAATGTATTATCTTTGGCAAATTTGGCGATGTTAACTGGTAGATTGGGTGAATTACACACAGGTGTTAATCCATTAAGGGGGCAGAACAATGTCCAGGGAGCTTGTGATGTAGGAGCTTTACCTGATGTATATACTGGTTATCAGAAGGTTACGGATGAGAAGGTGAGAGAAAAGTTTGAGAGGGTATGGGGTGTGAAACTTCCAAAGGATCCTGGACTTACGGTTGTGGAAATGATGAATGAAGCACGAAATGGTAGGATTCGTGGAATGTATATAATGGGTGAAAATCCAATGCTAAGCAATCCTGATATAACTCATGTCAAAGAGGCTTTAGAAAAGATAGAGATACTGGTGGTTCAGGACATATTCTTGTCTGAGACAGCTGAATTAGCTGATGTTGTTTTACCCGCAGCAAGCTTTGCTGAAAAAGATGGGACGTTTACCAATACTGAAAGAAGAGTACAAAGAATTAGACAAGCAATTTCGCCAATTGGGGAGTCAAAACCTGATTGGTGGATAATACAGGAGCTTTCGAATAGAATGGGTTATTCAATGAATTATGCTAGTCCTGAAGAGATTGCAGAAGAGATAGCCTTGTTAACTCCAATCTATGGAGGGATATACTACGATCGATTAGAAGAAGGATGGGGGTTACAATGGCCATGTAAAGATAGGAGTGATCCAGGAACCCCATTCTTGCACAAGAATGGATTTCCAAGAGGAAAGGGCTTATTTACTCCTGTTGATTATGTACCACCTATCCAGAAGAGGAGATGTAGAGGTTAGAGCCATATTAACAGATGTTACTCCAGAAGGGATTCTCTTTATGCCTTTTCATTTCAAAGAGTGCGCAGCCAATATACTGACTAATCCTTCCTTGGATCCAAAATCAAAGATACCTGAATTCAAAATCTGTGCAGCAAGGCTTGAAAGGTGTGAATGATGGATAATAGCCTTCTAACCATGAATAAAGAATATATAATACCGTTACTTCGGAGAATTCATAAGAATCAAGAAATCATTGCCCCTGTGAAGGAAAAAGAGGATGTCTTATTCAGCGTTATTAAATCTATGGATGAAATCACCTTAGACTACAAAAATGCTGTCCTTTCCCCAAAGGGATTTTTTTTCCCTCAACAAGAGGTGATTTTTAAGTATAAAGAGGTTTCGGGTGATTACGAGCTTTCCTTTACAATTACAGATAAAAAGAGGTTAATCTTTGGTATTCGATCTTGTGATCTTAAAGCCTTAAGCTTCTTAGATGCTGTTTACTTAGGGAGATATAAGGATCCATATTATCAAAAGAAGAGGGAAGACACAACCTTAATTAACCTGGTCTGTGTGTCTCCGGATACAAATTGTTTCTGTGTTTATGCCAATTCAGGTCCTATGGCAGAAGAAGGTTTTGATTTGCAATTCGTTCCTCTTTCAAATAGATTTACTATTCATGTAGGTTCGAAAAAAGGACAGGACATTGTAGAAAAATATCATTACCTCTTTCAAGAAGGAACTCAGAAAGATTTAGATGAGGAATATGAGGTGGTTCATGAAACAAAGACCAAGTTTTTAAGATATGGGGAGTTTGCCACAATAACCCAAAAGTTGATTCAGGAAGAGGTTGAGGAATCATTATGGAAGATGTTAGGGGATAGATGTCAAAACTGTGGTGGATGTGCTTATGTTTGCCCAACCTGTTCCTGTTTCAATGTCATAGATAGACCCACAACAGAGCGGGAAGGTGTAAGGATTAGAACCTGGGATTCATGTACCCTTTTTGGATTTACACATCTTGCAGAAGGACTTAATCCAAGAAAAGAGAAAAAGGATAGGATCAAAAGGAGATTTTATCACAAACTCGATTGTTATATGGGCAGGTGGGGTACTTGTGGTTGTGTTGGATGTGGCAGGTGTGTTACAGCCTGTTTAGGGGGTATAGACATGTCTCATGTTATCCACCAAATAAGGATGGAGGAGTATGGAGAATATATATCTGCCAAAGACAGCGAAGATTATAGGTATAAAGGATGAGGGATTGGATCTAAAGACCTTTACCTTTTCTTTTATTAATTCCGAAGTGAAAGAGGCCTTTTCCTATAAACCAGGGCAGTTTTTAGAACTTTCTATATTTGGAGTGGGGGAGGTACCCATTTCTCTATCTTCATCCCAAATTGAAAAGGGCAGTTTTCAACTGACTATCTATGCCATAGGAGAGGTAACAAGGTCTTTGCATAAGATGAAGGTGGGGGATGTAGTAGGAATTCGGGGTCCATTCGGCAATGGATTTCCATTTGATGAGGCAAAGGGTAAAGATATCCTATTTGTTGGTGGTGGGATTGGTATGGCACCATTGAGGCCATTGATTAAAGACATGATAGATAATAGATCCGATTTTGGTCATATTATTATCCTTCACGGTGCCAGGACACCGAGATACATAATCTTTCGGGATGAATTGAAAGAATGGGGAAAGGTTGAAGGAGTGGAAGTCCATATGACTGTAAATAGAGTAGATGGAGAGAAATGGGATGGAGAGATAGGACTAATCACTCGACTTTTTGATAAGATAGAGATCAATCCAAGAAATTCCGTAGCCTTTGTCTGTGGACCACTATTCATGATCCATATTGTTGTGGAAGATTATCTATTGAAAATGGGTTTCCAAGAAGAGGCAATAATCTCTACCTTAGAGCGACATATGAAATGTGGGGTAGGACATTGTGGACATTGTAATGTAGGACCAAAGTATATCTGTATCGATGGCCCTGTTTTTACCTATCGGGAGATGAAGATATTGCCCAAGGAATTCTAAAATCATCTTTAAGTTTTTGGCTTTAAATCTTTGTAGTTCAACCAAGATTAGACTTTTGTGTAGTAAGCCAAGTTAGTTTTCCCTTAAAGAAGGATTTAAGGTTATAACTTGGCTATAATTTTATCAGGAGGTATAGAATGACAGAAGATATTAGGGAAATCAATAAAAGGATAGAAGAAAAGAGTGCCTTTGTGGATCGATTACTCAATGAAATTGGAAAGGTGATCGTAGGGCAAAACTATATCATTGAACGACTATTAATAGGACTTTTGGCTAATGGCCATATCTTGATTGAAGGGGTACCGGGATTAGCCAAGACCTTGGTAGTAAAAACCCTTTCTGATACAATACAGACCAAATTTCAACGTCTTCAATTTACCCCAGATTTGTTACCAGCAGATTTGATTGGCACAATGGTCTATAATCCAAAGACTGGAAGATTTACCCCAAAAAAGGGACCTATCTTTGCCAATCTAATTTTGGCTGATGAAATCAATCGTGCACCAGCTAAGGTTCAATCCGCCTTGCTTGAAGCAATGCAGGAGCGACAGGTGACTATTGGTGATCATACCTATCCATTGGATGAGCCATTTTTAGTTTTGGCTACCCAAAATCCTATTGAACAAGAGGGAACATATCCTTTACCAGAAGCTCAAATTGATAGATTTATGTTGAAACTAAAGATCACTTATCCCAATCGGAAAGAAGAAAGAGAGATAATCGCAAGGATGACTGAAGGTAACCTACCTTCGGCTTCGGAAGTAGTCTCACCTCAGGAAGTCATAAAAGCTCGGTCTACAGTTAACGAAGTATATATGGATGAAAGGATTAAAGATTATATCCTTGATATTATCTTTGCTACTCGAGAGCCAGAAAGATATAAATTAGCTAATTTACGAGGACTTATTGCCTATGGAGCCTCTCCCAGGGCTTCTATCTATTTAGTACTTGCCTCTAAAGCCTATGCCTTTTTGAAAAGAAGAGGATATGTTACTCCAGAAGATGTTAAGTTAATTGGATTAGATGTTTTACGGCACCGGATCATCTTGACTTATGAGGCAGAGGCAGAGGGAGTAACCTCAGAGGATATCATAAAGCAGATATTTGATCAGATTGAGGTACCATAATATTTATAACTTCATGAAGGGTTTACCACGTCCTTTTGAGAAGGATTGGCAATTAGTATGGTGATCTTATATCGGATTTATAGAAAAAGTTATTGACATATTTTCTAAGGTATAGTACTATAATTAAAATGTGTGAATGCCAGGGAGTAAAACTTATAATTTTTTCAGTGGCAATATCAGGTTTTATATTCGCCTTACCAATATCAAATGTAGACTGCGCTTTAAGGATTATACCTAAAATTACATTGCGAGAAGAATATACAGATAATTTTGATCTGAAGGGAAAAGGAGGTTTCATAACCTATCTCTATCCAGAGATAAGTTTTTGGTTTTTAGGAAAGACCTATCTTGAATTTGGCTATACACTTAAGTATTCTCATTATAGTATAGACGATATTGAAGACGAGGTATCTCATTTTATCACCTGTTTAGCTGACAGAAAACTTACTCGTAGACTTTCAATTGATGCAAGAGGTACCCTTTTTGAACCTGTTGAGCCAGTAACTATTGATGAATATGGAATGTTTAAAAGAGAGGAAAAATATTACACCTCAAATAAGGCAGATTTGGTATTAAGATATTTAGTAGCAAAGAATATAGTTGGCAACCTAAAATATTACTACAGATTTTTGAATTATAAAGAGACCTCCTTGTCTGATTTAGATAGACAGGAGATTGGCTTAGATTTAGCTGGGAGACTTTCTTCTACTACAACCCTTAGTTTGGAATATGCATACGAAAGAAGGAATTATTTGAGTCCTTTAGATCTCCTTTCTATTGGACATACTGTAGATTTAAGATTAGACCATTTATTGACCTATCGAATTAAGGCCATTTTTGATGTTGGTTATGCGTATAGAAAAGATGAACGGGAGCCCTCTATAGAAGATGAGCTTTATGGGGTAACTTTAATATATAAAGGGAGTAGGAGGGATATTGGAACAATAAATTATGACTTTAGATTAATGGAAGATTATGAAGGTTCAAGCTATAGAGACCAAAGGATAAGGTTTAGAATAGAAAGATTAATGACTAGAGCCAGCTCTTTATCGGTTGGAAGTTATTACGGATATATCACCTATGTAAGATCTCGGCGAAATGACAAATTATGGGGTTTAGGCATAAGGATGGGTTGGCAACCCCATGAAGATATATTATTTAACTTCAGGTATGGATGGGAAGAAAGAGATTCGAGTGAATCTGGGAAGGATTATGTAGTAAATAGATGTAGTATAGAAATAAGGTATACCTTTTGGTGAGGGGTTAAGATGAGGGAATCTATTTTAGGGTTGATTTTATCAATAGTATTAGTATTAAATATGGCTGTTGTTGCACAAGGTACTGAATTAAAAGATGAGATGATGAAGATAGAAAAGCTTAAAGGGAAAATGGAATCGCTTAGTAGGAGATTAGAGGAGAGGAAAAGAAAAAGGGAAGAGATGGAAAAGATAGAGAGAGAGATAGCAGATATTATTGAAAAAGAGGGAAAAGAAAGGGCAAAAACAAAGGTTTTTGAGATCGTAGAGAGATTAATGGGGATAAAAAGGGAGAAAACGGAAGAAGTAAGGCTTGAAGAACTAAATAAGATAAAAGGGGAATTGGATAAAATTAGTAAAAGGATAGAGGATACGGAGAGGCTAAGGACAGAGTTGGCCAATGAAAGAATGGAGAAGGAAGAATTGGTGCTGTCAAAAGAACAGGAAATAGAGAAAGTAAAACAGGAGGTAGTTGAACTTACTCGCATATTAGAAGAAGAAAGGAAGAAAAGAGAGGAGGTAGAAAAGGCAGGTGAAGCAGAGATAAAAAACCTTAGAGAGAAGATTGCATCAATTACTGAAAGATTAGAAGAGGAGAAAGAAGAAAAAGAGAAAAAGGCAGAGAGGGAGATTGATACGCTTACTAAGTTGTTAGAAGAAGAAAGGAAGAAAAGAGAGGAGGTAGAAAAGGCAGGTGAAGCAGAGAT
>JASEIO010000021.1:3547-9303 GCA_030017475.1 bacterium | reverse complement strand
ATAAAAAACCTTAGAGAGAAGATTGCATCAATTACTGAAAGATTAGAAGAGGGGAAAACAAAAGAAGTTGCTTCACTTACTAAAGAATTAGAGGAAGAGAGAAGGAAGAGGGCTGAGGCAGTAAAAGAGGCAGAAAAGGCAAAATTAGAGGTGGTTTCACTTACCAAAAAGTTTGATAGGGAGATAAAAGATGCAAAGAAAGAAATTTCGGAGCTTAGTAAAAGGTTAGAGGTGTATGAAAAAGAGGAAGTAGAGAGAGGAGTAGAAGAGAAATTAAAAAAGGCAGAGAGGGAGATTGATACGCTTACTAAGTTGTTAGGGGAGGAAAGAAAGAGAAGGGAGAAGGCAGAAAGAGAAAGGGACGAGGCTATCGAGATGGCTAAAAAAATGCCAAAGGAAAAAGAGACAAGGCCAAAACCAACAGAACACGATGTACCTAAAGTTCCCCCTTCCGAAGAATGGGTTGGTTTATCTCCTGGAGATAGGATCCAAATTGTAGTAAAAGGACACGATGACTTAACTAAAACTGTAATTGTCTCTCAAGAAGGAGTGATAACCTTCCCTTTAATAGGGGAGATTTATGTTTTAGGGTTAACAGTTGAAAGATTGGCAGAGATAATTACCTATAAGTTGGGAAAGGATTATATAGTTGATCCACAAGTAACTGTAACTATGGAGGCTGAAAAAGACCTGCCACCTAAAATCTCTATCTGTGTTTTAGGAGGGGTGCATAGACCTGGGCTATACCGATATCATGAGAATATGACTATTATGCAGGCTATTGCTATGGCAGGTGGTGTTACCGATAAGGCCATATTGAATAAGATCAAAGTTGTAAGGGAGGAAAGAGGGAAACGAGAGGTTATCTTGGTAAATTACGATAGATTTATGCGTAAAGGGGATAAAAGGGAAAATATCTTGTTAAAACCAGATGACCTTATCGTTATTCAAGAAGCCCCTTTTTAAAAAACCACAGAGTGACATTGGTTACAGAGAGAGGTATTGATTTGGATAATAATTCACAAGATAGATATCCTCTGTGTACCTTGTTTTTTCTGTGGTCGTTTTTTTCTTAAAGAGAGACTGTTCAGCAATTCTAAAGGAAAGATTGATATGGAGAAAAGATCAAAGGAACTGTTTGAGAAAGCAAAGGATTACATACCAGGTGGAGTTAATTCACCGGTTCGAGCATTTAAGGCAGTTGGAAGAGATCCTATATTTATTAAAAGAGGAAAGGGTTCGCATATCTATGATGTTTCAGATAGGGAGTATATAGATTACGTTTGTTCATGGGGTCCATTGATATTAGGACATGCCCGCCAAGAGGTAGTTAGTGCAATAAAAGAGGTTGTAGAACAAGGTACAAGTTTTGGAGCCCCAACTGAGAATGAGATCACATTAGCTGAAATGATAGTAAATGCTGTACCTTCAATTGAATTAGTTAGGTTAGTAAACTCTGGGACTGAAGCAACAATGAGTGCTATAAGACTGGCAAGAGGTTATACCAGGCGAGATAAGATTATCAAATTTGAAGGATGTTATCATGGTCATTCGGATAGTTTACTTGTAAAGGCAGGATCAGGAGCTACAACCTTAGGAGTTCCTAATAGTCTTGGTGTTCCTCTGGACTTTGTTCGCCATACTATAACGTTACCATATAATGACCTTGAATGCCTAAGGAGAACTATTGAGAAAAATCATCGCGAAATAGCTTGTGTTATTATTGAACCAGTAGCAGGAAATATGGGTGTTGTTCCGCCAAAGCCTGGATTTTTAGAAGGTCTTCGTGAAATTACGCGGAGATATGATATTGTATTAATCTTTGATGAGATTATCACTGGATTTAGGGTATCCTATGGGGGTGCCCAAGAATTATATGGAGTGCTGCCTGATTTAACATGCCTGGGTAAGATCATCGGGGGTGGATTGCCAATTGGAGCATATGGTGGTAAAAGAGAGATTATGCAATATATCTCACCAGAGGGAGAAGTCTATCAAGCAGGCACACTATCTGGCAATCCAATTTCCGTAAGCGCTGGTATAACGACACTAAAATTACTTTCTCAATCTGGTATATATGAAGAACTTGAAGAAAGATCCAGTGCTTTATATGAAGGTTTAGCAAAGAGTGCCAAAGAAGCTAAAGCCTGCATTAGATTCACTCGAGTTGGCTCAATGTTATGTGGTTTTTTTACTCCAAAGGATGTTATTGATTATGTAAGTGCAAAGAGTTCAGATACTGAAAAATATGCTGCTTATTTTAGAGGTATGTTAGATAAAGGTATCTATTTAGCACCATCACAATTTGAAACTATGTTTGTATCAACCGCACATTCAATGGATGATATTGAGCAGACCATTAAGGCGAGTTATGAGACATTAAAGAAGATAGGTGGTTAGATGAAGGAGATACTATTAGTTGGTATAAATCACAAAAGTGCACCAGTGGAGATTAGGGAAAGGATCTCCTTTCCTAAGGATTCCCTTATAACTGGTTTAAATAGGCTCCGGGAATATGAGACAATAAAGGGATGTGTAATCCTTTCTACTTGTAATCGAGTTGAGATGTATGTGAGTACTAATGATATTGAAAGGGCCACAAAGGAGATAAAGGAATTCCTTGCAGATTATCATAAACTCGAAGAGAATGGTTTAGATGAATATCTATATATAATGAAAGGGGAAATTGCTATCGAACATCTATTGAAGGTTCCATCAAGCTTAGACTCTTTGGTAATTGGAGAACCACAGGTTCTTTGTCAATTTAAAGATGCCTATAACCAGGCCCTTCGCCTAAAGGTCACAGATTCAACTCTTAATACCCTATTTCAAAAGGCGATAAATATAGCAAAACGAGTTAGAGAAGAATCGCATATTAGTAAAGGAGCCGTTTCCATAAGCTTTGTTGCAGTGGAGTTGGCTAAGGAGTTCTTTCGGGATTTAAAGAAAAGAAAGGCTCTCCTTATAGGGGCAGGGAAAATGAGTGAATTGGCTGCCAAGCATTTGATTGAGAATGGTATAAAGATGATATATATCTCTAATAGGACCTATGAGAAGGCTGTAGAGCTGGCCAAAGAATTTAATGGACAAGCCATTCCGTTTGATGAGACATTTCGCTTTATGAAGGATACGGATATTGTTATTAGCTCAACATTTGCCTCATCCATTATAATCAAATCAGAAGATGTATCCAGGGTAATGGAAGCCAGGGATTATCAGCCCATAATCCTTATTGACATCGCCTTCCCAAGGGATATAGATCCAGATGTAGGTTTAATTGATGGTGTTTACCTATATGATATTGATGACCTGAAAATGGTGGTAGAGAAAAAAACAAGGGAGCGGAGTAAAGAAATCAAGACTGCAGAAAAAATCCTTTCAGAAGAACTGCGGAAGGTATTATCCTGGTATAGGTCCCTTGACATTGTTCCCACAATCTTGAGCTTAAGGGATAAAATGGAGTACATTAGGAAAGGTGCGTTAAATAAGGTTATTAACAAATTGAAGTCAGTAACTCCAGAGGATAGAGAAAGGATCGATTATTTAACACGGATAATAGTTAATAAGATTATTGCATCCCCTATAAGTCAGTTGAAGAAAAGGGCTGAAACAGACAATGGTCATATATATAAAGAGACATTTCAAGACCTTTTTAGATTAAAGGAATAACCGTAAGTTTGTTTAAGGAATAGAAATGAAGCCAGGAAATTGGTTTAGATTCATTCTGATACCACTTTTTGGATCAATCCTATTATGGCTAAGCCATAGTATTGTAGTGAGTCAAACTTCTGAATTAAGGGAGAAAGAGAGACTGGAAGAATTAAAGGGGAAGATTTCGGAGATATCGAGAAGGTTATACGAAGAAAAAAGGAAAAGGGAAGAGATGGAGAAGTTAACTTCGGATATTATTACAATTATTGAAGGAATAGACGGTGGAGAGATTAAATTGAAAAAGGCAAAGGAGGATGTGACTCGCCTTGTTGAAGGTTTGATGAGGATAAAAGAAGGGATGCGAGATATAGGTATTTTAAAAGAAGAGATACTTAAACTTACAAAAGAGATAGAGAAAGGAGAGAAAAGAATAGAGGAATTGGAAAGGATAGGTAAGATAGAAGAAGGAGGGACAAGGGGAGAAATCCATAGGCTCAAAGAAGAATTGAATCAGGAAAGGATAAGAAGAGAACAGGAGATAATAAAAAGGGAAAGGATAGAGCAGGAAAAACAGGAGCTAAAGAAGGATATAGAAAGGTTAAATGTAAAAGTGGCTTCGCTTACTAAGGAGTTGGATAAAGAGAGGGTGAAAAGGAAGGAGATGGAAGAGGTGAAGAAAGAGGTGGATAAACTTATTCACGAATTGCAGCAGGAAAGGATAGAAAATAAGAAGGTAGAGAGTGATAAGAAGGAATTGAAAGAGAAGCCCGCAGCAGATGTAGCTAAGCCTGCTAAAGAAGTACTGGGGGTTGAAGGAAAGGTTAGAAAAGCACTTTCCAAAAAGGATACCTATCAAATGGATGTACTTATAATCTATGTGAGTGGAACCTCAAGTTATTTAGAGGTCTTGCAAGATTATCGACAAAGTTTGTATTTAAATACACGGGTAAGAGCTATATCAAGTGATTTGGTAGAGTTTGAGAACTTAGATAGATATGATCTAATCTATCCAGATATAAGTTTAATCAATACCAAGAATAAGTATAAGATTGCCAGTGCATTAAAAGAATATGTCAAAGATGGAGGGGCACTTTTTTTGGAAGAGGATTTTTGTGAATTGTTTACCCTTCCGTTTTTAGGTCTTTCTACCATAGAGATTGTTGACTTACGGAATCAAGAATTTACCTTACCTGAGGTTCCGCATAAATTCAAAAAGTTTCAATCGCTTTGGAAAATCTCAAGCGTTGAGTTTGAGGCTTCAAGGAAGGATAAGGTACATTCTAAAAATTTACGCCTACCCAATCTGAAAAAGGGAGCCATACCAAGCACAGCTATATCTCTTGTTAATTCAGGTAGTTATACCTTGCTTTCTATTAATAGATATGAAAAGGGATGGGTCTTGTGGACTGTAAATAATCTTCCAAATAGAGGAAGATATTTGACTAGATTTGATTTAGGATACCCAGATTCTAAAGCCAAAGGATTTCATTTTGGTTATGCTACCTTGAATTATCTTGTTCGAAATCTTTGGCTTGATTTCTTGGCTAAAGAAAGGTATGGTTTTTCTATCCAAAAGGTATATGGTCCATATGGGAGACCAGGATTCTCTTGTCAGTTTCATTTTGAAGATCCAGAGGCATGGGAACATGATTCTATGATAAACCTAATCAAGACCTTGAGAGAAAAAAGGCAGATTCCTTCATTTACTGTGCTAAGAGGATCATCGAAGGTAAAGATTGGTTGTAGGGCGATAACCTATCTCAAGAATGTAGGTACGGATTCTCATCCTTCATTCATTGGTAAAGAGAGGGTTTCATTTGACTCCATGGGGAGAAGATTAAAAATGATAAATGGTGAATATCTGACCGTAATCCAGAAAGGTAGATTCAACTCCCGTCCTTCTATAGTGGATTGGAATGGAGATGAAGTGCTTGATTTGCTTATTGGTGGAGAGGATGGGGGTATACATTATTATCAAGGGGTATATAAAGGAAAAACCAAAAGATTTGTTGAGAGAGACACTTTTAGTATTGATGTAGGGGAAAATGCATCTCCTTTTGTCTGTGATTGGAATGAGGATGGAAGAAAGGATCTAATTGTTGGTT
>JASEIO010000021.1:0-3447 GCA_030017475.1 bacterium | reverse complement strand
AGAAAGGATCTAATTGTTGGTTCTTCGGATGGTAAGATATATTATTTCCAAAATGAAGGAAGGGATGACATGCCTACCTTTAGGTTTAAAAGGAGATTAAAGGGGATTGATGTAGGCAAAAATTCCTCTCCTTTTGTCTGTGATTGGAATGAGGATGGAAGAAAGGATCTAATTGTTGGTTCTTCGGATGGTAAGATATATTATTTCCAAAATGAAGGCGGAAATGAAAAACCTACCTTTTTATATAAAAGGAAAATAAAGGTGAGAACTACAAATGAGGAAGGTAATAGAGACTTAGATGTATGTACCAATTCCTGTCCATTTGTAATAGACTGGAATAGGGATGGAAGGAAGGATTTGATTATTAGTAGTGTAGAATCTTCAAGACCTAAATATCCTATTGACGATCCCTGTATAAAAAGGGATGTTTTAAGAAACATTAGATATGCCATCAGGAATTGTGTACCTATTATGCCCCATCTTTATGTCTATCGCGGAATGACAAGAGAAGAGAAAAAAAGAGAATTGATTTGGCATAAGGAGGTTTTTAAAAATTTAGATATCCCTTGGACTAAAACTACAGGGATAGGCTATCATCGATGGGATATCCATTCTGTTCCTATATGGCAATCATTATGGGTAGAGAAGGATTTTGGTTTACTTTATGACTTTGGGTTTGAAGCCAATGAGGATTTGAATTCTCCTTCATACGGTATGCCGTTTTTACTGATGAATAAAGGTCATGTCTATCCATTTATCTGTTGGACACCCAATCCTCGAATAGATACCTTTAAAGGGGCCTTTGATTTACAAGTGCATTTTGACTTACCGATTAACTATCACAATCATCAAGAGCATATGGGTAAAGCTACTAAATACTTTCATCTCCCATCTACAATAAAGGCTATGATCCTTGCTGGTGTAAGGAGATTGGGGATAAACATAGAAACAAGGAATTTAAAGGATATTGGCCTTTCGCTTAGGAAGATAATAACCTCCCTTAACACCCTTCGGGATAGACATGAATACAATATGAATACCCAAGAACAGATTGCAAAGACAATAATAAACACATATTTCACCAATGTAAAGACAGAGATATATAAGGATAAATTGGTACTAATTCCAGACGTAAGCCAAGTACCTAAGGATAAAGCAAAGGAATATTTAAATACCTTGGGGGTTAAGATAGAATTGAAGGATTCGGAGGAAGGTAAGGGAATAGAGACAGATAGTAAAATATATTATGAACCTGAAAAGGGGATTTTATATATTGGAGTTGATAAAAAGACAACTATTTATTTAAATAAAAACCCAAAAGATAGATTTCATGTCCTAAGGTCAAATGTTCCATTCCGTTTAAAGGAATTTAAGGATGGATATCGAATAAAACTTCTAAGTCCTGGTATGCAGCAGATAAAGATCTACTCAAAAAAACGGTTGTTTTTAAAGAATAAAGAGGTAATTTTAGAGAAAAAGGGAGGATATTATGAATTGATCCATTTTGGTAAACCAATTGAGGTAATACTAACAAAAGGTCGATAGCACAGCGATTCCGCTCTAAATGCTTAAACCTCTATTGTCTTCCCTACCTTTACCTCAATAAAATTATCGTCATATTCCTCTCTAAATAACTCTGTGGTGGCCTTTCCTGTGCAATGACCAGGGCCGACTTTTTCTATCCCAATTTGTCTAAATCTATCAACAATAGCTTTGATTGTTTTTTGTGCTTACCCACTAAGTGAAAACCGCCCATTGCCAGATAAATCTTTTGAGGAATATTTTGTTTCACATTTTCAATAATCTTTATTATACCCGGATGGGCACAACCTGTAAGCAGTATAAATACCCTCTCTTATCTTGCTGAATTTATCAACCTCGATCAATCGGCTGCCATAGGATTTAGCTCTATTTTTAAATCTTTTTCACCTGTATCAAACAAAATCCTTTTGTCGATTAAATAGGAAACTCCCCAGCCGGTTAAAAATCTTTTATCTAAGCTTATGCTATCAAAAGGTATTTTAATCTCCATTGTTTACCTTATACAAGTGCCGTCTGAACAAGGTGGCGTGTCGCAACGAAAACTTTTAGAAAATATCATATCCAATTCTTTTGTAAGGTAGTTCATCCTTCCAAAATGCTTCGTGTTTTTAGCAAGTGCCACAATATCTTCTGGGTAAATGGCTAAATTTTCTTCCGCCAAAACCTCTATGTTTCTGTCTTGGCAAATCTTTTTAATATCTCGGGTGTTCTCTAAGTTAATATCATACTTATTTATGACAACCTTGGTATGGATGCCGAAGTGCCCAGCAACATCGGCAACCCTTTCCATATCATGAATACCTGAAAGCGTAGGTTCTGTAACAATAAGCGCTAAGTCTACATTTGTCAAAGAAGCAATTACCGGACACCCGATTCCTGGCGGTCCATCAACAATCACATAATCCTTATTCTCTTTCTCGGCTATTCTTTTTGCGTTTTGCCTTACCCCATTCTGATAGCTTCAACCGGACAGATGAGGCTACAGATACCACATCCTTCACATGAGATAGGATCTACTGTAAAATCATCGCTTATTGCATTAAATCGGCAAACAGTAATACACTTACCGCATTGTTTACAGAGTTTCTTATCAATCTTAGCGGTCTTTCCACTTCTAAATTCATGTCTTTCTTTTATCTCAGGCTTCAGCAATAAGTGAAGATCCGCTGCATCCACATCGCAATCAGCAAAAACCGCGTTTTTAGCCAAAGCAGCAAACGATGCAGTTAATACCGTCTTGCCTGTGCCGCCTTTACCGCTTATGACAACAATCTGTTTCATAGGCTTTCCATCATTACACAAAGTCCATAAACTGCCTTGATATTATTTTCGTTACAAAATCTTATAGTCTCTTCACTTTCAGCCCCAGGTTAATGAGCCTATGACTGCAAACCGTTTTTGTTTTAAAAAATCTTTGACTAAATCCTGCACCTCTTTATATCCTCAAATAATCCATTAAATTTTTCTTTAAAATCCGGATATTCGTCTACAAGAGGAATTCCCTTTGAATAAGTTACTGCTATCTCCTTTTTAAAAGGAATCCGCATCATTATGGGGATATCCTCTTTCTCGCAATAATTATACACCTTGTCGTCTCCAATATCAGAGCGATTTACTACAACACCAAAGGGAATCTTAAGTTTCCTTAAAACCTCAACTGCTAAAGTCAGGTCATATAAGCCAAACGGTGTAGGCTCGGTAATCAAAATGCAAAAATCACTTTTTTTAACTGCCTCAATAACTGGACATGAGGTACCTGGTGGAGCGTCGATAATGCAAAAACTATGGAAACTTCCATCTGGATGGAAGAATCTTCAGAGATTTACTCTGTTCTCACCTACCTCAATCTTTTTTTTTTGGATAGTAAAGGCACAAGGTATCCAGGTCAGTAGATTAAGATATCTG
>JASEIO010000020.1 GCA_030017475.1 bacterium | reverse complement strand
GACCTGGATACCTTGTGTCTTTACTATCCAAAAAAAATTTTATAACTCCGATATTGGCATAGAAAAAAGTTATTGAGATATTTATAGGAACATGGTAAAATTACAATATGAGAATTTTAGGTTTAGATGTTGGAGATAGAAGGATTGGGGTAGCAGTGTCTGATGAATCTTGTACCTTATCAACGCCAATTGAGGTTATCGAAAGAAAGGATGATGAACATACCATGGTTCATTTGAAAGAGATTATCTCAAATTATGATATTTCTGAAATAGTAGTTGGGCTTCCCAAAGGTATGGATGGAGAAAATTCTGAGCAGACAAGAAAGGTTTACTCATTTATTGTCTTGGTTAAGAGAGAGATAAAATTACCCATTAAGTTGTGGGATGAAAGACTGACTACTGTTATGGCAGAAAAAGTCCTGATTAAAGCCAATATGCGGCGCAATAACCGCAAAGGGATAATTGATAAGTTATCAGCCAGTATTATCCTCCAGAATTATTTAGATAACAAAAAAGATGATCTAACCACAGAGGATAGGGAATGAAAAAGAGGATATGGTATGCACTCGTTCCTATTATCATAAGTATATTGCTCCTCTCTATATCTCTCAGAAAAAAAGATGGATATTCTTCTTCCATTATTGTTACTATTCCAGGTGGAGCGGATACTAAAAAGATAGCCCAGCTTCTTGAAGATAATGGGTTAATAAAGACAAAGTGTATCTTTGTTATCTTTGTGAAATTTCGTGGGGTAGAAGGGGAGTTAAAGGCAGGAAGATATAGACTAAACAAAGGAATGAGGATTGGCAAAATAATAGATAAATTAGTAAAAGGAGAAACCATTCCTTGTAAGATTACTATACCAGAAGGATTTACATTAAGTAAGATAGCTCGAAGATTAATGGAGAATGGATTAGTCAATGAAGAGAGATTTTTAAAATTATGTAATGATAAAGATTTCTTCAAGCGCCTTAAGTTTATACCTAGAAATAATTTAGAGGGCTATCTGTTTCCTGATACATATGAGATAGCTAAAGGAATGAAGGAAGAGGATATAATCAGAATGATGGTCGATAGATTTAAAAAGGTAGTGATTGAAAAATATGAGGCTCAAGCAAAAAAACAGGGATTTTCTATCTTTGAGATTACAACACTTGCCTCTATAATTGAAAAGGAGGCAAAGGTTGATTATGAGAGGTCAATAATCTCTGCTGTTTACCACAATAGACTAAAGCGGAGATTGAATTTATGTGCTTGTCCAACGGTTTTGTACGCCCTGGGTGAACATAAAGCCAATCTATCTGAAGAAGACTTGAACATAGACTCTCCTTATAATACCTATTTATATCCAGGTCTACCTCCTGGACCAATATGTTCACCAGGTGAGGCATCAATCCGAGCTGCAGTTTTCCCAAAAAAGGTAGATTACCTTTATTTTGTATCTAAAGGAGATGGAACCCATAGATTTACCTTCACATTTTCTCAACATAATAGGGCTAAGAGAGTAATAAACAAATGATTTTGCTTCATAAAATTATTTGTAGCTTTCATCCAAACTTGGAAACTTACATTCCCTTACATCCTTTATGTATTCATCTACCGCCTTTAAGATAACTGATCTTAAATCTACATACCTTCTAACGAATCTTGGAACCTTTTCATAAAATCCTAATAAGTCGTTTATAACCAAGACTTGCCCATCGCAATATGGACCTGCACCACAGCTAATTGTGGGAATATCCAATTCCTTTGTAATGTCTTTTGCCAAATTGAAAGGGATGCATTCCAATACAATTGAGAATACCCCGGCTTGGGACAATACCTTTGCATCATGCCTTATCTTTTCCTCCATCCTTTTATCCCTTCCTTGAACCTTATATCCACCAAACTTATGTATCGACTGAGGGGTTAATCCTATATGTCCCATAACAGAAATTTCTGCCTTAACCAATGCCTCGATTGTAGAAGCCACCTCTTCTCCTCCTTCTAATTTTACTGCCTCAGCTCCTACCTTGATCAGTTCCCCGGCATTTGAGATAGCCTCTTTTATCCCTACCTGATAGGACATAAAAGGTAGATCAGCGATCAAGAATGCACGTTTTACTCCACGTTTCACAGCCTTGGTATGATGAATCATCTCTCCCATTGTAACAGGCAGTGTATTCTCATAGCCCAAAATCACCATTCCTAATGAATCACCTACAAGGATTATGTCTATTTCCGTTTCATCTAAGACTTGGGCTGTGGAATAATCATAGCAGGTAAGCATAGTAATCTTTCGGTTAGCCTTTTTTATCTCCAATAATTTAGGTATAGTTATCTTTGACATTATATCATCTCTTTCTCAAGTAGAACTCTTTAAGTCCTCTGTGGTTAAATCTTCTCAACAATACTTACATCGTCTAAATTGTTCAGTAATTCCTTAATAGTCAGATTCAACGTAGGATGTTTTATCTTTTCTGCAATCTCTCGTAAAGGGATTAGAACAAACCTGCGTTTATCCAAGTAAGGATGGGGGATCTTTAAATCTTTGGATGAAATCTCCAGGGCATCATATAACAAAATATCTATATCTATTATTCTAGGCCCCCATCTAATTCCTTCTTCCCTGCCAAGCCTATTTTCAATATCCTGTAAAGCGGATAATAGCCCTTTAGGTGATAAAGAAACCTCTATCTCTGCGCAGCAATTCAAAAACCAATCTTGATCTTTAACCCCAACAGGTTCAGTATGATATAAAGATGAAACCTTGGAAATTTCTACCTTATCTATATCTTTTATCAATTCCAAGGCTCTTTCTATATTCTTCTTTTTGTTCCCTACATTTGATCCCAAGGAGATATAACAAATAGCCATTAACTCACATCATATAATGGTTTAGACACAGATCTGCTCTTTAAGTTACATGATTGTTTGAAACTTTCTATTACCCAGATTTTACACCTTCAGGGTGCAAAAGATGGGTAATTAATTGCTCTTTTGGAACATCCCTAACTACCCTTGCTGGAACGCCCATAACTAATTTATATGGAGGAACATCCCTTGTCACAACTGATCCTGCTGCCACTACCCCTTCTTCTCCAATCACTATTCCTGGTAAAAGGGTTGCGTTTATTCCAATCCGTGCCCCTTTCTTAACATGGGGTCCCTTTCTATATTTAAACCTTTCCTGAGTACGGCCCAGAAAATTATCATTGGCCATCGCAACATTCGGAGCTATAAATGTGTAATCCTCTAAGATAGAGAGACTTGTAATATAAGCCCCTGTTTGAACTCTTACATACTTTCCAATAATTACCTTGTTATCTACTGATACATTACAGCCGATTATACTAAAATCTCCAATCTCTGTGTCCTCTCGGATTGATGCATAATCTCCTATAAATACCTCTTGACCAATCTTTGCTCCGGCATAGATAATCGATGAACACCCAACTATACAGGAAGCCCCAATATTTACTGGTTGAATATCCGAAGAAATCTTTAGGGTACCTGTTTTACTTGCTTGTGGTCTTTTTCCAATTATAGCATTATCATTTATTACTACCCTATCTCCAATAATACTTCCCTCCCGGATCGAAACATTATTTCCGATTTTTACCGCATCACCTATACGGACATCTTCTAAGATTACGGAATTAAATCCAATCTCACAACCTTTACCCAAGTTTGCGGATTTGTCAATGTAGTTATTCAATATCTATCACCTTCCCCCCTTCTTTTAATGAAATAGAAGCCTTTTCTAAGATTTTCACTACCTTCATTCCTTCATACCCGTTGGTTAATGGGCTTTGATTATTTAAGATACAGTCTAAAAAATGCTGGCATTCAACCTTGAGAGGTTCTTTTGTATCTATCCTCGGGGAATAGATATCGCCAAATCGCAAGGTCATAGTTGCCTCTCCAAAATTATCAAAGGATTTATTCATTACTACACCTTTGTCATAAACCTTCACCTTTTCCTCTGTATTTACATCATCGTATACCACCATCTTCTTTGAGCCAACTACTGTTATTCTTCTTACCTTTCCTGGATCAAGCCAACTTATATGAAGACTAGCAATTACCTTGTTTTCAAATCTTAAGGTAATAAATACCACATCTTCTATTTTATCTTGCAAGTAACTTTCTCCAACAGCAGATACACTGATTGGAAAGGCATCTAACCAATATAAGATAACAGATATATCATGTGGACCAAAATTCCATAATGCATTGACATCGGTTTTTACCCTTCCTAAATTCACACGTGTTGTATAAATGTAATAAATATCTCCTAATTCACCTTGGTCAATGAACCCTTTTATCTTTCTCACTGCTGGATGGTAAATCAGAAGGTGTCCAACCATCAAGATCTTGCCTTTTTTTTCAGATAGCGAAATGAGTTCTTCACATTCTTTTGTGGTTAAAGAGAGTGGCTTCTCAACAAAAACATGCTTCCCTTCTAATAAGGCCTCTTTTGCCAATGTGAAGTGGGTTCTGGCAGGTGTTGTAATAACTACAGCATCCACCTTTGGGTGGTGCAAAATCTGTTTATAATCCTTTGTTACCTTAGTATGTGGATACAGGCTTAGAATATAATCTAATCTTCTTTGATCTAAGTCTGAACACATAAAAAGGTTTGAATCAGGTAATGCATCAAAGTTTCTGATTAAATTTGGACCCCAATAACCACATCCAATAGCACCAATATTAATTCCCACTTTAACCTCCTCTTTTTTGACCTTTGAGCTTTCCAGTAAATGGAATTTTTCAAACCTCCCAAAATTAAGCCAAGCCTTCTTCTGATAGACGCTTCTTTAAAATTTTTCTCTGTAGTTAATCTTCTTTGATAAGATAGCAAGTAGACCATAAGCCGAGTTCTGTATTTGGTGATCATCTATCTGGGACATATGTTACCATATGTCTCAAGCAACCCACCCGAGAGGATTGAGCGGGCAACTCCCTCTCCTATTTGGTCTTTCTCCAGGTGGGGTTTACCAAGCAAAACTGGTCACCCAGTCTTCTGGTGAGCTCTTACCTCACCTTTTCACCTTTACCTGGCTAAACTTCGCCTTCGGTAGTCTCCCTTTCTGTGGCACTTTCCTTAGGATCACTCCCACTTGGTGTTACCAAGCACCCTGCCCTATGGAGCTCAGACTTTCCTGATCCTCGACACAAAAAGATGTCAAGGACCCGATCACCTGGTCTACTTGCTAAGATTCTTGAACCAGTCAATGGTCATACGTAACCCATCATCAAGGGATACCTTTACTTCCCACTGAAGAAGCCTTTTCGCTTTGGTAATATCCGGTCGTCTCACTTTGGGATCGTCCACAGGTAATGGGTTATGCACAATCTTACTTTTCGATCGGGTGAGTTTGATTATCCTTTCAGCTAACTCTAAGATGGTTATCTCCTCTTCTGAACCAATATTTATAGGGTCATTGATGTTTGAACAGATAAGCTTATATATTCCCTCAATCGTATCCGTGATATAGCAAAGACTCCTGGTTTGACTTCCATCGCCAAAAACAGTTATTGGTTTTCCGAGCAATGCCTGATAGATAAAGGTAGGGACTGCTCGACCATCATCTATTTTCATCCTTTCGCCATAGGTATTGAATATTCGGACAATTCGGGTATCTACTCCATGAACCCTATGATAAGCCATAACCATTGCTTCAGCAAAACGCTTTGCCTCATCATACACCCCTCTTGGTCCAATTGGATCCACATTTCCACAATAATCCTCATGCTGTGGATTGACCAAAGGATCTCCATAAATCTCTGAGCTGGAAGCTAAGAGGTAGGAAGCTCTCTTCTTCTTTGCTAAGCCTAATGTTTTATGTGTCCCTAAGGCACCAACCTTCAAGGTCTGAATAGGAAGTCTTAAATAGTCAATGGGTGAGGCAGGGGAGGCAAAGTGGAGAATATAATCAAGTCTATCTTCCACCTCTATATATTCTGAGACATCATGTTTATAAAACTGGAACTCCTCTGATTTAATATGACTTATATTAGCCATGCTTCCCGTAATTAGGTTATCCATACAGATCACCCTATGGCCTTTCCGCAATAATAGATCACATAAATGACTGCCAATAAAACCTGCTCCTCCTGTGACCAATACTCTCAATTTAATACCCCTTGTAACTTATCTTTTTCAATAATCCTTTATTCCCTTTTACATCTATTATTGGGATTTGAGTATAATTAGCCTCTTTTTAGCAATCTCTGCTTGATATGTTTTTGGGTAATTATCAATCAATTGTTTATAGGACTTAATGGCAACCTCCAAAAGTTTTAATTTATAAGCCATTTCTCCCTTTTTCAATAAAGAGCATGGAACGTACGCACTTTTTGAATAATTGTTTATAACCTTATCATAGGAAATAAGTGCACTCTCAAAGTCATTGAGCGATCTATAACACTCTCCAATCAGAAAGCAGGCCTTTGGGGCAAGGGATGAATCTCTTCCCATATCGATACATCTTTCGTAAAAGGCTATAGCTTGATGATATTTACCTATCGTTTGAAATTGCCTTGCCCTGTTATATATCCATTCATAATTTATCGTTTCTACCTTTGGAAATACTACATTTACCAATGGTCGAAGCTTTTGAATCCTATCTCCTCCATGTTCTACAACCCATACTTCCCCTGTCTTATTGACCGAAATACCCATAGGATGATGCAATCCATTGAAACATGTAATAAAGACACCGTTTTTATCAAATTTTTGAATCCTATTGTTCATGGTATCTGCCACGAAAATATTGCCAGATTTATCCACGGCAATTCCTTGAGGGCAGCGAAATTCACCCTCCTCCGTACCAAAAGAGCCGAATGTTAATACCTGTTCCAAATCAGGTAATCTAAATTTTTGAATCCTTGAGGGACTCACTAAATAGAGATATCCTGAAGAAATAGTAATTGCCCGATCACCCTCTACTACATAGATAGTCTTATTGTCCGGAGTTACCGCTATATCATTAAGCTGAGAAGGTTCTTGCCTGCCTTTTTGTACAGAATACACCTTATTTAAGAATTCCCCGTCCTTTGTATATCTATTGACTGTATTGGTATTACGATCAATAACATATAGATATCTTTTAGAACAAGTAATCCCTGTTAGCCATTCATGCTCGGATTTTATTGTCATAATAAGCTCACCATCTCGATTAAATTTCTTGATTTCCTGATTACCAGTATCGGTTACATAGATATATCCTTTATCAGAAACACACAAATCCTGTGGATTCTTAAATCCATCTATAACAAGACTTGATTTATAGCCAGATATATTTTCTTCCCCAGTGGAGATGGAGGATATGTAGAAAAGGTTCGTGCAACCTGTTAAATAGGTGGGAGGTAGTAAGTAGTAAGTAATAAGTAGTAAAGAGTGAATTAGAAACTTTTTTAAAGGTTTAATAGCCGACAAACAAACCATTTCTTTATCTTGTTCCTACCAAATCCCCTATTTCAACTGGGAAAGAGGATATTTGAATAGAACCCATCGAGGTTTCATCTTCCAATTTGTCAATTTTAAACACGCCAATAGGTATGCGCTCCATACCTATAATATTTTTAGCTTCATCTCTTGCGAGTCCTGTAATTTTGTACACAAAAAGGCGCATGTCCTTTCTTACTCCGTGTTTTTCTCCCAAATTAATAACTACCAAATCTCCTTCTCTGCCAATGACCGCTCCCTCTAATGACACAAAATCCTCTGGGATTTTAGCCTTTTCTTCCAAGATTCCATCCGAAGATTGGACCCTCGGGACTATAACATTAACAACCTTGGTTTTGGTAAATGAAGGGGTTAAAAGTAAGGCTAAAATCAAGACAATCTTATAGATATCGCTCACGCCCTACCTCCAAAATTCATTATATTTCATTTACATTCCTATGTCAACATTATTTTTAATTATGCCGTAATAACCAGAAATTGTTTGTATCAGGAGGAGAGGCTTTATTAGAAATGCAAGTAATTAGCCAAAAACACATGAGGAATCACAAGTTGAAGGATGTTAATTGTGATAGGATAAATTACCATCATATCTTGCCTTACCTGTAGAGGTAAGCCCAAGACCTAAGGTAAGCCTTAGGTTATAAGGTAATGGATAGCGGAATCCTACTGCTCCACCTTCATATCTATCATATTCCATAAGAAGTTTTGCCTCTGGCAAGAAATAGGTCTCAAATCCTATGAAACATCTTAATCCCGTATCATTAAGAAATCGATAGCCAAATCCACTGTAAAGGTCAAATATTCCTAAAGGTGTATCCACAGAGTGGGTAAAAACGATATCTGTATCTAAGGTACGTCCTTCCTTAGATTCTCTTAAATTACGTGTCTTGTAAAGAAGTGAAAACCCAAGCCATTTCCATTTATATTTAACTCCCATACCTAACCCTTGAATTCTTATTTCTATCCCTTCTTTTAAAACACCATATCTAAGAATGAGTATCTCAGGGTAATCAATACTCACATGATATTTACCTTTAGAGATCGTATATGGCGTTTCAATAACAAACAATTTTACCGAAGCTACTTTTTTAAAGATAGGAAAGGATATAGGGATTTGGTCGTATAAGTCAATATCTAATCTTATTCTATCTCCCTTTTTTAAGATGATTGTCTGCTCCTTTTTTAATCCATCTTTCACTAATCTTATTCTATAAACTGAAGGCGGAATGTCTGTAAAGGCTTGCGGAGTAAGTCCTCGCAATTTATCATTTATATATATCTTTGCATTTCCAGGCCTTGAGGTAATAAAAAGATAAGTCTCTTCTGCACCGAATGGTAGGATTTTCCCCTCCTCTTTTTCTTCTCCAAGAACCATGCTAATATTTAGAAAGGCAATCTCATCTGACCCGACATTAAACTCCTTTATCCCCATTTCCCTGATTTGGCGGATTATTTCCTCATCCATATCTTTAAGGTCTTTTTTGCCTGTATCAATGAAATAACTATTAATAGATAAAACCCCTTTTTCAATCTTATAATCTCCCATAACCACTAAATCTGCCTCTATTACTCTTCCCATTATTTTAGCTATACCTAAGGTCACCTCTTCTACACCTTTTTGAACAGAGGTAACCAGTCCCTTTTCCACTATCTCAGAATCTAGTTTTGAAAATAGGTCTTCAAATATTCTATAGACCCTTTCCTTTGTTTGGGGTGAGGGTGTTGAGCCTTTATCTTGAAAATCTAAAATAGCCACTCTTATTTCGCCCGATGTAGCCTCTTTCACAAGGAGAAGAATAGTAAATAATAAGCAGTAAGCAGTGAGTAGAAAGGGCCTCTTCATTTACTTTTATTTTGTCTCCAAGACATCCAACAACTATCACAAATTCATCTTCCAGCAGCAAAGAAGGTAGAGAAGGTGTTCGTAGTTAAGCCAGGAGGTAGTCCCTCTGATATAAGGCTGTCTATCGAAGGTGCAGAAGATGCACCTATAAACGATATCTGAATTCGAGCAAAACGAGAGTCTTACGAAGTAAGATTTTGGTCATTTCGGAATGAGTATCAGGTTTTAAATATCCTGCTACTCAGCGCAATCTGTGTCCCATTGACTATTTCGTGCCAACGTATTTAATCCTTTCATTTATAAGTTCTGCCAATTCTCCTTTGGCATAAGGGCTATCTGGATAATCTCTTATAAGCGTGCTATATGTATCCCTTGCCTTTTTCCACTCACCTAATATTACATAGACATCACCCAGATGGTACAGGGTATCGGGTAAAATGGGGGAATTTGGGAAATTTTCTATGCATTTCTCCCATTCTACCTTTGCCCTTAAGTAGTCAGAGACTGCATAGAAGCATTCACCCTTAGCATATTGGGCCTTACTTGCAAATTCTGATTCAGGATATTCTTTCAATATCTCATCATAATAATGTAATGCCTTGCGATAATCTTTCATGTCCTGCAGGCTCTTTCCTTTTTTATAGATATCCCCTGCCTCTTTGGACTCAATATGCTCGTATATCCCTTTTAGAACCTCCTTTGCTGCCTCTGCATATCTACTTTCTGGAAATTGGGCAAGTAATATCTGAAATTGGTTCCGAGCCATGTCAAAATCTTCTTGTTTATAATAATCCATCCCTTTTTGGTACAATCTTTCAGCATCTTTCTCCAGTATATGAGAAGACGCCTTCTTTATTCCATTTTCAGCTTGAGAGACGTAGCTTGAGCCAGGATACCTTTCTTTAACCTGCTTAAATTCAATGATAGCTCGTTTATAATCCCCTAACTTGTAATATCTTTCTCCAATATCATACTGAATCTTCGCTCTTTCATCAAGCAGTTTATTCTTTGCCTCATTTATCCTTTCATTGGAAAGGGTAATGTAGTCAGAATGAGGAAAGGTAAGAATGATCTTCTCTAACACCTCAATAGCCTTTTCATACTCCTTCTTTTCTATATGAGATATTGCCTGGTTATAAAGAGAATCAGCCTGTTCATTTTCTTTCATAGTTAATATTTTTGAGATTTTATCTCTTGCCTCATCTCGATATTTACTTGTGGGATAATCAGATATAATCCTTTCAAATTCAGATCTGGCAAGGTCAAAGTTGCCATTTTCATAAAACCTTGATGCCTTATCAAAGATCTGTTTGGCTTCCTGATTGATAAACGTAGCTACAATCTTCTGAATTGCATCTTCTGCCAATTCAGCATATGGAGATCCGGGAAAATCAGCTATCACTTTACGAAAGAGAGGGAGTGCCTCATTGTACTCTTGCTTAATGTAAAGCTCCTCTGCTTTATTGTATTCCTCCTTTGCTCGTTTATTAATTAAATCCATTAACCTTTGCTCAAGTTGACGAGCCTTCTCATAAAAAGGGGTATCTTTATATTCAGAGGTTAATCTTTGGAATGATTGCAAAGCCCTTTCCAATTTCCCTTCATTATAATACCTATTTCCCTGATTAAATAACTGCTCTGCCACCTCTTTTTTAATCTTACCGATAGCATCCTCTGCAAATTGATAGAAGGTGCTTTCTTTAGGCACCTTTTGAAACTCTTCTATTGCATGTTGTAAATCTCCTTGTTCATAATATCTCTTTGCGATTTCTAAAATCTCTCTCTCTTTTTGCTTCGAAATCTCCTTTTCAATCTTTAAAATAGCACGCTTAGCGCTCTCTATATAATTGCTCTCGGGATATTCATCTATTAATCTTCTAAGATTAGAAAGAGCGGATTGGTAGTCTTTTAAATGATAATAGCAAAATGCAAGTGAATATTGGGCATAATCTATATAGTCACTATTTGGATATTCATTTAAAACCTTGGAATAGGCCTCTACGGCTTCTTTATACATACCTTGATAGTACCAGCACTCTGCAATTTTAAGCTGACAATATGGCAAAAATTCCGATTTTGGAAAGAGGCGGAAGAAATTATGGAATTCAAGCCTTGCCTTTTCATACTCTTTAGCATCAAAAAGACTTTTGGCTAAATTGATTTGTGCCCTTTCGGTTGATTCCCCTTTTTTAGGTGGAGTGATGATCTCCTTTTTCTCTTGCAGAGGCTTTTCTTCCAATTTACCTAAGGAACGGCACCATAAAATACAATATGCAGCATATTGAGCCTCCGGAGTATCTGGATATTTCGTAACCACCTCTTGATAGGCCTTGATTGCCTGGACAAGTTTATCTTGCTTTTCATAACAATCCCCAATCCTATTTTGTGCCTTTCTTGCTAATTCCGTTCCAGGGGAAGAGATACTTACCTTTCTATAGTAAGGAATGGCTTGATCTGGCTTTCCAAGTTTGTAAAGGCATTCAGCCTTATAATACTTTGCCTCTAAAGCACGTTCTTCATTTGGGAAAAAGGCTAAATACCTTTCATACAGATTACATGCCTGATCATAATTTCTATTTAAAAAGGCTTCGGTTGCTTGGTTATATAAAGAGGATGGATCTAAGGCAAAGGAGATGTTGATAAGAAGCAGATACAAAACAAAGCCAATTATCTTTATAGGCATAAAACTCTCAAAATACTTAAGCGGCCGATGGGAATTGAACCCACGACGTCAAGCTTGGGAAGCTTGCATTCTACCTCTGAATTACGGCCGCACGTTAACTGTTAACTAATTTCTTTAATATCTTACCAGGTATAAAAACAGGAACCTGCCGAGCTGGAATAGGCACTTTCTCTCCTGTCGAAATATTTCTTCCTACCCCTTTTTTTCTCCTTCTAACCTCAAAGGACCCAAGTCCTCTTATCTCCAATCTTTCACCCCTTGTTAATCCATCTTTTATGAAATCTAAGGTAACATTTACAATTTCTCTTGCATCTTTCGTATTTAAACCCGTTTTTTCTGCAATAACACCAGCTAATTCATTTTTGTTCATTCAACACCTCTCCCTTCAAATAGTCATAGTCCATGGCCCATAGTCTTCCATCGACTATGGGCCAATCTGTGAAACGGTATTAGCCTATTTTTGGGAATCTTATCTTCTTTGTCTCTTCTCTTTCTCCTGCCTTTCCCTCGTGTGAAATAAGTAAACCATGTTCAACATTGCAATTTCCTTTAAATGTGACCCCTTCTCCTACACCTAAAGATGGAGTTCTAATATCACCAATTAGCTGTCCTCCAGACTGTAGCTCTAAATGCTTGTGCGTTGTAACATTTCCTTCTACCTTCCCTCCAATAATTACATATCCTCCAACTACATTAGCTTTAACATCTCCGCTCTTTCCGATGATTAAGTCTCCATTTGCTTTTATTTCCCCTTCAAACCTCCCATCAATTCTAACCATTCCTTCTCCATCAAGGGTTAATTTTCCAGTAAAGTGCGAATTTTCTCCTAAGATAGTGGTAATTTTCCCTTTTTGAGCTCTTTTCTTAAACCCAAACATCTTTTCACCTCCTTTTTAAGAAGTCAGAAGTCAGATTTTTCTGTCATCTGTCTTCTGTCTATGGAGTAAGTATGCCACCTGATATTACCAATTTTATTCCTTCTTCTACAGTCAGATTTAGTGGAGTAACTTGATCTTTGGGAACTATAATTAACATTCCTGATGTAGGATTAGGGGTGGTAGGGATGAATACATTAACCTTAGATTCAGGAGTTGTACTACCCACCTCTCCTTTAGTATTACAGGTAAGAAATCCAATTGAGTAAATGCCCGATCTGGGATATTCAACCAAAACAACTTTGGCGAAAGACTCTTTAGATTTTATTAAGCCTTCCAAAAGGCTTTTAACTCCATTATAGATATTACTTACTAAAGGCACCTTAGTTAACAAAATTTCTCCTAACGAAATAAACCTTCTTCCTAAGACATTGGTAGTAATTAATCCTACTAATAAGATAGATATTATAGCTACAGTTAAACTTAACAGAGGCGAGAGCACCCCCCTTCCAGGGATATCCTTTAATAACACGGAATATGGCAATATATTCTCTATAAGTTGAAAAAGGAATTTAACGGCTACAATAGTGACTATAATTGGTAAAACAGTCAGAAGACCAGTTATAAAATAGGTTTTTAACCTGGTTTTGATTCTAAATTTCATAAGATTAATTAGGTGGCTTAAAGAAAACCTTTACTTTTGTATTAGGTCTAATCTTTTCTCCTCCTATTGGAAACTGGGATACAGCAATTCCAGAACCTATAAATTCCATTTTTACCCGATGCCGACTTAAGATGCGATATGCCTCTCTCATAGTAGTTCCTTGCAAATCAGGAATAGACAGTTTGTTATTTATAGGGTGTGTCCTTCTGTAAGAAGTTTGGAGTGGTTCCTTGGAAGGCGATGGCTGAAAGTTAGATTGAGAAAAGATCCCTAAATAAGCCGATATCCTTTCAGCTATTTTTTTAAAAACTGGTGAAGCTACCACTCCTCCGAGATGTTCCCCTTTAGGTTCATCAACCACAACTAAAATTATAACCTTTGGATTATCTGCTGGTAAATAGCCCACAAATAAAGATATAAACTCACTATATTTACCACCAACTGCCTTTTGTGCTGTCCCGGTTTTCCCCGCAACCCTAAGACCAGGGATATAGGCGTTTTTACCCGTTCCGTATCTTACAGCCTTTTCTAAAATCCGAGTAATTTCCAAAGCCACCTCGGGTGATATGACCTGTCTTACACAAGTTGGATTAAATCGTTTAATTATATTTCCATCTGAATCCCTAATGTATTTGACGATTAAAGGTTTTATTAAACGGCCTTCATTGGCAAACGGTGTAATAGCGGTTATTAATTGAAGAGCTGAAACTGAAAGTTCTTGACCAATAGCTAAAGACGGGATAGATAATCGTGACCACTTCCCTGGTTTTCGCAATATCCCTTTTCCTTCTCCTGGTAAATCTATTCCAGTAAGGTTACCAAAACCAAACCTTTTTATGTATCCATAGAATGTGTTGGGTTTCAATCTAAGGGCTGTTTTTATGGCTCCAACATTACATGATTTTTCTATTATTTCGGAGAATGTTAAGTCCTTATGTTTAACAATACAACTAGTCTTGTGCTTTGATATCTTTATATTGCCATCACAATAAAAAGTATCCTTTGATTTTACCACTCCTTCTTGTAAAGCCGCAGCACCAGTAATAATCTTAAAGGTAGAACCTGGTTCAAATGTATCTGATATTGCGCGATTTCTAAACCGAGATTGCGAATACCGCGAGAAATTATTAGGATTGAAATTTGGATAGACTGCCATAGCCAACATTTCCCCAGTTTTTGGATCCATAACTAAAACAATCCCATTTTTTGCTTCATATCTAGTACATACCTTTTCTAACTCCGATTCTGCGATATGTTGGATTACCTCATCTATAGTTAAAACAATCTCATATCCTTTAGTTTTAGGTATATCATTATATATTACCTTACCAGTCCCATCCATAATAAACTGAAAGCTTTCACCTTTGCTTTTCAAATATTCATCAAAAGACAATTCAATACCTTCTAATCCTCGATTATCCATACCTGCAAAACCCAGGATATTTGAAGCCAACCTTCCTTTGGGATAAAATCTTTTATACTCTTCAATAAAATGGATGCCAGGTAAATCTAACCTTTCTATAGCCATAGCCTCTTTTTTAGGAAGCTTTCTTTTTAACCACACAAAACAACAATCCTTATTCAATTTAGAAATTATATCCTCCTTTTTCATATCTAAGATAGGAGATAACTTAGAAGCAGTGTATTCTACGTCTTCAACATGCAAGGGATTGGCATATAACGATTTTACTTCAATACTTACTGCTAAGGTACGCCCTTTTCGGTCATATATAGTTCCTCTTTCAACCTCCACCTCTTCTCTTTTCATATGATTTATTATAGGTAATCCTTTCATCTTTCCATTTTGCGAGATTTGAATATAATATAATCTTATAATTAATCCCATAAAGGATATGATTAAGATTATAGTAAAAAGAAAGATTCGAATTTTATGGTCCTTTTTAAGCAACCTATCCACTCCTAATAAGCCCACGGCAGGATTTGAACCTGTAACCTAGGCATTACGAATGCCTTGCTCTTAACCAATTGAGCTACGTGGGCTGTCCTTTTTAAAAAAGCGACACAAAGAGAAACCTTAAGAAAAAGGACTGCCGAGGCGCAGAATCGAACTGCGGACACGCGGATTTTCAGTCCGCTGCTCTACCGACTGAGCTACCTCGGCAATTTTTTCAATATACCAGAAAATTAGTGATTTGTCAAATACTTTTCCATTGACAATTCTCCTCCTTAAAACATTATTATCTTCCGTAAGCAATTTAATAAACCATAGCATAATTTAAGAGATATTGTCAACCAAAATTAATTTTTGCTTGGCAATCGAGAAAAGAATTATTATAAAACATAGATGAGATTTATTCCATTGGTGGATGAGATTATCCCTTCCATAGACTCATTCAGGACATTTCAGGTATTTAAGGATGACCCGTCACTATCTCAAGAAGATGCGAGAGCAAAGGAGCGACTTCATTCTATTAGAAAAAGATTGGCTTTAGCAGAGGATAGGAATACCTTCGATAATCCAACAACTACTATTTTATCAAAAAGTAGAATATCTGCTGATGTACCCAATTCTAACTTCGCCATTTGCTGCCTACTTGAATTTTGGGGAGGTTACAGTTATATCCTCATCCCTACTTTTCATCTGATACCAGGATTGTACACACCCGTCCAATTAAAGACACAAGACCTCGAGGTAGGACCCCAAATGAAGATATGGCCTTGGCAAGGGAGTTTCTTGCGAGTGAATAAGAGCTTCTTTCCCTTGTGGGTCCATCACAGGTGCGCCAAAGATTCGCGCTATGGAGATAATTGACGAACTTGAGCCAACTAAACGCAGTATCTATACGGGTTCAAATTGAATCTATCTAAAATATATGAACAGATGAGGCCTTCCAGGTTATAAAAACATCCTTTCCATGAAAAAGTTCCAATTCCTCAAAGGACCTCTTTGTAATTAATACCGAAAACTGAACACCTACATCAACTACTACTCGATAACAGAGATTTAGCTCTGTAATGGAGACTATTTTCCCTTGGAATCTATCTCTGGCACTTGAACGGAATGGTTCATTTGACAAAATGATTTCATCTTCTCGTATTACTGCATGCACCTCTCCAATGCGAGAGGTTACTACATCAAAGCTTATTGGACCAATATCTATAAATGTGCGATCATCCCTTTTAATGATGTTACCCTTAAATAGGTTTTCCGCTCCCACAAATTCTGCTACAAAGCGTGTTTTTGGCTTCCTAAATATTTCCTGTGGTTTTCCTATCTGGATAATCTCTCCTCGATTAATAACCCCAATCCTTTCACCTAAGGTTAATGCCTCTTCAAAGGAATGGGTAACATGGATTACAGTGGGCTTTAAATCTTCATGCAACCTTTTCAATGCTATTTGAAAGCCTTTCCTTGTATGAGGATCTAAGGCCTGGAATGGTTCATCTAATAGCAAGATCCTCGGTTCTAAAATCAATGCCCTGGCTAAAGCTACCTTTTGCCTTTCCCCACCTGATAGATCCCCTGGATTCTCCTTTTGCAATCTTTGTAAGGAGAGCAAATTAACTACCTTTTTGAGTCTTTCCTCCAAGTCTTGCCTTTTCAGCCTTTTTAATCTTAGACCAAATAGGATATTCTCTTTTACCGAGAGATGAGGAAAGAGTGCATAATCCTGATATACAAATCCTAAATTCCTCTCCTCAGGAGGCATGTTTGTAATCCTGCGTCCATTAAGTATGATTTCTCCTCTGTCGGGTTTATTCAATCCAGCGATGGTTTCAAGTAGGGTTGTCTTTCCCGAGCCGGTTGGTCCTAAGATAACAAAATATTCACCATCTTTAACCGAAAAGGTAATGTTTGATAGAGAAAACCCTCCTAAAGAAATGGATAGTTCCTTTATCTTAATCCCCATCTCTTAATCCTTATCCTTAATATGGTGAAGACCAGAAGACATATTATTATTAAAAGGGCCGAAACAGGTCTTGCACTACTGATCCCAAATGATTCAAACCTTTGCCAAATTAATACGGGACAGGTTTTTGGGTGATAGGTTAAGATAACCACTGCCCCAAATTCTGAGATTCCTCTTGACCACATCAAAACCAATCCAGACAAGATATCCCTTTTAGCCAAAGGAAGGGATATCTTCCAAAATGTTTGAAAGGGACTTGCCCCTAATGTACGGGATACCTTTTCTAATCTTTCACCTACCTTTAAAAATCCCTCCTTTGCAGAATCAATTAAAAATGGAATGGATACAAACATCATAGCCAAAATTATCCCTGGAACCTCACCTACAAATCTAATTCCAATTAAAGAAAATATCTTACCAAATAAGGTATCTTGTGAAAAGGTGGTTAATAGAGCAACCCCTGCTCCAATATGAGGAATGACAATAGGTATATCAATTATCCCCTCGATAAAACCCTTCCCAAAGAATCCTTTTCTAGCCAATAGATATGCCAAAGGAATACCAAATAGGAATGCCACAGCGGTTGAGATAAGGCTGGCATAAAGGGTTAGCCAGATAGCCTTATAAACCTCTTGCTCCCTAATTGTCTCCCAAAGAACCTTTGGACTGGATGAGAGGATGATGGAAAGTATAGGAGATAAGATAAAGATTAGAACAACCCCACCCAAAATATAAAACACTATCCACAAGATATCCCTTTTCATCCTTCAAATTATATCCTGTTTTAAGATGTGTGTCAAACAGAAAATTGTTGACCAAATAGATTTGGTAGTATAAAATTTTATATCTTAAGGAATGAGGTGAGAGATGCCTTCTATAGGGATAGATTTAGGTGGAACAAATATTAAGGGTGGTTTGGTTAATGAAAATGGTGGGGTTGTACTTAAGATAAAGAGAGAAACAAGGTCTTATCAAGCTGTAGATAAGGTATTAGATAGAACCTTTAAGGTGATTGATGAATTGCTTAAAAGTGCAAAGCGAGTTTCGGGTATTGGAATTGGTGTTGCTGGGCAGATAGATTCGGAAGGTGTAGTTACAGACGCTCCAAATCTTAATTGGCATAATGTCCCTTTAAAAAAACCTTTGGAGGAAAGGTATAAAATCCCTATCTTTTTAGAGAATGATGTCAATTGCGCTGCCTTGGCTGAATCACGTTTTGGTGCAGGGAGGGGAGCAAAAGGTTTAGTATGTGTATTCATTGGGACAGGAATTGGTGGGGGAATTGTCATCGATGGCAAATTACTGAAAGGGGCTACAAACTCTGCTGCGGAGATTGGGCATATGAAGATACATCCTTTTGGTCCAAGATGTGGTTGTGGTGGTTATGGTTGCTGGGAGGCATTGGCCTCAGGACAAAATATTGTCAAATATGCCTTAGAGAAACTAAAGGATGAGCCAAACTCATTGATTTATAAGATAGTGAATAATGATTTAGATAAGGTTAATGTTAATATAGTCTATAAGTCAGCCCAAATGGGTGATAAATTGAGTCAGGATGTTTTGGAATTAGCAACTAAATATTGGGGGATAGGTATAGCAAATTTGGTGAATATCTTAAACCCAGAAATGGTTATCTTAGGTGGTGGTGTAATAAACTCTACTCCATCTTTATTGGAACTGATCAGGAATAAATTGAAGACGTTAGTCCTTCCAGTAGCTTTAAAAAAGCTTAAGTTGGCAATTGGAAAACTTGGACAGGATGCAGGACTAATTGGAGCAAGCCTACTAAAGGATTAAAGAAAATTGGGGAAAATGCCGATATATATAATAAAAGGATTGAGATTTTACCAGGAGGGTTATAAAATGGATCTACGAAAAGGCTTCCCTACCGCTAATTCCCTCTTCCATGGTGCATCTAATTCACTTATTCCCAAAATCTCCTCATGTAAAAAAGAGATAGAAAAGATAATAAGATTTCGTAATGTAAAGTATCCTTTTTGTATAGTAAGAAAGGTGGCTGACACGGAGGTTAGCTGGGGGGTGTAGAGGGAAGAGGTGGTGGGAAATTACAGATTTATCATATCCCACCACTTCTCACCAATACTACCCTCTCAATATAGCAGCTGTACAGCTTTATTATATATTTTCTGTGTACTCCGGATTTTCACTTTTCCAGACTCTTTCGTAAGCCCATAATCTTTAGTCTCTTTGTAGGACATACGATAAATCTACATATTTCGTCCCCTCTCGCTACACATTCCATCTCCTCGCAGTTCATCTCCGGGACCCCAGCCAATTTTGAGACAGTCTTGGCTAAGAATCCTTTAGCGAAGTGATCCTGTGGATAATCCGATCTCTTATAACTTTCAAACAGGTTTCTTCCAACAAAAGAGACCTCTCCCTCCTCTTCATCTATCTCTTCTAATTCTAAGGTTCCCAAGCCATAACCCTTAAATGTATCTAAATGGTCTTTTAGATTCCCTTCAATCCTTTCTGAAAACCTTTTACCAATATTAAACATAGAGATGCTTGATGCAGAGGTCTCTTCTACAAAATCACTCAACAATTCTCCCATAAAACGTCGGGTCACTGTTGCCTCTTTCCATTTCATAAGCAAATCCGTTATCATTTTGGTACCAGATTTTGTCAGTACCTCACTACCTTCAGGTTTAAAATGCTCTAAGGCAGCCTGTACATCCTCTAATCCAGTAAGATTTAGGATTAGGTTTGCATCCTTGATAAATCTCCTAAAGTCATCTGATATAGGTATCTTGTGTCTTTTAGCCAATTTAAGCCCTGGGGCAGTTTTATCTATATCCACTACCCCTAAAATCCTTATCCCTTCTGACCCGTGAAAGGTTTCAATAAAGGCGCTTCCCCTTTTACCAGCACCAACTATTAAAACTTGTGTCCTCTCCATTCCTTAACCCCCTTTATAAAATTCCTTATCAACTATAATCCCCTCTCCAACCTTTATAGTATATGGAAATGGTCTTGGATCATAGGCCCTACCAGAAACCTTTTTCAACCTTATATACCTCTTTGGCACTCCAGCCTTTTCTTCTCCAAAGTATAAGTCAATCCTAAAATCATAGGTATTAGTAAGATTGTATAGCTCGTCCTTCTCTAAGGTTTGAGAAAGATAGGAATCCATTAAGACTACATCCTCCTGTTGTAAGGTACGGTTCTTCTCATAGATCAGCTTTACGAACTCATCCTTAGAATAATTTATGGCTATTGAGGCTAAGGAATCAAATGCTACTCGACAAGGTTTTTTAACCTTGGATAGGGCAGAGCTTATAATATGGATGAATTCTTCCATATCTGTCCGATCAGATATATAATAATGTTCATCACTTGCAGGGGAGAAACCATCAATCAATATCAATCTATTTTCCCTTTCAAACGGTGTGGTCACAAAACCAAATGCACCTAAATTCTCCCGTGTGTTTTCTATTGGTTCATCAGTACCAATATATATGGCTGATTCACCCTTTCTCAATCCCTGCCATAGAAACTGATAGACAAATATGGACTTTCCTATATCGGTATCACCAAGAACTAACCATGATGTACTGAATGGGAATTCCTTTTTCAGGAGACCATCAAGGGGAGAAAAAGAGACAGTCTTCAACACCTCTCTTTTTATCCTAACAGGGGATGTATAGAATAACCTAATTCCCTGATCAGTGATCTGCATCCTATGCTCCCCCATCACATGTCTTCCACCTCTTGTCTTATAGACCTCTATACTCCTCTTCCTTTTCTCTTCTTGCTTATAGTCCCTTAGGATTATTATGTTGTCTACTAAGGAGTCCTCCTTAAACTCACTTATATCCACATTTGATCTTGTAATTAGAATTGGGGTGCAGCCTAAACCCTTTAATAGATTGAGTAATTCCCCAATCTTATTTCCTACAAGATACTCATCCCTTCCAATCTGGTGCATTAAGGCTGGAATAGAATCAAATACCACCCTAACTGGTTCAAAACGTGAAATCAATTCCTTTACCTGGGATAAGTGCTCATCGATGTTTAAATCTGTAAATGATGTATATACTACCTTTAACTTACCCTCTTCTTCTAATCTTTGAAAATCCCAGCCAAAATTCCTCATCTTTTTATAAAACTCATCTGGATGTTCCTCGTAATGAAAGGCAATCCCCTTTTGGTTATACATCGTTGCACCATTATAAAGGAATTGGGAGGATAGAATCGTCTTTCCAACACCAGTAATTCCTGAGAGAAGGGTTACTGAATTAAAGGGGAGTTCACCTCCAAGCAATTGATCAAGCTCTAAAATCCCTGTCTTTACCGAAACCTCTTTTATCTCCTTTCTTTTAACCTCTACTTTATGAGGGAATAGATTTATGCCATTTTTATCGATGAAATAGAAGTGATTTCCAGACATATATCCAGTTCCTCTCATCTTTAGCACCCTTAAATTCCTTGTCCCTAAATTGTGTTCTAAATAGATGATTCCATCAGCAATAGCAAATTCGGGCTCTGTTGATATCTCAACCTCTTGATACTCACCAATCAGAAATGTTGTAATCTTCCAACTGGAGAGTTTGACTGATAGGTCATAGATAAATTTCCTCATCTCCATCTCTGTTTGGGCAAGATCATGGATGGCCTTGAATGAATCGATGGTTATAAAGGATGGTTCAATCTCTTTTACCTTTTCCATAATGAAATTGATGGTCTCGTCGAGCCCTTTCTTTCTAATTACAAGTCCAATATCAGTGAAGAATACAGAATCACCTACCTTATTTGGTTGAAAAAAGCTAAATCCTTCTTGATACCTTATCATCTTCATGGTGGGTTCGGATAGGGTTGTTAGACATAAAGCCTTATTCTGTGGCGTGGCATTTTTAAATATTATCTGTTGGGAAAGGATAGTTTTACCTGTACCAGGGTGACCCGAAATGATATTGACTGAATAGATTGGTAATCCCCCCTCTAATATCAAATCAAGATTTGAGATTCCAGTCTTTATCCTTTTCATTCTTCACCTCCAGGAAGATGGGCCCGCTCCATCTCTTTCTTTATCTGTTCAGCCATAGATCGACCTGCTAATTCAGATATCTCTTCAAATAGATTGGTTATTAAGGCAGTGAATCCCTTCTTTATCTCATCCGTTGATACCTCTTCATACTTAATCCTTTCTGGATATATCCCATCATAATCAAATTCCATGTCCTTTAAAAACGAATAGATCTTTCCAATATGATGGATAGATGCCTCTAAGAGTGCATTTACCGTAACTGCACCCAAGATGACCACTGTTTTTTTCCATATGCTTACCAAGAGATCTGTATAGATCATCAATATCAGTCCCTTTTTATGATCAGCCCCTTTTTTCTCTTCCATAACCACCTCCTAAAGTAATTTATCCATTATTATCCCACCAGTTAACTTAGTTACAATAGCAAATAGATTGGTAGCCAATTCCCGAAAGGCAGAGACAATCTCCTTTATTTCTACCCCGTCTATGTTAAGCCTACTGAGGCATATGCCGGTTTCTGTAATCTCTAAGTTGCATAACACCGGATGTTGTTCCTGGGTCTTTTTTAAGGCCCTTTTCACAATAAATACAGTGGTAGTTGGATCAAGAGAATTGGTCAATTTCTCCCAAAATTCCCGGAATAGATCCTCATATATCTTAATTATCTCTATCTTATCCTTGGGTTTTAAACCACCCTTAATTAGAGTTTCTAAGTCCTGTATCATTTCTTCACTTCCTCATGCCTTCTCTTATCTTCCACCCATATACTGCCTTTCTGCGCTTTGCCATATTCTTTGACTGACGCCAGGATGTCTGATACCTGAACATGAGAACTTAACCTTCTATATTTATTAGTAGCCGAAGCAATGGTTATCTCAAATCGGGTATTAAATCTTAAGGTCTCATTCCATCTGTTCTTAACCTCAATATATCCCCTTTTTCTATCCTCTTCTTCATATAAATGGCTGGATGTAGATTCCACAGTGCCAATAATATTCTTACATATTGGTTCTGTCTTATCAGGTGTTGTAACAATTATAAAGTCGTCTCCACCAATATGACCAACAAAATCCGACTCATTTCCATATCCCTCAACCGAAGAAAGGATTACGTCTCCAATAAACTTTATAGCCCTATCCCCTAAACTATAGCCATAATAGTCATTGTAGGCCTTAAAATTATCTATATCAGCATAAAGTACTGCAAACAATTCTCCAGATTCTATCCTTCTTTTTATCTCCTTTTCTATCATAATATTTCCTGGTAATCCAGTTAATGGATTGACATCCCTTTCTAAATGGGTTCTCCGCAAAACCGCCCGGATTCTTGCGACCAATTCCTTAGGATCGAAAGGTTTGGCTATATAATCATCTGCACCTATCTCTAAACCCTTTATTCTATCAAAGGTTGACTCCTTAATAGTTAACATGATAATAGGAATATGAGAGGTATAAAAATTGTTTTTCAGTTTTTCACAAACCTGAAATCCATTAAGTCCAGCCATAATAATATCAAGCAGGATTATGTGAGGTTGAAGATTTTTGGCCATTCTTAAGGCCTCATTCCCATCTTCAGCAACACTTAATTGGAAGGTCTCCTTTTTTAACAAATTCCTTAATAATTTGACTGTATCTTCATCATCCTCTACAATTAAAACATGTTCTCCAGCCATCCCTTACCCCTCCTCATTTTCTCCATATAGGGATAGAAAGACCTCCACAACCTTGGGATCAAATTGCTTACCTGCGTTTTTCTTTATTTCTTCAAGGGCTAATTCTTTCTTCATGGCTTTCCGATAAGGTCTATCTGATGTCATGGCATCAAAGGCATCCGCAACAGCCAAGATTCTTGCACCAAGCGGAATATCCTCTCCTTTTAATCCGTATAGATAACCCTTTCCATCATAGCGCTCATGATGATAATAGATTAAGGGAATCACCTTACCAAGCTTCTTTATTGACTCTACAATATGCACCCCAATCTGGGGATGATTTTTGATTAGGTTATACTCTGAATCAGTTAATCTGCCAGGTTTCCTTAGGGTTGCATCCGAGATTCCAATCTTACCAATATCATGTAACAGTCCTGCATCATGAATGGCTTCTATTTCATCCTTGTCCAATCCCATTCTTTTAGCAACCTCTATTGAAAATTTGGTTACCTTCTCTGAGTGTCCTTTTGTATACACATCCCTTGCCTCTACAGCAGCCATAAAGCTTTTTATGGTTGAAATATATGCATCTTGAAGACGGGTATACAATGTAGTATTTTCAATGGCGATGGCTGCCTGATTAGCTAAGGTAGAAAGGATTCTTAAGTCTTCGGATTCATAAGCATTCTCAAATTGAGATCCAATAGATATCAATCCATTAACCTGGTCTTTTACTATCAAAGGGGCAGTTAGGAAAGATCTTATTTTTTTAATCGACCTTTTTTTATCAAAATTTTCCATTTCCTGCACTTCTACCTTTGTTTCCTTAATTTGAGAATCTGATAATACAGAGAATGTCTGGATTAGATTTTCCTTTATCTGGTCAGTTAAGGATGGAAAATCCTCTATCTTTTCAGCAGTTTTTACAGTTAACACTGCCGTTCCAGAATCTTCTACTAAACCTAAGGAGCAGATAGAGAAACCAACCATTTCTCGCAAAACCCTGGATAATAGATCAAATATCTGTTCTTTGTCAAGAAGCGAATTGATGATACGGGAAACGGTAGAAATCCTTATTAGTTCTTCTACCCTTCTTTTTTGTTGTTTAAAGAGGCGGTCATTTTCAATAGAGGTAGCAGCATGTACTCCAAATAAAGAGAGGAGTTCTAAATCATCTTGAGAAAAATCCCCATCCCTTTCGATCCTTTTAACCGATAAGGTTCCGATAACCTCATCTTTTATAAGTAAAGGAACACATAAAGCACTCTTTATCTCTTCCCTTTCCTCCTCCATGATCTTTTTCAATTTAGGGTCTTTTACCGTTCCAACCAAAAGAAGTGGCTCTTTATTCTTGGCCACAAAACCCGAAATCCCATAACCCAATTTTACCTTAGTTGACTCTACGACATCTTTAGCTAAACCTCTGGCTACCCTTATATAAAGTTCTTCCTTCTTTTCCGAAAGTAGCATCAATGATCCAGTATCTGCTTGTAATTCTTCGATTACTGAATCCATGATTATATCTAACAACTCATCTAACTCAATAGTAGATGACATAAATTTACTAATATTATAAAGACTTTTTAATCTTCTACTTCCTTCATCCATCTTTCCCTCTTAGATCTTCGTCGTCAATTTCCTTTCCAGCTACATTATCTTTTAGATCCTTAAAGGAGATTCCGAAATCCGTAACCTTTAGATATTGGAATATAGGGTAATCTTTAGATGTTTTGTGAATTGCCCGTTCAAAGATATTCCCTAAGATAACCTTACCGAGATGGTATCATAGATACCTACTATTGTCAAGAAAAATGGTAGAGTTGATTCTGCTTCAGATAGATAATTACCTTTCTTTTTCCCAATCCTTCTTCTCTCTTTTATATCCCTTTTTGCCTTTCTTCCCACCGTGAACCTTAGTAGGTGGT
>JASEIO010000001.1 GCA_030017475.1 bacterium | reverse complement strand
CACTCCTCTACTTCCTTGGACTGAGATACATCTACCCGGAAGGCAGCATTTTCTTCACCCGTAATTTTGCGGGAGGTATCCTTTGCTCCTTCAAAATCAATATCACAAACCACTACCTTTGCCCCACGGCTTGCCAAAACCTCACAAATACACCCACCAATCCCTCTTCCACCACCAGTAACAACAGCTACTCTTCCAGACAAATCTATCATAATCCCTCAAGGCCTTTTATATCCTCTACCGACTTAACCAAAACCTCTCGATTAATCCTTTTAACCAATCCACTCAATACCTTTCCTGGACCAATCTCAATAAACTCACTAACTCCTAAATCAATCATTAGCTCAATACTTTGTTCCCACAATACTTCATTACTTATCTGTTTAACCAAAGCCTTTTTTATATCCAGCGAATCCTTAATACATCTTGCCGTAGCATTAGCTATTATAGGTACCTTCGGATTGGCTATTCGGATGCCTGAAAGTATAACCTCTAACCTCTTTCCTGCATCTTCCATATATATAGAATGGAAGGGTCCACTTACTTTCAAAGGGATCACCTTCTTAGCACCTTTCCTTTTAGATAACTCAACACATTTAGAGAGAGAATTCTTTAATCCAGAAACAACTACCTGCCCAGGACAGTTAAGATTGGCTATTCCGACCCCAGGTATCTCCTTACAGATATCTTTTACCTCTTCCCTATTTAATCCCAAAATAGCTACCATTCCACCAGGCGTGGCCTTAGAAGCCTCCTCCATAAACTCCGCCCTCTTTTTCACAATGAATACAGCTGTCTTTAAATCTAATGCCTCTGCGGCTACTAATGCGGTATATTCACCTAATGAATGCCCAGCCACATACGTAGGAGATCCGATAGATTTTTCTCTCATCAATACTTGATGACAGGCATAACTTACGGTTAAAATAGCGACTTGAGAATAGAGGGTTTGAGATAAGGTTTCCAGTGGGCCTTCAAAGCACACAGTAGAGAGATTGTAACCCAATACCTCCGAGGTTTCATTAAATATCTCTCTAGCTACCGAAAACGTATCATAAAACTCTTTACCCATCCCTACATATTGCGATCCCTGTCCTGGAAATATAAACGCTACCTTCCCATTACCCATCACCTACTACCTTTCATTTGAATTCCTCCCCATCGAATAACCATAGCTGCCCAGGTAAGTCCAGCACCCATAGTACATAAGACTATAATATCTCCCTCCTTTATTCTATCTTCCCGCACTGCCTCATCCAGTGCTATAGCACAAGAGGCAGCAGAGGTGTTTCCATACTTATGTATATTCACAAACACCTTTTCCATAGGGATCTCCAACCTCTTGGCCACTGCCTCAAGGATTCGGATGTTAGCCTGGTGCATTATTAATAGCGAAACATCCTCTTCCGTTAGCCCACATTCAGATAAGGCCTGCCGGGTAATTCTGGCCATCAATCTAACCCCTATCTTAAACAGTTCGTTTCCTTTCATCTTTAGGAAATGGAGTCCCCGTTCCACTGTCTCATGGGTTGCCGGATACCTTGATCCACCACCTGGCATATGAAGGAGATCCTGTCCTCTTCCATCTGCAGCCAAATGTGTCGAGAGTATTCCAAAGTCCCCTTTTACCTCTTTAAGGATTGCTGATCCAGCTCCATCAGCAAGCAAAACACAGGTAGAACGATCTTTCCAATCAGTAATCTTAGATAAGGTATCACAAGCAACAACTAAAATGGTTTTATAGGTTCCATTCAAGATAAACTGCCTACCTACTTCTAAGGCATAGACAAATCCTGAACAGGCCGCAGATAGGTCAAAAGAAGGTATATGATGTGGAACATCTAATCTACTTTGAATTAAGCAAGCGGTAGATGGGAAAAACATATCTGGGGTAATAGTGGCAGTAATAATTAGGTCGATTTCTTTAGGATCTATCGCAGAATCTTTTAGAGCCTGTCGGGCTGCCTCAACCCCTAAATCAGAAGAGGAGGTCTCGCGCGATGCCACATGCCGCTCTACGATACCAGTTCTCGTCCGGATCCACTCGTCTGTTGTATCTACCATCTTCTCCAAATCAAAGTTAGTCAAAACATGCTCAGGAACAAAAGAACCAGTACCCACTATCCCCACTCTTTTAACATCCATATAATCTCAGCCCTTCCTCTATTGCCACGTTCACCTTATTACTTACGAATTCCGAAGCTACATTAACACCATTCTTTATTGCCAGCGCACCTGATGAGCCGTGACAAATGATACAAACCCCATCTATTCCAAGTAATGGTGCTCCACCATACTCAGAATAATCAACCCTTTTTCTAAACCGCCGAAATCCAGATCTTACAAGAAAAGATCCAATCTTTAACAAAAGGTTTCTTGAGAACTCTTCTTTTAACTCATGCATGATCATCTCTGCAAAACTCTCTCCAAATTTCAACACTATATTCCCAACAAAACCATCACAAACGATAACATCAACCTTTCCATTTACAATATCCCGTCCTTCTACATTTCCTATAAAGTTCAAAAGGCGAGAGTCTTCTATCAACTTGTGGGCACTAAATACTAATCCATTTCCCTTTGTCCGCTCCTCCCCAATCGACAATAACCCAACCTTTGGCTTCTCTTTTTTCAATACATACCTTGCATATACCGAACCCATTACAGCAAATTGAAAAAGATGTTGTGGTTTGCAGTCAACATTTGCACCTACGTCCAGTAAAACCGAAGGAGTTCGTAATGTTGGAAGAAGGGTAGCAATAGCAGGACGCAAGATGCCTTTTAACCTTCCTAAGCTCATAAAACAGGCTCCCATCACTGCCCCTGTATTTCCAGCTGAGACCAATGCATCAGCCTTTTTATCCCTTACCAAATTGGTAGCAATAACAATCGACGATCTCTTTTTTGTCCGAATTGCCTTGGCAGGAGACTCTTCCATTTCAATAACCTCTTTTGAGGGTTCAATTGAGATAGGTAATCCATCTACACTATATAGTGACAACTCTCGCTTTACTACCTCTTCATCTCCAACTAAAATTATCTCTCTATCCTTTTTTTCTTCCTTTAAATATGCTATAACCCCTTCAATGATTGCTCTTGGGGCATTGTCTCCTCCCATGGCATCAACAGCAATTCTCAATCTAAATCACTCCTTTTTCTCTTTTATCTTTATAACCTCTTTCCCCTTATAATATCCACAATGAGGACAAACGAAATGTGGTAATTTTACTAAATGACATTTAGGACAAATTGATTGTTGAGGCAAACTCACCTTCCAATGGGTCCTTCTCTTATCCCTTCGTGCTTTACTTATCTTTCTTTTTGGTAGAGCCATTTACATCTCCTTATTTTAGTAATTTCCCTAATTTGGCTAATCTTTCATCTATCTCCTTCTCTTTGCAATCACATCCTTCCTTATTCAGATTTCTTCCACAATGGGGACATAATCCAAGACACCCCTCTTTACAAATAGATTTCATAGGAAGGGCTAATATTATACATTGACGAACCTCATCCATTAGATCTATTCTATCATCTTCATAATACGCTATATTTAACATTTCCGAATCCAACTCCAAGTCCGTTATATACCTCTCTTTTTTCTTATAATATTCTACATCGATTTCGTACCTAATTTGATACTCAAATACCTCCAAACATCTGTTACAGGTTAAATTAACCGAAGTAGAAATAACCCCCTTTACCGTAATACACTTACCTGTATTGGTAAGTCTTACGGAAACCTCTATCGGGCGTGTAAATTCTAAATTATCTATATTTAACTCTAAATCTTTAAAAACTACGTTTATTGTCTCCCCAACCCGGATCCTTGAGACATCAATTAATGACTCCATAGTTCATTCTCCTTAAAGAAAAAAGAGATCTCTGCTTCGGCAGTAGTTCTTGAATCTGAACCATGAACTATATTATGTCTTGTGTCTGTAGCATAATCACCTCTTATGGTTCCTAACCTAGCCAATTTTGGATCAGTTTCACCAATTAGCCTTCTCGCTTCCATAATAACACCCTCTCCTTGCAAAACCATGACAATAGATGGACCAGAAGACATAAATTCAATAAAATCATAATAAAAAGGCTTGTCTTGATGAACCTGATAAAACCTTCCCCATTCCTCTTTCGTAAGATTTACCATCTTTAAGGCAATCACCTCAAGATCTCTTTCTTCAAACCTCTTGATTACCTCTCCAATAAGGCGTGCAGCCACTGCATCGGGTTTTATAATGACTAATGTCCTTTCCAGCTCCATCTCTTTTTTTGAAATCATTGAATTCCCCCGACAATCAATCCCCACCCAGACTGGAAAATCTTCCACTTCTAAGCGGAAAATGGCTTCACAACCCAGCTCTTCGTAAGCAATCAATTCAGAGGACTTAACCTTCTTAGCCAATAAAGCACCCACCCCGCCTGTGGTAACAAAATAGATACCTGAGTATCTCCTTATAGATTCAATTACTGGTAAGCTTCTTGGCCCTTTGCCTATCGTCCCAAGCAACCCTAAGGATAAAAGCTTTGGGGTGTAAATGTCTAACCTACTGGATGTAGTTGGGCCACAAGAACCAATAGGAAATCCTGGCCTTGGCGGAGTTGGACCAGTATAATAGATTATTTGTCCCTGAAGCGGAAAAGGTAAATCAGGTAAATCCTCAATCATACGTTTATGAGCCTTATCCCGAGCAGTATAAAGCGTACCGCTCAAGAGAACCTTATCTCCTGGCTTCAAGTGGGAAATATCCTCTTTACTTGGCGGCGAAATTAATTCTATTTCCTCACCCACACCTCACTCCTTTCTCTATATTACTGCTTCCTTATATCTATGGGCATGACAATTAATATTGACAGCAACCGGTAACGCAGCAATATGTGTAGGATAGGTTTCAATATTTACTGCTAAACAAGTGGTTCTTCCCCCAAATCCAGCCGGACCAATACCCAGCTTATTAACCTGTTGGAATAAAATCTTTTCTATATTAGCTATGTGAGAAATAGGGGAAAACTCTCCTATCTTTCGACAAAGCGACATCTTAGATAACATAGCTGCCTTTTCAAATGTCCCTCCAATCCCTATTCCAACAACTATCGGTGGGCAGGCAAAACTTGCCACCTCTCTAACCCATCTTATAACAAAATCGATTATCCCTTTTCCCCCTTCATGGGGTTTTAACATCTTAATCGAACCCATATTTTCTGAACCACACCCTTTAGAAATAAGCATAATCTTCAATCTATCCCCAGGAGTAATCTTGGTATAGATAACAGGTGGAACATTATCTATATTTTCCCTTTTTATTGGATCATCTACTATAGAACTTCGCAGATACCCTTTTTCATATCCATTTTTTACTCCCAAAGTTACAGCACGGAACAAGTCCCCTCCTACAATATGCAGGGCTTGCCCTATCTCTAAAAAAACAACCACTATCCCAGTATCTTGACAAATAGGAAGTCTCTCCTCTTTAGCCAATTTGGCATTATCAATTAACATCTGTAAGATCTCTTGGGCCCTACCTTCCGACTCTCGTGCCTTAGCATACTCCAAAGAATGTAATACATCCTCACCCAATTCATAATTGGCTCTCATACACAATTCACTTACAACATCTCTGATTTGCGACACATCTATCTGTCTCATTTTAGCCGTTTAATTCTAACTGACCTATCTTTTCTTTCAAGATAGAACCAGAATACCTCAATCCCTCCTTTTCCTCTCGACTAAGGGGTATCTTAATTAGCTCTTCCGCCCCTTCTTTTCCAATAAGGGTTGGTACTGATAAACATACATCTGAAATTCCATAGTATCCATTGAGCAAAGAGGTTACAGGAATAATCTTCTTTCTATCCAAGACTATACTCCAGATAACCTCTGATACTGCCAAGGCAACTGAGAAACAGGCTCCACCCTTCTTCAGAATAGCCTCCGCTCCTGCATTCCGTGTTTTCTTCAAAATCTCATCCATCTTGGCTTTATCAAGCCTCTTATACTCACATAGTGGAATACCAAAGATTCTGGTTTGACTCCAAACAGGAACCATTGAATCGCCATGTTCACCAATTATCAAAGCATGGAGTTCACTCGGATTAACTTCGACCTCTTCAGAAAGTGCGGATTTAAATCTAATAGTATCAAGAAAGGTACCTAAACCAAACACCCGCCTTTCCGAAAAACCCGATTGATTTAGGGCCAAATAAGTCAATACATCTACCGGATTAGAGACAATAAATATAATACAACTTCTATTATATTCAACCACCTTCTCGATCACCTGTTTCATAATTCGAGCATTATTCCTTAATAAATCAAGCCTTGAGTCCGAAGGCCGTCTTTTCTCGCCAGCAGTTATAATTACTATGTGTGATGAGGAAATCTTGGAAAAATCTCCTGCATAAATCTTTGGAAAGAAAGGGAGTACAGGAATCCCTTCTCTTAAATCCTGGGCTTCACCACAAGCCCTATCTCGGTCAATATCAACTAAAACTATCTCTTGAATTCCGCCAATCATTAACGTATAGGCAATCGCTCCACCTACTTTTCCAGCACCTATAATCGAAATCCTCATAATTCTCTCCTAAAACACGTTATTCACCCACCCCTTACCCTTTCTACAATTGCCTCAGTCATCTGACTCATAGAGGAGGTACCACCTAAATCATAAGTAAGCACCTTCCCTTCCCGAATCACCTCTTTTACTCCATTATATATTCTATGGTATGCCTCTCTTTCTCCTAAATGGAAAAGCATCAGTGCACCGGATAAAATACTTGATGTAGGATTAACCTTATTCTTTCCAGCGTATTTAGGAGCCGAACCATGAACTGGTTCAAATACAGCTATCTCTTGACCAATGTTTGCTCCAGGCGCCAAACCCAACCCCCCAATTAATCCTGCACAAAGATCGGACAGGATATCACCAAATAGATTGGAAGTTACAATTACATCGTACTCAGAGGGCTTTTTCACTAATTGCATAGCCATATTATCTACTATTCTATCCTCAAATTCTATTTCAGGATAGGAACTACTTACTTCCTTCCCTACTTCTAAAAAAAGCCCACAGGTGGCTTTAAGAATATTGGCCTTATGAACAAGGGTTACCTTTTTTCTCCTCCAGAGCCTTGCATATTCAAAGGCATATTTTATAATTCGCTCCGAAGCGTGACGGGTTATGATACGAATACTTTCTGCTGCCTTCCTTTCTTTATCTACCCAATGTTCCACTCCTGAATAAAGCCCCTCTGTATTCTCTCTTATTATTACCAAATCAATATCTTCATACCGAGTAAAGGCACCATGAAAGGAGCGGACTGGACGCAGGGCTGCATAAAGATCTAATTCCCTCCTTAGGCGTACATTAACTGACCTAAATCCTTTTGCAATAGGTGTAGTTATAGGTCCTTTCAAAGCTACCTTGGTCTCTCTTATGGCATCTAATACAGAATTTGGTAAGGGTGTCCCTTCCGATTCTTCGGTTTTTTGACCTGCCTGAACTACCTTCCACTTTATCTTAACTCCCGTAGCTTCGATCACCTGAATAGCCGAATCAATTACCTCTGGTCCTATTCCATCTCCAGGAATCAACACCACTTCATACATACCACACATCCCGAAATCTTATTAGATGTATACTCTATCATATCTCCTCCCAGGATGTCAAGGAAGAGATTTTAGCTCTTTTACTTTACCTACCGCCTCTTCTTTTTTTACAAGGAACCTCTCGCGAGTTCTCCTTAAACTAACTTCAAATACCCCCTCTTCCTTCATCCTCTTACCAATCACCACCCGAATGGGAATTCCAATAAGATCCGCATCCTTAAACTTCTTCCCAGGGGATTCTTCACGGTCATCAAGCAATACCTCTACCTTTTCTTTTTTAAGATCTTCGTATAGTTCAAAGGCACCTTCTTTTTGAATCTTATCTTGTATATTTACAAGAAGTATTAGTACTTCGTAAGGAGAAACCGAAATGGGCCAGATGATCCCCAATTCATCCGAATTCTGTTCAATTATAGATGCCATAAGACGAGTAATTCCAATCCCATAACAACCCATTATTATATCCTTCTCTTTACCATCTTCATCTAAAAAGGTAGCCTTCATCGATCTACTATATTTTTTATCTAACTTAAATACATGCCCTACCTCAATCCCTTTACCTATCTTTAACTTGGCTTCACATCTTGGACATGGATCACCCGAAGTTGCAATTCGGATATCTTGGAAGGTGTCTACACGGAAATCCCGTCCTATATTTGCATTCATATAATGCATGTTAGGTTTGTTTGCTCCTACCACAAAATTCCGTCCGTTCCGCAGTGAATTATCGGCAATCAATTGTACATCTTGTAAACCTATTGGTCCAGAAAATCCAGGGATTGTATTTGCCACCCTTCTAATAATTGATTCATCTGCCATCCTTAATATACTACAACCAAGTAACCTTTGCAATTTGGCTAAATTCAATTGCTGATCCCCTCTGATTAAACAACCAACAAGGCGATCCTCTGTCTCATAAAATAAGGTTTTAATAAGTTTATTCGGAGTAACGTGTAGAAAGTGTGCTACTTCTTCCACTGTCTTCATATTTGGAGTTTCAACCAATGTCAAATCATCCATCTTCTCCTTCTCCGCCCTATCCTTCTCCTCTCCTATTTCAGCCTTTTGCAAATTAGCTGCATAATTACAGGCGGTACATGAAACAATAATGTCTTCTCCAGCATCTGCTAAAACCATAAATTCATGAGAACGACTTCCTCCAATCAGTCCAGTATCTGCCTCTACAGCTCGAAAGCGTAACCCACAACGAGCGAAGATCTGACAGTAGGCGTTATACACATTTTGGTAACTTATATCTGCATCCTGGGATGTGCAGTCAAAGGAATAGGCATCTTTCATAATAAATTCTCGTCCACGCATTACCCCAAATCTTGGCCTCATTTCATCACGGAATTTAGTCTGAATTTGATAAAGAAATAATGGCAAATCCCTATACGACCTAACCTCTCGTCTTACTAAATCTGTTATTACCTCTTCATGGGTGGGTCCTAATCCAAATTCTCTTTCTCTCCTATCCCGTAATTTAAACATATCTTCACCATATTCCTCCCATCTTCCACTCTCCTCCCATAGTTCCTTCGGTTGTAAAGCGGGTAGCAAAACCTCTTGATAACCAATATGCTCCATCTCTTCTTTTACAATACCAATTATCTTTTGAAGTACCATATTTCCTAATGGAAGATAGGAATAGATACCAGAAGCCAATCTTCTAATTAAACCTGCTCTTAACATAAGCCTATGTGAAACAAGTTCTGCCTCTTTTGGATCCTCAAACAAGGTAGGCAAAAATAATTGCGACATCCTCATTTAATCTCCCCATTTTTACTAACAACAACTAAGTTAATATCTCCCCAAATCCCTAATTCGTTATCTTTGATAATAACAACCCCACTAATACCTTCTATATGTTTCCCTAACTTGAGTCCCTTTTCAATATCGGATCTATCCTGAATTATATTGCAAATTGCTGTACAGGCTGCATCGGCTAATGCTGCGGATCGAGAAATACACGTCACTGAATCGGCCTTACCAAAACTTTCGGAATGACCAAAAACACCACTTGAGGTACAGATACCTAAGGGGGTATTTTCGGGTTCAATCTTTAAAGCCAACCTTTCAGATAAAGAAGACATACCTGCATAGATTCCAACCTTTCTTGGTTTTATACACCTAATAAATATATCCCCTCCATTTTCCACAATAACCTCTTGCGAATATTTTAATAACTCTCGACCTAAGAATTCAGCTATTGCTCCTGCTACTGCTGCCATTGGTCCAACTCCTGCCTTGATTGATGAATCACTCATCTTTTTTATAATCTCTGGGACCTCTCCAGTTACCTTATAAGGTCGGTATGTTTTCTTAAAGATGGTATGAGCGCTGATATAATCTATCAACTGACTTCTTAATCTCAAAACCTCTCTTTTTGCCTCTTTTTCTAAAAATTTATCCGATAAAATAAGTAGATTTGTCTCCCCAAGTGAAACACTGAATCTCTCCAAATCATTTCCCTTTAGACAGGCTCTATAACTCCACACCTTTCCATCAATCCAGTCTCTATATCCTCCAAAAACCGTTTTGCTTCGTCCCTCCTATTTGGTGCATAAATTATTGGTCTTCCAACAACCAAATAATTAGCTCCATCTCTAATTGCCTCTCTTGGAGTCATAACCCTTTTTTGATCATCCTTTCGCTCTTCCATACGTATTCCAGGGGTTACAATAAGGAAATCCTTCCCACATCTCTCTCTAATGGATGCAACCTCATAGGGAGAGGCAATTACTCCATCTAATCCTACCTCTTTAGCCGCCTCTGCAAGAAACACCACTTGATCCTTAACATGCCTCTTTATACCCAAATCATCCTCTAAAATCCTTTGGCTAATACTTGTTAATATAGTCACCCCAAGCACAAGTGGTTTGGGGATCTCTGTATCTTGGGATATTTGACGTATTTCTTCAACGACCACCCGCATCATCTCCCTTCCACCTAAGGTATGGATAGTAAACATATATACTCCAAGTTTTACAACTACATCTGCTACCTCCTTCAAGGTGTTAGGAATATCATGATATTTCAGATCAAGAAATGTTTTACATCCAGCTCTCTGAATCATTCTCAGGGTCTCCACTCCATAAATGGTAAAGAGTTGAGGCCCTACCTTAAAAATCCCACACATATCCTTAAGTTCATCTACAATATCTTTAGCCTCTTCTAAACTATCCACATCTAAGGCCAAGATTAAATGATCCTTTGGTTTCATACCTTTACACTACCTATTAATTGATCTATCTCATCAATCCTATGTTCAATCATATACCTTCTGATTCCATCAATAATCTCTAAGGTAGCCATTGGATTAACAAAATTCCCTGTCCCTACCGAAACTGCCGATGCTCCAACAATAATGAATTCCAGAGCATCTTGGGCATCCATAATTCCTCCTTGCCCAATTATAGGTAGATTAATTGCTTTTGCCACTTCCCAAACCATTCTAATAGCCACTGGCTTTATTGCAGGACCTGAAAGTCCACCTGTTATAGTTGCCAATTTTGGTTTCCTGGTATGTATATCTATTGCCATTGCGGTCAACGTATTTATCAATGATATGGCATCACAACCCGCAAGGCGTGCAGAATTCGCAATACAAGTTATATCCCCTACATTTGGGGTAAGTTTCACAATCAAAGGTAGATGAGTAGATTTTCGCACCTTGCTAACTACTTCATAGGTTAAATCAGGATCCTTACCAAAGATCATCCCTCCTCTTTGAACATTTGGACAGGATATATTTACCTCTAAGCCAGCTATCCCTGAAACCTCAGAAAGACGTTTTGAAAGTTCTACATACTCATCTACAGATTCCCCACATATATTAACAATCACAGGAACATCAAATTGACGAAGATAAGGCAACCTTTCATTAATAAAATTTTTTAGTCCTACATTTTGTAGTCCAATTGCATTCAACATCCCGCTTGGTGTTTCACAAATCCTAGGGCTTGGATTACCAGATCTTTCATCCATTGTAATCCCTTTGGTTACAATTGCACCTAATTTATCAAGTGGAACCAAGTTTTCGTACCCTTCACCATAACCAAAAGTTCCAGATGCTACCATCACGGGGTTTCTCATCTTTATTCCCGAAATATTAACAGTAAGCTTGGGAGTTATCATTCCAAGCTACCTCCTCTGCGGAAAATACTGGACCATCTTTACACACCCGTTTATAAACACCTCCCTTAACCCTAACTGCACAACCAAGACAAACCCCTACCCCACAAGCCATCCGTTCTTCTAAAGAGACCTGACAGTAGATATTGAATCTTCGAGTCAATAAAGCTACCTCACGGAACATAGAGTATGGTCCACAGGCAAAAAGAGAAGGAGAGGAGCCGGAGATATCTTCATTCGAAAGCAAAAAATCACGAAACATGTCTGTAACAGTACCGAAATACCCTGAACTTCCATCCTCTGTACTCACCCTCACTTCACACCCTAATTCTTTGAATTCATTTTCGCAGAGAATTAAACCCCTTGTCTTTGCTCCAATAAAGACACGTGTACTTACACCTCTTTTTACCAACTCCTCACCTAAGGTCAAAAGCGGTGCTACACCTATCCCACCAGCTATAATAATGGCGGTTTTTAAATATCTATCTACCTTAAATCCATTTCCTAATGGACCAAATACATCCAATTTATACCCAGGGCGAGCCTTGGTTAATAGATGAGTTCCCTTCCCCACTACTCTATATAAAATCTCAATTCTTCCTCTCTTTCTATCTATTCTATGTATACTAAATGGACGTCGAAGAAGGGGATCATACTGATCACTAATCCTTGTATGTATAAACTGACCAGGATAGGCCTGGCACGAAATCTTCGGAGTTTCCAAAATCATCCTATAATATCCCGAAGCTATCTCTAAGTGGTCAATTACCGTAGCCTCAGTAAGGAACATAAACCTACCTCTCTTTATAGTATTCCTGTAATGGTTTAGCGGTTAACTGACCTTTCTTCATTGCCTCAATCCCATTTACTGCGGCTTGAGCACCTGAAATTGTAGTTATACACGGGATCCCATGCATTACAGCCTGTTTTCTGATAGCAGATTCATCAAATTTTGACTTTCTACCCAAAGGGGTATTTATAATCAAATCTATCTCCCGATTCTTGATCGCATCAACTATATCAGGCCTACCTTCCCCTACCTTAAAGATCTCCTTTACCTCTAACTCATTTTTAGCCAAAACCTTAGCTGTACCGTGAGTAGCTAAGATACTAAACCCTAAATCAGAAATCTTTTTAGCAATAAAGATAATATTACGTTTATCCCGATCATTTACAGAAATGAAAACTTGACCCGATAACGGAAGAAAGATAGAGGCTGCCATGTAAGATTTATAAAGGGCACGTCCAAAATCCCTATCTATTCCCATTACCTCCCCGGTTGATCTCATTTCAGGCCCTAAAATTGTATCCACCCCTGGGAATTTAATAAAAGGAAACACAACCTCTTTTACTGAAAAGTATTCTGGCGTAGTATTATCTTTCACACCAAGCTCTTTCAATCTTCTTCCAACCATCAATTTGGCGGCTATCTTTGCCCATGGTACACCAGTTGCCTTTGATACAAAAGGTATTGTACGAGACGCCCTTGGGTTCGCCTCTAACATATAAACACGATCATTTCTAATTGCATATTGAATATTTATTAGGCCTATAACATGCAAAGCATGAGCCAACCTTTTTGTACACTCCCTTATTCTTTCCTCTAATTCATCTGAAATGGAATATGGAGGGATAACACATGCCGAATCGCCTGAATGGATCCCTGCCTCTTCAATATGTTCCATTATTCCACAGATAATCGTATCCCGACCATCAGATACTGCATCAACATCTACCTCAATTGCCCCTTCTAAAAATTTGTCAATAAGCACTGGATGCGAAGGAGAGACCTCTACTGCCTCTTTCATATAATTACGTAAGGATAAGTCGTCATAAACAATCTCCATTGCCCGCCCTCCTAAGACATAAGATGGACGAACAAGTACTGGATAGCCCAACTTCCTAGCAATCTTCACTGCCTGTTGGCTCTGCCAGGCTATTCCATATGGAGCCTGATCTATCTTTAAATATGCGAGCAATGAACTAAATCTCCCTCTATCCTCTGCCAAATCAATTGAATCAGGAGAGGTCCCAAGAATCTTAACCCCTGCTCGCTCTAATGGAACAGCTAATTTTAAAGGGGTTTGTCCACCAAACTGAATAATTACCCCAAAGGGATCTTCCTTCTCTACTATATTTAAAACATCCTCCTTGGTCAATGGTTCAAAATATAACCTATCTGATGTATCATAATCAGTAGACACGGTCTCTGGATTAGAATTGATCATTATAGTCTCAAATCCTTCTTCTTTCAGTGCAAATGCAACATGGCAGCAGCAATAGTCAAATTCAATACCTTGTCCAATCCTATTTGGACCAGAACCTAAAATGATAACCTTTTTTTTAGAAGATGGAGGGGCTTCATCTTCTATCTCATAAGTTGAATAGAGGTATGGAGTATATGCCTCAAATTCAGCTGAACAGGTATCCACCATCTTGTAGGTGGGAAGGATCCCCTTCTCCTTTCTAAGCGCCCTTATCTCATCTTCCTCTTTCTTCAATATATCTCCTAACTGCTTATCTGAAAATCCTGCCCTTTTCCCCTCCCAAATTAAATCACGATCTATGCTGCTACCCCGAGATCTAATCTGCTCCTCCATTTCTACAAGTTGCTTGATTTGATCTAAAAACCAGGGATCAATCTTTGTCAATCCATAGATCTCAGACAAGTCAAATCCTGCTTTGAATGCCTCTCTAATATAAAAAATCCTATCCTTGTTTGGAATAGCCAATTTTTCCTTAAGAATATCAACTGGCGTATGGCGTCCCTTATCTATAGGTTCTAATCCAAATCTGTCTATTTCAAGAGAACGTAGTGCCTTTTGTAATGCCTCTTTAAAGGTTCTGCCAATTGCCATGGCTTCACCAACAGATTTCATTTGAGTGGTCAATGTAGGATCTGCATGCGAAAATTTCTCAAATGCCCATCTTGGAATTTTAATAACAACATAGTCAATTACTGGCTCAAATGAGGCAGGGGTTTTCCGAGTAATATCATTTGGTAATTCATCTAAGGTATATCCTATAGCCAATTTTGTAGCAATTTTAGCAATAGGAAAACCAGTTGCCTTTGATGCCAAAGCAGAGGAGCGGGAAACCCTTGGATTCATTTCAATTGAAAGAAGCTCTCCTGTCTCAGGATTTACAGCAAATTGAATATTTGCACCACCTGTTTCAACCCCAATCTCTCGAATTATCCGGATGGCTGCATCTCGCATCAATTGATACTCCTTATCACTTAAGGTCTGGGAAGGGGCAACAGTGATTGAATCCCCTGTATGAATCCCCATAGGATCAAAATTCTCAATAGAACAGATAACAATTACATTATCTGCCAAATCCCTCATTACCTCCAACTCGTATTCCTTCCATCCGTAAACCGATTTCTCAATCAAAACTTGCGTAATCAGGCTTTCTTCTAAACCCCTTCCAACAATCTCTTGAAATTCATAAACATTATAGGCTATTCCACCCCCTGTACCTCCTAAGGTAAAGGAGGGCCTAATAACCAAAGGAAAGCCAAGTCTATCTGCAAGCTCTTCTGCCTGGGAAAATGTACGTGCAACCCCTGAATCTGGAACCTCTATCCCTATCTTTCTCATAGCTTCCTTAAAAAAGGTTCTATCTTCTGCCTTCTCTATTGCCTCTAATTTTGCTCCAATCAACTCTACCCCATATCTATCTAAAACCCCGCTCTTTGCCAAAGTAAAGGCCATGTTCAATGCTACTTGCCCACCCATGGTTGGAAGAAGTGCATCTGGCGACTCCCTTCTGATTATCTTCTCCAAGACTTCTGGAATAATTGGTTCTATATAAACCTTTGTAGCCAATTCAGGATCAGTCATAATGGTTGCTGGATTAGAATTTACTAATATAACCTCATAACCTTCTTCCTTTAGTGCCTTGCAGGCCTGAGTTCCTGAATAATCAAATTCACATGCCTGGGAAATAACAATTGGCCCTGAACCAATAAGCATCACCTTCTTGATATCTGTCCTCTTTGGCATACCCTCCTCTTATTAACTGTATTTTACCCATAGCATAGTTCCTATTTTAACAAGTAAAAGGAATATGGCCACTGCTATAACACCTCTTATAGCCATATTCACCTCTCCCATTAAAAGGCTTTTTATAATTACGCCTCCTCCAATAAATATGGCCAAGAACTTTGATACCTGTGAAATGCAGCCAGATAATTCCTCTTTTTTACGCCTTTCCACTCTCCATTAACCTCGTAAATTGATGGAATAGATACTGTGTATCATGAGGACCAGGAGAAGCCTCTGGGTGATATTGGACAGAGAAGATAGGTAGTGTTTTATGTCTAATTCCTTCTAATGTATTATCATTAAGGTTACGATGGGTTAAGATTACGTCCTTCGGAAGGGAGGTGGGATCCACGCAAAACCCATGGTTTTGAGTAGTTATTTCCACCCTTCCATTTTCTTCATTCCTTACTGGCTGATTTCCTCCTCGATGACCAAACTTCAGTTTAAAGGTATCTCCCCCTAAGGCTAAGCCTAAGATTTGATGTCCTAAACAGACACCAAATATAGGTAATTTTCCAATTAGCCTTTTTACTTCCCGGATAACATCGGAAAGCGCTTTCGGATCACCTGGCCCATTAGATAAGAATACACCATCTGGATTCATCTCTAAAATCTCATGGGATTTCGTGTGCGCAGGAACAGCCGTAACTTCACACCTAACCTTTGCAAGAGACCGTAAGAGGTCTCTTTTTATACCAAAGTCCATAACTACAACTTTATACTTAAGTTCGTGGTTCGTGGTTCGTGATTCGTGGTTCCACTTGTAAGGTTCTTTGCAGGTAACTTCTTTTACTAAGTCTCGACCTACAATGGATGGAGAGGCACGAGCCTTTTCTACCAAACTTTTTGGGTTCTGGGGAATGGTTGAAATAACTCCCTTCATTGCTCCCGAAAGCCTTATGCGACGAGTTAATGCCCTCGTATCGATACCCGTAATAGCAGGTATGTTGTATTTTATTAGGAAATCTTGAAGGGTCCCCTCTCCCCTCCAGTTACTATATATCCGTGAACACTCCCTTACCACAAATCCTTCTACACGCGGTACGTCCGATTCAAAATCGTTCTTGTTCACCCCATAATTTCCAATCTGAGGGTAGGTCATAGTTACAATTTGCCCTTTATAAGATGGATCAGTTAATATCTCTTGATATCCAGTAATGGATGTATTAAAAACCACTTCCCCTAATCTTTCGCCTTCCGAACCAAAAGACGTACCTTCAAAAACAGTCCCATCTTCTAAAGCAAGATATGCCTTCATAGCACCTTACCATCTTCCATAACAATACGACCTTTGACAATTGTCATAACAGGAATCCCTTTCACCTTCCATCCATCAAATGGCGAATTCCGAGACTTAGATAAAAATCTATTTACATCCACTACCTCTTCCAGATCTGGATCAATTATAGTAATATCTGCCGGGAATCCCTTCTTTATCCTTCCCTTTTTAATCCCCAAGATTAAGGCTGGATTTATCGTTACCTTGCTCAAGGCGTCAGATAGAGAGAGAACAGATTTTCCCACTAATTCAGTAAAGATTAAAGGCAAGGCTGTCTCTAAACCAACTATCCCAAAAGGGGCCTTATCATATTCGAGTTCTTTCTCGAAATCCGCGTGAGGGGCATGATCTGTTGAAATAACATCAATTGTTCCATCCTTCAACCCTTCTTTTATTGCTTGAACATCCTCGGATGTCCTTAGAGGTGGATTAACCTTGGTATTGGTATTAAAATCCTTACAGGCCTCATCTGTCAGTACAAAATAATGTGGGCAGGTTTCACAAGTAATTGGTATCCCTTTTTTCTTAGCATCTCTAATCAATGCAACCGAACCCTTAGTTGATACATGAGCAATATGTACTTGGCTTTGGGTCAATTGTGCAAGGATTATCTCTCTTGCCACCATCACCTCTTCTGAAGCACTGGGAATCCCTCTCATACCTAAAACAGTTGACATATATCCTTCATTCATAACCCCATCCTTTGATAGGTTTATATCCTCACAGTGAGAAATAAGTGGAATTCCAAATCCCTTGACATATTCCAAGGCCCTTCTCATCATCCCTGCATCCATCAAAGGGTTACCATCATCCGAAATCGCTCGGACTCCTGCCTTAACCAACTCTCCAATTTCAGCCAGTTCCTTCCCATCTAATCCTTTACTTATCCCACCAATTGGTATTACATTGATTACACCTTCTTTTTCAACCCGAGATTTAACAAACTCTACTACTACATGATTGTCCATACAAGGTGAAGTATTAGGCATACAACAAATGGTAGTAAATCCCCCTTTTGCTGCGGCCCGGGTTCCAGATTTAATTGTCTCTTCATCCTCTCTTCCTGGCTCTCTTAAATGGACATGCATATCGATCAAACCTGGAGTGACAATCTTTCCCTTACCATCAATTATTCGGGTTTCGGGTATCGGGTTTCGGGTATCGGGTTTTATTATATCTTTAATCTTGCCATTTTCAATCAATAGATCGGCTACCTTATCCAATCTACTTTCTGGATCAATTACCCTTCCACCTTTAATTAGCAACTTCACAATCTCCCTCTATTTCCAGAAAGAAGGTATAGAACAGTCATCCTTACTGCTATTCCATTTCGCACTTGGTCACAAATTACAGAGTAATGTGAGTCAGCTACATCAGGTGTTATCTCTATTCCTCTATTTATAGGACCTGGATGCATAACTAAGACATCCTGGGATGCCACTCGTAACCTCTCTTTATTCAAACCATACAACTTGGTATATTCAAGAAGAGTAGGAAATAGATTAGGACATTGGCGTTCAAGTTGCATCCGAAGTAGCATAATGACATCCGCATCTTTAATTGCTTCTTCCAATTTATAATATACCTCCACTTTTAGCTGTTCAACCTTAGGTGGAATCAAAGTGGGAGGACCACACACGCATACCTTGGCCCCCATTTTAGTAAGTCCAAAAATATTTGATCTGGCTACACGGGAGTGCAATATGTCTCCAACGATAACTATCCTTAGCCCCTCGAGACTTCCTTTCTTTTCCAATATTGTAAACATATCAATCAAACCTTGAGTTGGGTGCTCGTGGGCACCGTCACCTGCATTGATTATGGAAGACTTTACCATATGCGCCAGGATATGGGGAACACCAGCCTGTCCATGTCTAATAACCACTATGGATGCCTCCATAGCTTCAATTGTTTTCACTGTATCCTTTAAACCTTCTCCTTTAACTATAGAACTTTGTGGTACATTAATGTTTATGATATCCGCAGATAACCTTTTTGCTGCTATTTCAAAGGAAGTGCGCGTCCTTGTTGATGGCTCATAGAAAAGATTAACTAAAGTCTTCCCCCGTAATGTTGGAACCTTTTTTATGGGCCTCTCTGAAATCTCTCGGAAAGAGCGAGCTGTATCTAAAATAAGTCTAATCTCATCTGGATGCAAGTCCTGTAACCCTAACAAATCCTTCCTACCGAAGACCTTCAATCTCACATCCACTACCTCATTCATTATCTCTCTTTTAGTATAGCACTTCGTCAATACCAAAAGAAGATATAACTTTACTATATACTAAAAAACCCTCTTACAGAGGGCCAGAACCCCTTTTAAGCCTCTCAAGGACTAACTTAAAGGAGTCTAACTTTATCATATTAGGTAGTACATGTCAACAAATTTTTAATATCTTCTTCTCTATCTCTTTAATCTTGCTTACTCGTCTTAAATGACGCCCACCTTCGGCTTGTGTTTCTAAAAAAATCTTCACCATTTGTAAAGCACTCGATTTATCAACAAAGCGGGCCCCCATAACTAAAATATTCGAATCATTATGTTGACGTGAAAGCTTTGCAGCCTCAATATTATAACAAAGGGACGCTCGAATCCCTGGGACTTTATTAGCTACAATACTCATTCCTATTCCTGTTCCACAAATAAGAATCCCAAAATTATATTTTTCACTTGATACCCCTCTTGCCACCTCATAACCAAAATCAGGATAATCACAATGCGGGAAAGATGTGTAAGTTCCTAAATCTCCTACCTCATATCCTGCTTTACTCAAATATCCCTTAACCTCCTCCTTCAACTCAAAACCAGCATGATCAGAACCCAACGCAATCTTCATCTTTATTCCTTTTATACCTATTTTCCCCTATCTTCCATTTTTTCCTTTAATATCTCTACTAATTTGGTTATGCACCCCTTAATTTGTGAAAAGCAGGTTTCATAACCCTCTTCCAAGCCACCAAATGGATCAAGGATGTCTAAATTCTCTTTTTCTCCAACATATTCTTTAAGTAAATATACCTTATCTTTTGTTTCTGGAAATAGATCTAGTATTCTTTGTTTATGAAAGGATTCCATAACTAATATTAAAGAGGCCTCCTTTATTTGTTCCTCAGTTAAAGGGGTAGTTTTATGATAGATTTCTGAAATCCCTTCTTTTTTTAACAATTCGAGTATATAATGTGGAACAGGAGTTTGAGGAGTAACAGAGATTCCTGCTGAGCGTACCTCTAAGCGAAGTTGACATCCATTCAACCACCTTTTTAGCATATTTTCAGCAATAACTGATCTACAAGTATTTCCAGTGCAAACAAACAGAATGCTTTTCATTGAAAACTAATATATCATATCTCTAAATAATAATCAACCATTTTTTATAAATAAATTCTGGATAAAGGTTAGGCGAGAAATGAGAAGGGATTACAAATCCTTAGATATATGAGGTTATATTATTTTAGTGGTAAGGAAGATAAATATATTCCTCTTCGTATCTTGAGAGGTTGTTTTTCTAAATAAAGGTCCTATAATGGGAAAATCTCCTAAAACAGGTACCTTAGAGGTATACATTTCCTTCTTTTTAGTTATCATCCCTCCTATGGCTACAGTCTCCCCATCTTTAATTAAAATTTGAGTATCAGCCTCTTGGGTTCCAATGATCAATTCCCCATTTGGAGCTGTACCGATTGAATCTGAAACCTCAGGATGCAATTTTAAAGTAATGTAGCCATCAGGATTTATCTTTGGAGTAACAGTTAATCTCACCCCTACCTCTTTAAAACTAACTGTTTGAGTAGAGACCCCTCCAACACCCATAGTGGTAGTTACATAAGGAAGCTCCTTTCCAGCTAATATTTTTGCCTCTTGGTTGTCTAAGGAAATAATCGATGGATGGGACAATATCTCTACCTTATCTTTAGAAATTAAGGCATCGAATTTTATCCGAAAATTGACTGTGTCTAATACGCCAAACATAATAGTCCCACGATCAATCTCACTGGGAACCTTACCTCCTCGTAAAGTGACTTCAATCTTATCCGCATCCTCTCCTATATCCTTTGAAGATGCTGACCAATATATACCTAAGCTATCTACATCACTCCACTGCATCTCTGTTATAATTGCCTCAATTATAACCTGTCTTGTTTTCGTATCTAACCTTTCTATAAGATTTTGAGCATCTTCAATAGCTGTTTTGGTATCAATGATAACCAAGGAATTTGTCCTTGAATCCACATGGGCTTTCCCCACTTTGGATAAAACTGAACTAACAGCTTTTAACATCTCTGAGGCATCTGCATAATTTAAGAAAAAGACCTTTGTAATCAATTCCTTTTCAAAATCTTGTTCATTTCCTACTCTATATATTCCATCTTCTTTAACATAGACATAACCATGAGATTTTACAACCATATCCAACGCCCTTTCCCAAGGGACATTTCGTAAGACAAGAGATACCTTCCCTCTCACATCCTTTGCTGGAACGATATTAACCCCTGCCTTTTCAGATAAGGTCCTTAGCACTGATAAAATGTCTGCATCTTGAATATTCATAGAGATTGTTGGATATTCTTCAGGCATAAAAACTTTTTCAGGTGGATACCTCTTTGGTATTTCAACCCTTTTCACCTTTGGTATTTCAACCTTTTCCACCTCCTCTATTCTTTCAACCTCTTCTACCTCTTCGGATATTAGCGGTCTTTCAACATCAATAACCACCTGGTTTTCTTCGGTATATATATTATATGGAAAAAGATCTCTCAAATCAAGTACAACCCGAGTTACCTTTACTGGGTGTGACTTGTATTGGGTAGATCTGACCTTATAGATATTCTCTTTTGCTATCTCTAATACCTTCTCTTTCCAGTCACAGGTAGAATTAAGGAAGTCTATTACTAACCTTGGTGGGTCCTTCAGCTCAAAATATCTGTATTGAGGTTCAGCGCTACAACTCACCACCACTTTTATCTTCCCTTCCACTTCCTTTACTACTGCATCTTTTATAGAATACACCTCTTCCTCTGCGAATAGTGCGAGAGGTAATAACACTATACCTATAATCAAAATTAGTGACCCGTTTTTTTGACCCCATTTCATTAAAAATCACCCCTTTCCCAGATATAACGTTATCTTTTTATTCCCCTGACTTAATATTACACAGTTATCTCCTATAATCTGACCAAAAACCCCTTCAACTGGTTTATCATTTTCTCCTAAAAGACGTCCATTTTTTAGGATATATCCGAAACCACCTATAGAAGACAATAAAGCCAATGCCCCTCCTCTATCCCAAATAATACCAGATAGGGTTAACTCTCTTATATTTACCTCAAATATCTCTTCATTTGTAATTGTTAGAATTGACTCTCTCTCTCTCTTCTCCTCTTCCTTTTGGATTAGAGGTACAAAAGGGTCGCGTCTCTTAAACGAACGATACACATACAAAGGAGGCTCAGGCCTTTCTTTTCTAAAGGTCTCTTCTAACACAAACCTTTCATCTTCAGGCTTGGTTACTCGATCAGGATATGAAACCTCCTCCTTCTTTCCACATCCACAAATTATAGTTAACACTACCATCAAAATAAATATTCTCATTAACCGAAACTCCATACTATTCTTTATAATAGGTAGTAACTGTTAGATTACAAGATACGGTTTTCCCCTTTTTTCCAGTAACTTCACTTAATCTTATGGTAGTTGGATTAATTATCCTTTCTATATTCCCAATCTTATTTAAAAATGAGCATATACCATGATAAGTTCCCTCTAATTCGAGATCAATAGAGAATTCGGAGTAATCAGGTTTATGAATTGGAGTTCTGGGTCTAAAAGAGGTAATATCAACATCAGTAATGTTTGAAAGACGCGTTATCTCTTTCAATAAAATAGCCATCTCTTTCTTCTTTGGGAGCATCCTTTCTACCTCTCTTAACTCAAATTCTAACCATCTACATTCCGCCTTTAATCTTTCCAATTTACCAATTACTATCCTTGCTTTATCCAGATCCCTCTCTACCTCACGAAGTTCGGATTCAACCTTTTCTATCTCCCGATTTTTGGGCTTTATCCCAAAAAGATAAGTGGTGCAAACCAAAACAATAATAATAATGATAGGTAAGATAATTACTAAATGTTGTCTTTTGAATTTAAATTTCAAGTTTTATCCTCCTTGCGTTTGACTAACACCTTGGATTACATCACAATCAAGTTGAAACCTTTTAACTGGATGTTCAAAGATACTCCCATCTGTAATACTTAGTAACTCTACCTCTCCAAACATGTCAGAATTTGATAGACTAACCATATAATTAGCAATACAAAAATTATCAAAGGCAGTTCCAGATATACTTAATTGATTCCCTTTGGGAGTGATACTTTGCAACCAAAGACCAAAGGGTACACAACTACACATTTCATCCAGTATCCGTGTTAATCTCTGACGATCAAATACAAGCTGCTCTAACACACCCTTCCTTTCTTCCAACTTTGCCTTTTTTGCCTCTAACCTTTCTACCTCCCTAATCTCTTGTTGAAGCGCAGATAATTCCTTTCTTTTTATTCGAAGATCTTCCTTTTTCTCAGCGAACACGTGACATTTATGGATATAAAAGCTAATCATAATTACAAAAACAACACAAACCAAACTCATGGAGATAATAACTTGCTTACGGATTTTCTTTCGAGCTAATATTTCGGGTGATAATAGATTAATCCTTGTTACCATAAACCCCTCATCCTTTTCTCAAGTTTTCTTTTTGTATCGCTTTTTCTTCTTTAAAAGGACTAAGCAAGTAAGCCTCTTAATGACAAGCCAACAGCAACCGTAAATAATGGAGAAATCTTATCTATAAATCCTTTATCAAAAACCGATTCATTTATCTCAATTCTATCAAAGGGATTAGTAACTATAACTGGAATACCTAAACCTGCCCCTAAAAATTTATCTAAGTTCCTTAATTTTGCTGAGCCCCCACATAAAGCTACTTTATCAATCCTTTTTCGAGAAGCCTGAGTATAATAATAGGCAAAAGAACGCTCCAATTCTCTTGTTAACTTTGAGGCAACAATTTCAATTGCATCTGAGATACGGGACAGAGTCTGATCAGCCCTCATCAATTCTTCCTCTGACAGAATAGCCCCTTTTTCCTCTTTCATTGCCTCTGCCTCTTCAGGGCTTATGTTAAACTCTTTCTGTATGCTTTGGGTAAACCCACTCCCTCCAACTAGTAAATCTCGATTGAAACGAGAAATTCCTCCTTCTACAACATTGACATTAGTAAATCTTTCGCCAATATCCACTAATGCTACTACATCTTCCTTCTGCTCATAATTATAATCCCATACCTCCTCATTACAAAAGGTATCCACATTTAGAAATAATGGTTTTAATCCTGCCTTTTTTATAATACTTAGTCTTTGATCAACAAAACCTTTTTTTGCAGCTACAAGCAACACATCTATCTTTCTATCCCCCCTGCTATCTACAAGATCTCCTAAAATCTGAAAGTCCATAATCACATCTTCTGTTCCAAAAGGGATATATTCTTCTGCCTCATATTTAATAACCCCTCTTAACTCCTGTTCACTTACATAAGGCAGTCTAATATATCTCACTACAACTGAGGTTCCAGAAACTGCAACAGAAACCTCTTTTGCTTTCACCTTACTGGCATGTAATACCTGTCTTATTGTCTTTACCGTCAATTCTGGCTGCTCTTCCTCACTTCCCTTTGGAATCTTGGCCATTCCTAACTTATTCAACGAGATTTTTCCTCGAGCCTTTTTTAATTCTACCATCTTTACACAGTATTGCGAGATATCTAAACCAACACATGTTTTTCTACCAAACATTTTAACACCTACACTCTAATCGTTTTTAATTATACCACAAATATACTTCCTTGTCAACAAAAATCTAAAATCCTAATAAAAATCTAAATGGCTAAATTGAATCACTAATAAAAAAGGCTAAGTAAACTAATATTTACTTAGCCAACATGAAATACTTTATGTTATAAACAGAGCAACAGGGAGGGACGCTGTCCTTTTTAACTTATTGTTTCCATTCACTATATATATCGGGTAATTCTTACAAAAACTTTAGGACTTTTTCTTTTTTAATTGACAATCCTATAAGGAATATATTATATTATATATACTCTCAAATCTCGCTTAAGTAATCAACGGAAAGAGGGTATGCTATGGAGTGGTTATATTTAGTATTGGTTATGTCTATCATAATTTTTACCATCTATGAGTGGATAGTTATTTACAGATGGTGGGAAAAAACTGGTGAAAGAAGAAACATAAGGGGACTTATTGAGAAAGGTATCATTTTTGCCTTGATGTTAATACTACTATCAGGAATAACTACATGGACAGTAAAAGAGACCTTAACATCAATCCGGGAGATTGAAGAATTCATGAGGTGGGTGTATCTATTGGTAATAGTACTTATTACTATATTTACAGTATACGAATGGTGTATAATCCTTCAATGGTACAGAAAAACAAAAGAAAAGAGAAACTTACGTGGCTTAGTAAAAAAAGGGGTTATGCTCATCATATTGATATTATTAATGGTGAAAATAGCCAATTGGGCATTTACTATTCCACCTTTTTAATCTCAAAGACTACTGAATTTTCAGTGTATGGTGGACCTGGATCAAGACATTGGACATGAATAATATCTTGAATTGCGTGCCGAACTTTAACTATCTCTCCAACTAATGCTGGAAATGCTGAAACACATATCTCTTTAATCTTGGTTTTCTCGATATCCATTACCCAACTTCCTTCCAAACCCTTCCTAAAATATATCCTATCTCCAATCTTATAAACTGGACACCTTTTTCTTAATTCCTTAACCTCAACTACTACATCATGTATCTCCATACGATTTTACCCCACAAAGATTATCTCTTTTTGTAATTTGAACAGTTCTTAACATTTGGTCTATGTGGATTTGTACAGGCAGTTCTATAGTCATACCTGCATGAATCACATAAAAAACCAGATGGAGAAGCAGAAAAGATATTCTTCAATCTTGACCAAATATTAGCCAAAAAACCCATTTCTATGCACATCCTAACTACAGTTCAAGCCAGGAATGGCAATATAATACCTCATTTTTTAAAACCGATCTCGTTTTCTCTACATCGAGTGAAGAAAAGGAATCTAAGATTTTCCCTTTGGCAGTGTTAAGTATGTTTTCATCTAAAACATCCACAATAGCTGAATATAAACCGGCTTCCTGCAACATTGTGAGATAAGTACAATTTAAGATACTACGCAATTCTTTTGGAGAACCATTGGAAACATTTGAAAGACCACAGATTGTCTTTAATTCTTCTCCCACTAAATCAGGAATGACTTTTAAAAATTCCACAAATTCAACCATTTGTTTTTGATCTGCTGATACTGGAAGCACAATAGGATCAACCCAAACGTCCTCGTTCGGAATTCCTAAAGCTTGAGAACTGGATAGGATTTCAAATAAGACATTTGCCCGCTCCGAGACATCTCTCGGAATCCCTTCATCTGACAATAAAAGAGCCACAAATGGAACGTTATATTTCTTGGCTAAAGGAAGGGTGTTTTTCAACCTTTCCTTTTGCGAAGACACGGAATTGATAATAGGTCTTTTCTTAACCACCTTTAATCCCGCTTCAATTGCTAAATAATTAGTAGTATCAAGAGATAAAGGTACATCTACTACATCCTGAACAATATTAACCATCCATTCCATTATTTCCGGACCCTCTTTCCTCGACGGACCAATATTTAAGTCAAGGTAATCTGCTCCGGCTTCAACCTGGTGTAATGCCAGATCTTGAATTGGTTTCTTATCCCTCTCTTTTATCGCCTGCGAAATATCTTTCCTCATCACATTAATTGATTCTCCAATTAAAATCATCTTCTCCCTACCTTCCATACCGGTTTTCTAATCATAGACCTTTATCAGAAAATCTTTTTTCCTCAGAAAATTAAGCTGTGGCGTATCTTTGAAGGAAGGCGGGGATATCTCCTGCCTCCCTACAACCGACCACGACCTCCCATTCACCCCCCAATTCCTCTTCCAATTCCCCTTTAATTTGTGCTACATATCCTGGGATAATAAGCTTCCGGTGGCTCACCCTATTTCCTATACCTACCTTTTTCACAAAAGATGCAATTAGCTCAGGAACGAATTTACCTGCTGCCCAACTTGTTAATACAGACAAACCTTCTGTGTCCATAACCAAAAGCCATGTTGGAACTTTACTTGACTCAACTTCTGATGACACAATAAAATAGGTCAAAGAGAAATTTGTGGTTATAATCACTGGTGAATCTTCTCGGGAACCATTTATCTCATAAATACCTTGTTCCATAGTCATTGGACGCTGTGGATCCGTATAAATATTCATTCTATAAACAAGAAGTGGAAACATATAATGAGAACTTAGGTCAGATAAGACAATAATCCCAGCGTATTTTGAAACTAAGATTGAGGCGTAAAGCATCTCTTTCATAGGATTATCTGTCATCTCACAAGGAAAGGTAATTGTTGGAAAACCAAGGGGTCTATAGGTTTTTTCCAATGCTAAACGTCTAATAAAGGTTTGATCTTCCACTGCACGCTTTATATTATTTGAACCCGGATCAATCACCATATCCAGGATACCCATATCCATAAGCCTCTTTGTAATTTCAGCCAATTCCTCTAAATCACGCCCTTTTACCGACAATGGCAAATTATTGGATTTGGCTAATCGCCCCATAGTTTCATAATTAGCCGCAGTTGCAGCATATAAAAGGGGCCTTCTCTCTTTACATATTTTCACTGCCTCTTGCAAGATATCAACATCCTCTTCAATTAAAATAATCCCCTTCTTTGTTCTATCTATTATGGTTTTTACCACAGAAGAAAACTGGGTTTTATCCTTTGATCCACACTTAATGGCCACCAATTCTGGTTTTAATTCTAAGCCAACCCTTTCAAATTTCACTGTATTCAATTGACTTACCTTATCCTCAATCTCTTCCCTCTTCATTGAATCGCTAATTAATATAGCAAAACCAGGGGGATTTTCAAAACGTTTGTCATGACGGAAAAGAACAGTTTCCTCTCCAATCTTTAAAGCAGATTCTTCAATACCGATTCTAACTCCACGAATTGGAGGTAGAGATGCCTCAGAAAGCTCCATTTTAACACTGGCTGAAACATGGGGACAAGCCTCTAAATCTGCCTTCCCTTGCGAAAGTTTCATGGCAAAGGCAAGACAGGTAGGAACCCCACATTCACCACAATTTGTTTTGGGTAACTTCTTAAAGATTTCAATCCCGGTTAACCCCATTAACCGCCTCCTGTATTATCTTCTTCCCACTATTCTCCAATTTCTCTTTAATTATTTCACCCAATGTAAGTCTTTCCCTCTTTTGGGCATTAAGGTAGCGACTAATATCATTTCTTTCCTCATCATCAAAGATTCTACGAATACTTAAAATGATCCTTTTTGACTCTTTAACTATCTCTAAAATTTTAGCACTTACCTCATCCCCAATCTTTACTACATCACGGGGGGAACCTATGCCTTTTTTCCCTAACTCACGCAAAGGGATCAAGCCATCGATTCCAGGTTCAAGTTCCACAAATACACATGCTTTAGTCATATTGACCACTTTTCCTTTAACTATCTGCCCTAATGAAAACTTCTTATCCACTGAATCCCAAGGGTCAGGCAAGGCTTGTTTTATAGATAAAGATATCTTCCCTTCTTTACGATTAAATTTTAATACCTTTACATCCACCTCCGCTCCTTTGGATATAACCTCCTTTGGATGATTTACCTTATTATATGATAACTCCGTCTTCCTAACCAAGCCATCAATCCCACCTAAATCAACAAAAACACCAAAAGAGGTAATACCTGAAACACTACCTTTTCGAATCTCTCCCTCGCTTAAGCTATCTAATAAAGCCTCCTTTCTTTTCCTATCTTCCTCTTCCAAAACTACCTTTTGTGAAAGAATAACCCTATTCTGTCTTCGGTTTACTTCCAAGACCTTTAATCTTAATAACTTATTTACATACCTTTTAAGATCCTTGACAAATCCCTTTTCCAAATGTGCTGCAGGTAAAAAACCGAAGATAGAACCAAGCGAAATTAATAAACCACCTTTTACTACCTTTAAAACACGTGCCTCAATTATCTCACCTGTTTCAAAAGCACGCTCTACCATACTCCAGCTTTTTTCTAAATCTGCCCTTTTTTTAGAAAGGACTACCCTATCTTCTGTCTTTAATACAAACACCGAAATCCTATCTCCCACCTTTATATCTTTTCTTTTTCCACCTGATTCATTTAAAGGTACAATCCCTTCAGATTTACACCCAATATCAACAAATATACATTCTGGATCTATCTTGACCACTACACCCTCGATTATCTCTCCTTCTCTAATAGGTTTAACTGCATCTTTATAAAACTCTTCTTCCCTCATAATCTCTTCCATTACCCACCACTCTCCTGTCTTTTAGCTGCCTTTACTGTATTTACCAAAAGCATTGTAACAGTCATTGGACCCACTCCACCTGGAACTGGTGTAATAGCGGATGCCTTTTCCTTAACTTCCAGGAACGAAACATCACCAACCAAACCTTCTTCGGTTCTATTCACTCCTACATCAATAACCACAGCACCCTGCTTTACCATCTCCCCTCGAATAAACTTTGGTCTGCCAATAGCAGCAATTAATACATCAGCTCTTCTACAGACCTCTCCGAGATCTTTAGTACCAGTATGGCAAACAGTTACTGTGGCATTATTGGCAAGTAATAACAATGCTACTGGTTTTCCTACAATATTTGACCGACCTACAACTACAGCCTCCGCCCCTTTTAATTCTACACCTGTCCTTTTCAATATCTCAATAATCCCATGAGGAGTACATGGAAGGAATAATTCCTCCTCAATCATTTGATCGAAATATTTCATACTCATATACCTCCCTACATTTATAGGATGAAATCCATCCACATCCTTATCAGGTGAAATAGACAGTAGGACCCTATTAGAATCAATTTGTGGAGGCAGTGGAAGTTGAACCAAGATTCCATTTATGTCATGCCTCTCGTTAAGTTCTGAAATCTTACCTAACAACTCTTTTTCTTTAATCGTAGCAGGAAAGGTATACTGTTCTGTATGAATACCAACTTTCTCACAAGCTCGTCTTTTCGATCTAACATAAACCTGGGAAGCTGGATCTTCCCCAACAAGGAGAGTGGCAAGTCCTGGAACCACTCCTCTTTCTTTTAGCCTGTTAATCTCCTCTCGCAACCCTTTCCTAATCTCCTCAGAGATTTCCTCGCCACTTATAATTTTTGCACCCATTATGCCCTCTTTTTTAGTTTTTCGCTGACTCCTGGAAATTCCTCCATATTGGTATGTGGTAAAAATAATGCCTGTAGATACTCGTCATAAAACCGTGGATTATCCGACAGCTCTATATTGGTAACAGAATTCGCTATCTCCCTTGTCTGATTCAGCATATCTTTAGAAAAGGAGCATAATCTTGCCCCTAAAAGTGAGCCATTTCCAATATATTCAAATCTATCAAGGGATACCTCTGGAAATAACCCAATTATATGGGCATTTCTTAGATCAATATATTGTCCAAAATTTCCTGAAATTATAATCTTTGAAATATCCGAAAGGGTTAATTCAAGCTTTTCAAGCAATAAAGAGATCCCAGCATAAATTGCTGCCTTTGCTCTCATCAAATTATCAATATCTACTTCAGTCAAAACAATATCATGGTCTAAGTCATTTTCATCCTTCCAACAGATTACGTATTCAAAACCACCTTCCTTTTTCCTCACCCTTTTTGTTTTCAGATCCTCATTAAACTTACCATTTTGAGAAATGATTTTATTCATTAAAAGTTCTGCCAAGGTATCAATCAATCCAGATCCACAGATGCCTTTTGGTTTTACTCCTCCAATAGTCTCTATCTCTGGCTCATAATCCCTATCAATTCTTACCCTCTCAATTGCTCCAAAGGTAGCAAATGTACCGCAACTTACTCCTCCACCTTCAAAGGCAGGACCAGCAGAACAAGAACATGCTACGAGCATCTCTCTATTCCCCAAAACTATCTCTCCATTTGTTCCAATATCGATATAAAGGGAAAGTTCTTGCGTTTCGTATAACTTTGAGGCTAAAATCCCTGAGGTGATATCCCCTCCTATGAAACTCGCTATTGAAGGTATGATGTAGATATAGGCATAAGGAGGAAGATCTATCCCTATCTCCTTCGCCCTGACAGGAGGAATAAAATTACAGGTTGGGGTATAAGGGGATTCTCTAATATACCTTGGATCTATCCCCAATAATAGATGAATCATAGTGGTATTTCCAGCTACTACTATTTGATTAATATCTGACTTCTCAATTTTGGCAACATGAGTTAAATCCTCCACTATTTCATTTATGGCTTTTACCACTAACTCTTGTAACCTCTTTAAATTCCCTGGTTTTAAAGAATACACAATCCTTGAAATAATATCTTCTCCACAAACGATTTGAGGATTAAAACAGGAGGTTTCAGCCAACACCTTACCTTCCTCTAAATCTAACAATTGAGCATAGATGGAAGTAGTACCAATATCTAAGGCTATTGAATAGTGATTAGATCTTGTATCTCCTGGTTCTACATTTACAATAGTAGGCTTCTCATTTACATCAAGCAAACTAACAGTAACCTTAAACCTTTCCTCTCTAAGGGTTTTGGAAAGTTTTTGAATTATTGGAAATTCAATAGAGGGGGAAATACCGCATTCTTTTTTAATCCCCTGGATTAACCTATAAAGGTCATCTATATTATCCCCAGGTTTTGGGAAAGGAAGCTCGAGGTATAATTTCTTGGTAATGGGATTTAGCCCTTGTTTTTTTATAGGTAAGACAACCCTTTTTTTAGCCAATCTCTTTCTATCTAAAACGGGAGGGATTCTTACTTCTAAATCGGTATCTACCTGAGTCCTGCAGGCTAAAACCTCTTGTTTATCAATAATTATTTTACATCTTCCACAGAGACCTTCTCCACCACAGGAAGAGGGGATATAAATTGATGCATCAATTGCTGCTTGAAGTACAGTAGTTCCCGCATAGACAACTACCTTCACATCATCAGGATAAAAATGAACAGTATACCTCATCTCTTGACAAATTTTGGAATCCATTGCCCAGAGCTTTCTCAGAAAAGACCTGTAACCTTCCCTGTATCCACATCCACATCCACCCTTCTGAATGCTGGGTCAGAACCCGTTCCTGGCATCAGTTTGATAGTACCTGCACAAGGGCAGAGGAACTTTGCACCTGCAAATACTAAGACATCACGTATTGGCAGAATCCAGCCCTTGGGTGTTCCTTTTATTGTCGGGTCATGGGTAAGGCTTAAGTGAGTCTTGACCATCATTGTAGAGAAGTCCTGCATCGTAGGATTTCTCTCTAACTCCTTGGCCTTTGCCTCTGCCTCAGGTGTCCAAGAGACTCCATCTGCACCATATATCTCTTTTGCAATCAGATCGACTCTCTCCCGAAGCGGCATCTCCAATGGATAGAGGTATTTAAAATCAACCTCTTCGTTACATGCATCAATGACTGCATCTGCCAGTTCAAGGGCACCCTCTCCACCTTCAAGCCAGTGCTTGGAGAGTACACATCGAGTTCCTGTCTCCTCAACATACTTACAAACCAAAGCAATCTCTTCGTCGGTATCCGTAGGGAAACAATTGATACAAACAACAGGTTTAGCCCCTGATTTCTTCACATTATTTATGTGATGCAGGAGATTCAAAACCCCTTTATCAATCAACCCCAAATTCTTTTCCTGGTATTCCTGCGGAAGAGGTCTGCCAGGCACTACCTCGGGTCCTCCGCCGTGCATCTTCAATGCCCTTATTGTAGCAACGATTACAACAGCATTGGGAACGAGTCCACTAAAGCGACATTTCACATTCCAGAATTTCTCAAAACCTATATCTGCGCCGAATCCACTCTCTGTTACGTGGTAGTCGAATATCTTCAAACCAATGCGATCCCCTATGATGGATGACTGACCAACGGCAATATTTGCAAATGGACCTGCATGGACCATACATGGTTGATACTCCACTGTCGATATCAATGTGGGATTGATTGTATTTCTCATCCAGGCACACATAGCACCAGCGACTTCTAAATCAGAAGTAGTTATGGGCTTCCCCTTCTTGTCATAAGCTACTATGATCTTACCCAAACGCTCCCGCAAATCCTTTAAATCTCGAACAATAGAAAGAATGGCCATAAGCTCAGAACTGACTGTAATACCAAAACTTGACTCCATCATGAAACCATCCATCTTACCACCAATACCGATAATGATGTTGCGTAAGGCTTGGGCACAGAGGTCAAGTACCCAACCCATCTCTACCCTTCTTGGATCAATGTTTAGTCGTTTCAGGTTACGTTTTGCAAGTTCTTCATCTGAATAGTTTGCCTCATGCTGAAGTCTTGCGGTCAAAGCTACCATAGCCAAATTGTGCGCATTGGTAATGGCATCAATATCACCGGTTAATCCTAAAGAAAACTCAGTCATTGGAATGAGCAGGGCATTACCACCGCCTGCAGCTGTACCCTTGATATTCATAGTAGGACCACCAGAGGGTTGGCGTATGCAGCCACCTACATTCTTACCCCTTTTACCTAAGCCTTCTATCAAGCCAATAGTAGTTGTAGTCTTTCCCTCACCAAAAGGGGTTGGGGTAATAGCAGTAACATCTATATATTTGCCGTCGGGCCGGTCTTTTAACCGCTCAATAATCTTTAGAAAATCGAGCTTGCATATCCTTCCATAAGGAATGATTTCATCCCTTTCAAGTCCTAACCTTTCTCTCCACTCCGAAGGTGTTGGCATATTCTTTTCTGCCTCTTCAGCAATCTGCCAATCCTTGAGTTTCGTTGGATCATAAACCATCTTTCTTAGCCTCCTTTTATAAACAGATTGCGTCAAGAAAAATTATCCCTTCTTCCTTTCCTTCTCCAATATCTCAGTGGCTATATTTATCTTTTCATAAAGAGATGGAAGTTCATCTTCTCTTCCAATATTTTCAAATATCTCAATACTTTTCTTGTAATAATCGATTGCCTTGAGATAATCCCCTATCTTTTCGTAAATTGCGCCAAGGGATCTTAAAACTTCTGCTTCTTCGAATAAATTTCCAATTCTTCTCCATATCTCCAAACTATTTTCAAAATTTTTGATTGCCTGCTCCATCTCTCTTTTATTCTGATAAATAGTTCCCAGGTTATTATAAATAGAGCCAGTTCTATTTACATTCCCTATTTCTTTCCATAAAGATAAACTCTCCTCATAATAAGATATAGCCCTATCATATTCCTCCATTAGATGATAGGCAACACCTAAATCTGTAATACTTATTACCTTACCTATTAAATCCTCCTCTTTTAAAGAAAAATCCAATCCTTTCTCAAAACATGAAATCGCCTGCTCAAACTCTCCCTTTTTAAGATAAATCAGCCCCAAGTCTGCATAAATTATAGCAATTATATTACTTTCCTCGTGCAGATCAAAATCGCGTTTACGATAACCAATGTAGTACCTTATTCCCTCATCCCATCTTCCTCTACCTTTATAAACTGAACCAAAACTCTGTCTATAGACAGGACTTTCTCGTTTAATAGGCTCCTCTTCTTCAAAAACACGCAGACTCCTTTCATAATAAGAAATGGCTTGATTCAAATCGCCCTTTAAACGGTAAGCACTTCCCAGCCCATGATATGAAAGAGAAAGGTCGTTTCTTGATTTACCATTTTCTGCTATCCGTAACATCTCAGTAAAATTTGAAATAGCCTCATCAAAAAACCCCCGGAAATTATTAATCTCGCCTTTGGCTTGAGAAACTTTTAACCACTCTTTGTCTGTAAGGTTACTCCTCTTAAATTTTAGTAACCGGGCATAAAGAAGAGACGAATACCCACCTAAAACCATTTGGTTTAAATTAGAGATTAAAAGATCTAATGAAGAAGAATAATCCTCTGCTTTAAAATAATGGTGAGATTCTTCAAGAACTGCCTCCATTCTTTTTTCCTTTAAAGCCGCATTCGCATCTCCGTAATATTTCGCTGCTGCTTTATGATATCTTTCTTTTTGAAAAAGTTTCTCATAACAAAGGTCTCTTATTTCTGAATGTAATGAATAATTTCCATTATGTTCAGTGATTAAAGCCAAAGATTCCAGATCTTTTATAATCTTAAGCAAATTTGTCCTTTTATACAGATATTTGCAAGCCTCAAATGGCACCTCTTCATTAAATACAGATAACCTTGAGATTAAATTCCTCTCGTCTTCATTTAACCTATTATATCTTATATCTATTATATCTCTAATATTTCTTCCGCTTACCTCATCAAAAACTGACCTTGCGTCTTTTTCCGAGGCTATTAACTTTAAGGCTAAAGGATTACCTTGAAACTTGTTAGATATCTTTTCTAAATCGCCTTTTTCTAACCCGCAAGTTTTTAAAAATAGGATTGAATCATTCAGATTAAACCCCTGAAGTTCCAACTCAAAAATTTTGTCCTGGGCTAAGGTAAGCTTTTCTGAAGTAATTATAACTACCTTGGAAACATTTAGTTCCTTAGAAAAACGATCTATCATATGAAATACCCTATTATCCATTATCAAATGGTAATTATCAATAAATAAAATATATCTTTTCTTTTCTAACCTCTTTATTAACAAATCAATTTTACCCTTTATTTCTATTTCGGGGAGAATAAAGATTTGGGAAAAAAATCTATCCCCTTTTTGCTCAAGAAATTGATTAAGTTTTAGAAATATACCTTCAATATCTGTATCTTCACAGGCTGTATACCAAAAGGTCGAATAATCTGAAGAGAGCTCCTTGCAAAATTTTGCGCCTAAACTTGTCTTTCCAACCCCTTCTTTACCCTTAATGATTATTACACTTTTGTACCTAAGGTTTTCTTTTAATTTAAAAAGCTCATCCTCCCTTCCTATAAAATTGGGCGGATCCAAAATAGGCTCAGAACCAAGGGATGAGATTCTAAATGGAAGTGGTAAATCCGTAGAAACCTTCCCTCTTTCATCCTTCTTTCTATAGCTAAAGATAAAGTAAAGGATAGGTGCAATTACTACGATAACGAGAAAAATCCCTATCATTATAAAACCTAACAAATCTTGTACTCACTACCAAACCTCTCTTGTCCTGGTTTGACAATAATTGTCAATCGCAATTACAAAATTTGTCATCCAATAATTCTTGTAACAATTTTTGTAATTATTACTTTAAAATACCCCTGGCCTTGGCAAAAATATCTCCTCATACCTCAACAATGCCTCCTGATCACTCATCCCTGCCAAGTAGTCACAGATTATTCGATCTATTCCCTCTTCAGGCGAAAGAAAAGGTAAACTCTCCAAAACCTCTTCGGGATTTTTGCAAAAATAGTTGAATAGCTCCTCTAAAACCCTTCTTGCTTTCTGGGCCTCTTTTTGAATTTCATTTCTTGTATAAACGCAGCTATAAAGATAATTCCTCAATTCATCTGTAAAATCCATGATTTCTCTACTCATTGATATTACATCTTTCCCATAGCTTGTTTCAATTACATCTTTAACCATTCGATCAATACGCTCGGATGATCTCTCTCCCAAGACTCGGATTGCTTCCCTTGGGAGATCCTTCATTTCAATAATTCCAGCATTTATCGCATCTTCAATATCATGATTTATATAGGCAATTGAATCTGCTAATCTAACTATATCACCTTCTAAGGTCATAGATCTTCCTTCATCAATAAATAGACTTTGGGATCCACGAGAGTGCTTTAAAATCCCATCCTTTACCTCATAGGTCAAGTTTAAACCCTGTCCTTCCTTTTCCAAAATTTCCACAATACGTAGCGATTGTTCTGAATGCTTAAAGCCATTCTTATATATTCCATTCAAGGCAACTTCTCCTATATGTCCAAATGGAGGATGTCCTAAATCATGGCCTAAAGAGATAGCCTCTGTTAAATCTTCATTTAGCAGTAATGCCTTGGCAATTGTCCTAGCAATCTGGGAAACTTCAATGGTGTGTGTAAGACGGGTACGAATAGACTCTTTTATTGGAATCAAAAAGACCTGGGTTTTGTGTTTTAATTGACGGAAGGATTTAGAATGAACAATCCTATCTCTATCTCTCTGAAAACAGGTTCTAATAATACACTCTTCCTCCTCGTATCTTCTTCCTTTCGAGCGAGAGGATAAAGTGGCAAAGGGAGACAAGGTCTCTTTCTCAAATTGCTCAAACCTTTCTCGAATCAACATCTTCTGGCCAGTGTTCTTTTTGTGTCGCTTTTTCTTTTTTAAAAGAAAAGGATTATTTAATGTATCTTCCAATTATCAAATTAAGTTGCCTCTTTCTCTCCTCAGAAATTAGTTTAGGATTCGTAATTATAGCATCTTTCAAAGCGGTAGCACATTTACACTCCCTTTTTTTATTTCGAACAAGTGGAACAAGCATCTTTATTATCTCTTTCGCCTTTTTAACACCCTCCAATAAATTTTTAATTACCAAATCTACTGTTACATCACTTGATTTAGCATGCCAAACGTCATAGTCTGTAACTATAGCGATTGTGGAATAACAAATTTCTGCCTCTCGAGCAAGCTTTGCCTCTGGCATGTTAGTCATCCCAATTATATCCATTCCAAGTCTTCTAAATACTTGCGATTCTGCGCGGGTAGAGAACTGTGGACCTTCAATGCAAACATATACCCCTTTAGAATGTACTCTATAACCTAAAGTTATACATATTTCTATCAAAAATTTATTTAAATCAGGGCAGTAAGGATCAGCAAATTCAATATGGACAACTATTCCATTCCCAAAAAAGGTATGAGGTCTGCCTTTTGTATGATCAAACAGTTGATCAGGAATAACTATATCTAAAGGCCGTAATTCCCCTTTTAAACTCCCAACAGCTGATACTCCAATTATTCTTTCAACACCTAAACTTTTTAAGGCATATATATTAGCAAGGGAGTTTACTTCTCCTGGGAGCACCCGATGACCTCTTCCATGTCTTGGTAAAAAAGCAATCCTTTCTCCTTCTATCTCTCCAATAACTATCTCATCCGAAGGCGAACCAAAAGGTGTAGATACTTTGAGTAGCTTAATCTCCTTCAAACCTTCCATTTTATATAATCCACTCCCACCGATAATCCCTATCTTTACCTCATCCATGGATTTCTAACCTCCACTACCATAAATAAGATCTTTAAGGCAAAATCTCATTGGTATCTCTTTTTCATTTATCTATGTTTATCTGTGAATTCTCACCAATTTTATTAGCAATTACTTTAAGGTTTTCTTTATAAGGTGGATAAATAATGCCATGTTCAGTAATTATTGCTGTTATATATTCTCCTGGGGTTACGTCAAATGCAGGTGTATACACATCTATATCTTTTGGAGCAATCCTCTTTCCATGCCAATTGATTACCTCTTCCTCCCCTCTCTCTTCAATAGGAATTTCCGATCCATCTTTTAGATTTAAGTCAAAGGTTGATATTGGAGCTGCTATATAAAATGGAATCTTGTGATGGCAAGCCAATACTGAAATATTATAAGTGCCAATTTTATTAGCTGTATCGCCATTTGACGCAATCCTATCGGCTCCTACAATACAACAATCTATTAAACCCTTTTTCATAACCCATCCTACCATATTGTCACAAATCAATGTAACTGGAATACCTGCATGCTTAAGTTCCCAGGCAGTTAATCGAGCTCCTTGTAATAAGGGACGGGTTTCGTCTACAAAAACCTTTATTCCCTTTCCTTCTCTATTTGCAGTATAAATAACACCTAAAGCTGTCCCGATACCGCCAGTAGCCAAAGCCCCAGCATTACAATGGGTAAGAATTGTATCTCCTTCTCGAATTAATTGGGCGCCATTCTCACCTATCCTTAAACACCTTTTTTTATCATCTTGATGAATCTTCACTGCCTCCTTTTTTAGCAATTCCTTCAAAACAGAAATCTCCTTATTCCTATTTCTTTCACAACACCTCTGCATCCTATTTAGAGCCCAGAAAAGATTTTGAGCTGTAGGACGAGAGTCTTTTAATAGATTAATCACAGTATCAAGCTCATTTTTAAACTCTATATAATTAGAGCTTTCAGAATTTTGAATCCCTAAAACCACCCCATATGCTCCAACAATTCCTATTAAAGGTGCCCCCCTTACCCGAAGCTTTCTGATTGCCTCTCTAACCTCCTCTGGAGTCTGACAGACTAAATTAGTAAATTGAAAAGGCAATCTTGTCTGATCCAAAATTTCTAACCTTCCATTAACCCATTTAATAGCCTCGATAACCGATCCCATTTCCTTTTTACTTGTCAATCCTCCACCTGACATCAAAACATCTCTTCATCTATAACTACTTATGGGGCATTAATCTTCACATACTCAGGGGAAAGATCAGGGGTTAAAACCCGAGCCTCTGAACTACCCAATTTTAAATCAACAGTTAATAAAACCTCTTTTTTCTGTAGAATCTCCCTTACCTTTACCAAGTCGAAATTTACCATGCAACCGTCTTTACAAACCATTTCCCCACCAAGGTATATATCTATCTTATCTTGCTTAATATTTACCCCTGCTCCGCCCGAAGCAGTAATAATCCTCCCCCAATTAGGACTGCATCCATAAATGGCACTCTTAACCAGATTTGATTTCCCAATGGAAAAGGCAACCCTTTTCGCATCCGACATACTTCTTGCTCCTTTTACATGAATAACTATTAGCTTAGTTGCACCTTCTCCATCTTCAACGATCATTTTAGCTAAGTGATGGGTTACGTAGTCTAAGGCCTCTTGAAATTTTTTATGATAGGGTATATCTTGCCCCATCTTTAGATTCCCATTAGCTAATAAAACTACAAGGTCATTAGGACTAGTATCCCCATCCACAGTAATTAGATTAAAAGAATTATCCACTGATTTTTTCAAGTAAATTCTTAAGGACTGTGAGCTAATTGCAGCATTAGTAGCTATAAAGGCTAACATAGTACCAAGTCGTGGATGAATCATACCTGCACCTTTAGCTATCCCACCTATCACCAATCTCTCTCCATTCATGCTATACCTTATAGCAAATTGCTTAGGTCTTGTGTCAGTAGTCAAGATAGCTTGGGAGGCTCTTATACCACCTTCTTCACTTAGTTTCTTCACAGCCTCATCTATCCCTCGCTCGATCTTATCCATTGGCAAAGGAACACCAATTATACCAGTTGAAGCAACTAAAACTGCGGATGGGGAAATATTTAATCTTTCAGCAGTAAGGACAGCCATTCTCTCTGCATCATCGATTCCTCTTCTACCTGTACAACAATTAGCATTTCCTGAATTTATAACCACAGCTTGAATCTTCCCCTTTCTTCTTTTATTTACCAAAATGTGAGCACCCTTTATTCTATTTGTAGTATACATACAGGCAAAATGAGAAGGTGTTGATGAATAAATAAGTGCCAAATCTAATCCCTCCTTCTTTATTCCACAATGAACACCACTCGCCTTAATTCCAGGAACAGAGGTTATTCCTCCCCCTTGGATCTCTTCAATCATCTCAATCCCGTCCCTTCTTCAAAGCCAAACATTATGTTCATATTTTGTATAGCTTGGGAAGATGCCCCCTTCCATAGATTATCAATCACAGAAAATATCACTATCTGCCTCTTTTTTGCAATTAAAAATATATCACAGAAATTTGTATTTAAAACATCCTTTGTGTCTGGCGCCTGATCTTGAATGCGAATAAATGGTTCTTTATCATAAAAATCTTTATACATCTCTAAGATATCCTTCTCTCGAGTACATCTTTTTAAAGTTAGATAGATAGTAGATAAAATCCCTCTATCCATAGGTACAAGATGAGGAACAAAGGTAATGCTTACCCTTCTTTTAGCAAGTTTTGTAAGCTCCTGCTCAATCTCTGGGGTATGTTGATGAGAAAGTATCTTGTAGCCCTTAATACTTTCATTCCTTTCAGAATAATGGGTGAAAATCTGCGGAACCCTTCCTGCTCCAGAAATTCCAGTCTTTGCATCTACAATGATACTGTTTAACTCCACAAATCCGGGGTTCAATAAAGGTGCTAACCCTAAGATAACAGACGTTGGATAGCACCCTGGATTTGCAATTAATGAAGCACCTCGGATTTGAGAACGATAGATCTCAGGCAGTCCATAAACAGCCTCCGAGAGTAACCTTGCGCTCTTATGCTCCACCCCATACCACTTTTTATACAAGAGTGGGTCATTTAGTCTAAAATCAGCGGATAAATCAATAATCTTCTTTCCCAAGGAGAGGAACCTCGGTGCAATATCCATAGAAACCCTATGGGGAACAGCTAAAAATATCAAATCAGCTGATCCAGCGGTTTTATTATCAAAGACAAAATCGTAACAATCTAATTCAATCCTTCCCTTTAATTCTGGGAAGATAGTTGATATGGGTGTTACCTTTTCTACCTTTCCAGATAACCAAACTATTTCCACCTCAGGATGTCTTATAAGTATCTTTATCAACTCTCTCCCTGAATATCCAGTAGCACCAACTATAGCCACTTTAATCATCTCTATCCCTCAGCCTTCTCCCTAAGTATCTTAATAGGTATGGATAGGTCTTTATATTCAAATACAAATGAACCTGCTACAAGAATATTTGCTCCAGCCCGGACAACCTCTCTTATATTATCTGGTTTTACCCCTCCATCAACTTCGATATCCAAAGAAAAACGACTTCTTAACTCCTTAATTTTGGGGATAACATCTTCCATAAACCTCTGTCCACCTATTCCAGGATTGACAGACATTATCAAAACTAAATCGACCCATCCCAAGATAGACTCTATGCTCTGAAGAGGGGTTGCTGGACGTAATGCCACTCCTGCCTTCTTTCCTTGATCCTTGATAAGGAAGATGGCGGGCTTTAACTCCGAAACTGCCTCTACATGAAATGTCAAGATATCTGCCCCTGCTTTAATAAACTGTGTAATAAACCTCTCTGGTTTTTCAATCATAAGATGTACATCGAAGACTAAATCTGTTTTATCTCTTAGTGTCTTTACAACCATTGGGCCAAAGGTAAAATTAGGCACAAAATGACCATCCATAATATCAAGATGGACAAGATCTACATCTGCATGCTCAATCCTTTTTATTTCTCGTGATAAATCACTAAGATCCCCTGAAAGAATCGATGGCGAAATCTTAATCATCTAATTTCTCTTCATGTTTACTAATAACCAAATTAACATAATCCCCTTTCCTCACCTTAAACCCGAAAGGTGGATTTTGTTCTAAGACTATCCCTTCTTCTACATTATAATCTACCTTCTCTACCACATCCTCTATAATCAATCCTAATCTCTCGATTTCCCTATTTACATATTGCCAGTTCATCCCAATAAATTCTGGCATAAGAAAGGATTTGGGATGAGGGCCATGACTTACAAGAACAGAAATCACATCTCCTTTTTCTATCTTTGAGAAAGGCAAAGGGGCCTGAGCAATAATACAGCCCTTTGGAAAGTTTGTATGAACAAAAGAAGTGGTCACAATCCTTAAACCTTTAGAAATTCTATAAAGCCTTTCTTGTGCCTCACGAACAGTGCAATTTCGTAAGTCAGGCATTTCAAAAACCTCCCTCCCAGAACTTACCACAAGCCATATCCTTCTTCCTTCTTTAATCTTTTTCCCAGGGGATGGAGTTTGCGAAATAACAAAATCTTTGGGAATGGTGTCATGATATTCTGAAACCTTTTTAATATCCAGCTTATTGGTGGATAAGATCTCAAAGGCCGAAGCAAAATCCTTCCCTATTACATTTGGCACAATCACCTCCTGCCGGGAAGGGGCAAAAAAGATAATAGTAAAAACCGAAGTTATGGCACCAATAGCAATAAAGAATCCTAATAAACTCACCACCTTTATTATAGAAAAAACCTTCTTTATTTTTTCCATATCTTTAAAGCCCACAACCGGAATCGAACCGGTGACCTCATCCTTACCAAGGATGCACTCTGACCTTCTGAGCTATGTGGGCTGTCCTCTTTCTTTGTTGGAAACAGGAAGATTTCAATGGAGGTTTCTAGCCATAAAGGGTTATGAGCCGTGCTGGAATCGAACCAGCGACACCCGGCTTAAAAGGCCGGTGCTCTACCAACTGAGCTAACGGCTCAGAGCCTAATTGTTTGATCTCTTCTTGGTCCCACAGAAACAAGGCATATTGGAACTTCAACCAATTCCTTTATTCTTTCTAAATATCTCTTTGCTTCTTTAGGAAGATCGACCCAATCTTTGACATGTGATATATCCATCTTCCAACCAGGTAATTCTTCATAGATAGGCTGAACCTCTTCCAATATAGAGGATGTGGAGTGTGGAAAATGAATAATAGTTGCTCCATTATGTTTATATCCAATGCAAATCTTTATCTTATCTAAATCATCCAAAACATCAAGTTTTGTAATGACTAAACTTTCTATGGCATTAATCTTTGCAGCAAACCTCACCCCAACTATATCAAGCCAACCACACCTTCTTGGTCTACCAGTTGTAGCTCCGTATTCTCTCCCTTTTATCCTTATACACTCATTTAATCTTTTAGATAATTCAGTTGGAAATGGCCCTTTCCCAACTCGAGTGGTGTAGGCCTTTGTTACCCCAATAACTCTGTGTATCTTTGTTGGAGAAACCCCTGCTCCAGTACAAGCCCCACCTGCTATAGGATTAGAAGAGGTAACATAGGGATAGGTGCCATGATCAATATCAAGCAATGTTCCTTGAGCACCTTCAAAGAGGACCTTCTTTCCCTTATCTATCTCCTCATTAATAAATATAGTAGTATCAATAACATAGGACCTAATCAATTCTCCATACCTAATGTACTCGTCTCTAATCTTTTTTAAAGAGAACCCCTCATGTTGCTTATAAATATTTGTAAATAGAGAATTCTTCTCTTTTAAACATACCCTTAGCTTCTCAGTCAATGTCTCTTTATCCAATAAATCAACAACCCTTATTCCAACACGATTTGCCTTATCAGCATACGCCTCCCCAATTCCTCTTTTTGTAGTACCAATTCGATCCTTTATTCTATCCAACTCTCTATGATAAGGCATAATTAGATGCGAAGATTCACTTAACTTTAAGAGATCATTTGAGACCTCTATATCTTCTTTTCTAAGAGCCTCTATCTCTTCTAACAAGGCTTGAGGATTTACAACTACCCCATTCCCGATTACACAGATCTTTTTAGGATGTAAGATCCCAGATGGAATGGTATGAAAGACGAATTCCTTTTTATTTACCAAAACGGTATGTCCAGCATTATTACCACCTTGGTATCTAACAATTATATCAAAATCGCGAGCCAATACATCAATAATCTTACCCTTCCCTTCATCTCCCCATTGTAATCCAACTACCACTGTATTAGTCATATCTATCTCCTCTTTGGAAAGTTTTAAAACCTAAAGCCTTTGTATTTTTTGAAATAGGGAACTAGTCCTCCTTCTTTCAATATCTCTCTCATAATCCTTGGTAAAGTCCGAGCTTCTATCATCTCTCCCTTGGTTTTATTAGAAATTGTCCCATTTTCTAAATCAACGATCAATTCATCACCTTGTGAAATTCGTGAGGTATCATATTCGATAAGGGGCAATCCAACATTTATTGAATTTCGATAGAATATCCGGGAAAAGGAGCAAGCTATTACACTTGAAATCCCGGCATGTTTTATCACCAATGGAGCCTGTTCCCTGGATGAGCCACATCCAAAATTAGAACCCGCCACTATAAAATCACCCGGATCTATTCTATTATAAAATCCCGGCTCTAAATCCTCAAATAGATGCTTAGCCAATTCATCCATATCTAAGGTCTTAAATTTATACTTCCCGGAGATAATATAGTCAGTATTTATATTATCACCAAATTTATGGACCCTACCAGTCAATCTCATAGAAATTCTCGTGGATCAGTTATCTTTCCAGTTATACTCGAAGCGGCGACTGTTGCTGGACTGGCTAAGTAAATAAAGGCTCGCCTATTTCCCATCCTGCCTTGAAAATTGCGATTAGATGTTGATATTACTCGCTCAAAATCAGATGGTATTCCATTATGGGTACCAACACAACACCCACATCCAGGAGTAACCACAACTCCCCCAGCTTCAACTAATACCTGTAATATTCCCTCCTTTATTGCTTCGAGATAAATCAGGCGAGAAGCAGGAGCAATGATTAATCTAACTTGTGGATGGACGCGTCTTCCTTTAAGTATAGAAGCCCCTATCCGTAAATCTTCCAATCTTCCATTTGTACATGTTCCTAAAAACGCCTGATTGATCTTAACTGAAGAGAGATCAGAAACCCTACATACATTATCTACTGCATGGGGAGAGGCTATCTGTGGTTGGAGGGATGAAACATCATACCTTTTTATATCCACATAATTTGCATCCGGATCAGGTAAAACAGGATTAATTGGTTTCCTGTAATATTTCCGAAGCCATTCCCTCGTTTTATCATCAACCGTAAAGATCCCTACCTTTGCTCCAGCCTCCGTAACCATATTGGCGATTGTGAATCTGGCATCAACGCTCAAATCCTCTACTACAGAACCTGTAAACTCCACCGCTTTATAATTGGCACCATTTGCTCCTAAGTCACCTATTATATGTAAAATTAAATCCTTAGCATATACCCCATAAGGTAATCTACCCACTATTTCAATCTTTATTGTCTCTGGTACCTTAAACCAAAGTTTCCCTGAGACAAAGGCTGCGGCCAGATCTGTTGAACCAACACCAGTGGAAAATGCATTTATCGCCCCGTACGTACAGGTATGAGAATCAGCCCCTATTACTAAACTACCTGGAAATACATGTCCTCCCTCAGGAATTACTTGATGACATACACCGCTTCCAATATCATAAACCTTTATCTCATGCAAGTCAGCAAATTTTCGCATCAACCTATGTAAGGCAGAAATTGCCTCATTGGGTGAAGGAGAAGAATGATCAATAACAAAGGCAACCTTTTCTCTATCGAATACACTCTTCCCTCCCATCTTCTTAAAGGCTCGGATGGCTAAAGGAGAAGTGCCATCCTGGGCAAAGGCAAAATCTATATTACATATAGCGATATCTCCTGCATAGACCGATTTACTGCAATGATTACTTAAGATCTTCTCAGAAATAGTCTTTGGCATTTCAACTAAAAATAATATATTATAAGGTCTCGAATGTCAAGAAAATTTTAGCCACGGATTATTTACAGAAGTCAGATGAATGAAGGTTTCCGTGGCTTTTCGATATGGTTATAACTTTACCATTCTCACAGATGAAACCTCATCTACTCCCTCTATTTGCTTTAACACCTCCTGTTCTACTACATGATCAACATTTAAAACCATTAGTTGCCGACCCCCGATTGCCTTTCTCCCCATTTGAAGTCCAGCAATATTTATATTGTTTTGACCTAAGATTGTGCCAATCTTACCAATAACCCCAGGCTTATCTATATTTGATATCACTAACATATACCCGCTTGGTATGGCATCAACACGGAACCCATCAATCGATACAATTCGCTCATCGTCCTTTTGAAAGATGCTTCCTTCAATCACCCTCTTTTCTTTATCAGTAGAAAGCCGAACAGAAATCAGATTGGTAAAGTCCTTTTCCTTTATACTCTTTGACTCCACAACCCTTATTCCTCTTTCTTTAGCAATCAAGGGAGCATTAACATAATTTACTAAGGTTTCGGTTAATATCCCTGAGAGTATTCCTTTAAGAATAGCAACTGTCAATGGTGCCACTTTATAATTGGCTATCTCTCCAGTATATTCCACATCAATTCCCTCTATGTGACCACTTAGCAATTGGGCATGCAAATAGCCTATCTTTTCACATAGAAAAAGATACGGCTTTATCTCAATATCCTCTATCTGAGGTATATTAACCGCATTCCGAATTTCATCGTTTTTTAGGGCATCAACTACCTGCCGTGCTATCTCCACAGCCACATTCACCTGTGCCTCTTTTGTAGAGGCCCCTAAATGTGGTACAGTTATACAATTCTCTAATTCCAATAGAGGAGAATCAAACGGGGGTTCCTTTTCATAGACATCCAAGGCACAACCAGCTACCTTACCTTCTTTCATTGCCTCGTATAACGCCTCCTCATCAATTATTCCACCCCGAGCACAATTTATTATCCTTACCCCTGGCTTCATCTTGGAAAATTCATCCCTTGATATTAAATGCCTTGTCTTGTCAGATGATGGGATATGAAGGGTAATATAATCTGACTCTTTATATATATCTTCCAATTCTACTAACTCAACCCCAATTACCTTTGCCTGATCTTCTGAAACATATGGATCGAAGGCAATGACTTTCATAACAAAGGACTTTGCCCTTTTAGCTACTTCCCGACCAATCCTCCCTAATCCAATTATCCCTAAGGTCTTTCCATTCAACTCCACCCCCCTAAATCGTTTCCTATTCCATTCCTTTTCCTTTAACGACTTGTTGGCTTGAGGAATATTTCTAGATAAAGATAATAACAGAGCCATAGTGTGTTCTGCAGCTGAGATCGTATTTCCACCTGGAACATTCATAACTACTATTCCCCGTTTTGTGGCTTCCATAACATCTATATTATCTACTCCTACCCCTGCTCTACCAATAACCTTTAAATTTTGTGCAGCACCTATTATGTTTTTCGTAACCTTTGTTTCTGATCTTACAATCAGTGCATTATAGCGAGAGATGCAGGAAACCAATTCCTCTTCTCGAAGCCCTGTCTTCACCTCATACGGTATCTGAGCCTTATCCAAAATGTCTAAGCCTTCTTTTGATAATGGATCACTTACCAAAACCTTCATTTTCTACCTCCTTTTTAATCTACCTATCCAAGCTAATATAATAAAATAACCTTCCTAATGTCAAGAAAAACTTCTTGATTTTTAAATTGATCACAGTTATAGAAGACTTAGTTACGTCAGGGAAAAAGGTTATAGTTAACTTACTGGAAACCACGAAAAATGTTAAAGGGGCGCCCAGGATCTACCTAAATTGATGGCTAAGGGAAAGAAGATAATGGATAATATTGAAAGCGTATCTCGGGACTTAAAAAGGGTCACGTCTTCATAAAATTATAAAGCAACTTCACTTTCAACATCAAATAGCTTACAAATTCCTCAAGAAACCTCTTCTTCAGCAATATTTAAAGACATCTTGCTCATTTTTATTTTAGAAAATTCCTACAATAAATTAAACCTCTTTAAGGTCTGAGCAACTCGCTCGTCAACCTCACCCAATTTCTATTCCTTTAACCTTTGTCTCAAATGGCCTTATCATAGTTCTTCTATCCCAAATTGCAAAACCAATTGTAGATACTGTAATCCCACCAAATACTACGGCTAAAATCCACATAAAACTCATTATCTGCTCAAATCTCTTATCTATCTCTTCAAGTTTAACTTCAAGCCTGATTAGCCTATCCCTATCCTCAAGAGTAAATGGAACTTCTTTCGCATATACATCTATTAGAAAAAAGACGCATACACATAATAGACTAAAGACAATAATCTTTTTATATTTAATCATCTTCTAGATAAAGTAATTTTAAAGACTTCGCTTCTACTATTTTATAGCAAAAAACTACCAAAGATCAACGACTATTTAATCGAAAAAGGATGAGACAAAGATGGACTCGTTAATTGTCAGACTCGTTCCTGTAGAAGGGGTTAGGAGATTATAGACAAGTTCAGAAGTCAGAATCTTTTAAATCTGCCATCTGCTTCTGACTCTATGCAGTTTCTTTCTTATATATAATCTTGGGCCTGGCTTTTTTAGTAACTACCTCTTCTGTAATTACACACTCTTCTACATTTGTACGAGATGGCAACTCATACATAATATCTAACATAATATCCTCAATGATTGAACGAAGTCCTCTAGCACCTGTCTCACGAGCTATAGCATCATCGGCAATCTTTTGTAATGCACTATCTGTAAAGTGTAATTTTACGTTTTCCAATTTAAAAAATTTCTTATATTGTTTTACCAAGGCATTCTTTGGTGTAGTTAAAACCTTTATCAAATCATCCTTATTTAGTTTATCTAAAGCAACAACTACTGGAATCCTCCCTACAAATTCAGGTATTAAACCATATTTTAAAAGGTCATCTGAGGTGGTTTGATTCAATATATTCCCTATCCCTTTTTCTTTCTTCGTTTTAATCTCTCCGCCAAAACCAAGGTTTTTCTTACCTATTCTCGATTCTACAAGTTTATCCAGCCCATTAAATGTTCCTCCACAAATAAACAGTATATTGGTAGTATCAATCTGGATAAAGTCCTGGTGTGGATGTTTACGACCTCCTTGAGGGGGAACATTAGCCACTGTGCCTTCTAAAATCTTTAGAAGTGCCTGCTGTACCCCTTCCCCTGATACATCTCTAGTTATACTCGGATTATCTCCTTTTCTGGCAATCTTATCAATCTCATCAATATAAATAATCCCCTTTTCAGCCTTTTTGATATCAAAATCGGCATTTTGAATTAGCCTAAGTAGAATATTCTCCACATCCTCTCCAACATAACCTGCCTCAGTTAAAGCTGTAGCATCTGCAATGGCAAAAGGAACATCCAAAATACGGGACAATGTTTGAGCAAGAAGGGTTTTTCCACAACCAGTTGGACCAATAAGTAAGATGTTTGACTTTTCCAACTCCACATCGTCATCCTCTTTATTTATCATTATCCTCTTATAATGATTATAAACAGCTACAGATAGGATTTTCTTTGCCTTCTCCTGTCCAATAACATATTCATCTAAAAAAAGCTTTATCTCTTTAGGTCTTGGAAGTGCCTGGACTTCTTCATTTATCTTCTCCCCTTCTTCAGCTATTATTTCATTGCAAAGACCCACACACTCATCACAAATATACACATCTGGTCCAGCTATCAATCTTTTTACTTCCCCTTGTCCTTTACCGCAAAAGGAACAATTCAGAAACTCACCCTTTTCTTCAAATCTAACCATAACCTCCCCTTTTATTTCCTCTCTACCAGAACTTCATCAATAATTCCATATTCCTTTGCCTGTTCTGCAGTCATATAAAAATCCCGATCTGTATCCTTTTGAATCTTTTCCAGTGGTTGCCCAGTATGCTTAACCAATATCTTGTTCAATTCATCTCGCATTCGAATTATCTCTCTTGCTTGAATATCTATATCTGTTGCCTGTCCCTGGACACCACCTAAGGGTTGATGAATCATAATTCTGGCATGAGGCAAGGCAAACCTCTTGCCTTTTGTTCCAGCAGCTAGAAGCAAAGCACTCATAGATGCTGCCTGACCCACACAGATTGTGGAAACATCTGATTTGATATATTGAATTGTATCATATATAGCCAATCCTGCAGTAACCAATCCACCTGGATTGTTGATATATAGATCTATATCCTTTTCTGGATCATCTGCTTCCAAAAATAACATCTGAGCTATAATAAGATTTGCAGTATCATCATCAATAACAGATCCAATAAATACTATTCTATCCTTCAGGAGTCGCGAAAAGATATCATATCCCCTCTCTCCTCTTCCTGTTTGTTCAACAACCATAGGAATTAAAGTCATTTTACCTCCTTTACTCCTCCTCTCTTTTACCTTCTACCTCTTTTATATTGGAAACCTCTAATAAAAAACGTAATGTTTTCTCCGCCCTTATTTCTTCAAGCAAGTCCTCTCTTTTAGCTTTATCTACATTCTCCAGACCTAAGGCCTTTATACGCTCCTCTAATTCCTCATCCGTTACCTCAATCCCTTCTTTCGTAGCAATGGAGTCTAAAATTAACCCCCTTTTTAACCTCTTTTCCCCATAAGGACGGAAATCCTCTCTCAATTCCTCTAAACTCATGTTCACCTCTTTTAAATACTGAGACAGGGTTTGAGGCTTGATATCGTTTGAAAAATCACGTATCATAAGATCTATTTCCCCTTCCAACATTACTCGGGGTACTTCAAAGCGTGAATTAGAGATTATAATATCTAACAATTCATTTCTCAATTCCTGATTTGTTCTCATTTCAAAAGCGCGCTCCAACTCTTCCCTTAAATTTTCCTTCAAATCCGAAAGACAGGAAAACTTACCCACATCCCTGGCAAACTCATCATCTAATACAGGCAATCTTTTTTCTTTAATAGAAAGTACATTTACAAAAAAGGTTGCCTCTTTCCCAGCAAACTCAATTGGTTTAAAATTTTCTGGTAAACGAATCTTTATCTCCCTTTCTTCCCCTACTTGTGCCCCAATTATCTTTTCTTCTGCCTCAGGGAGTAAGACATCTCCACCTACATCCAGTGAAAAATTCTCGCCCTTAAGTCCAGGAATTGGCTTCCCATCCACAAACGAATTGAAATTGATAGTAATAGTATCTCCTTTCTGCACACCTCTTCCTTCTACATCCACTAATTCTGCATACTGTAGTTGCAAACTTTTCAGTCTTTTTTCCACGTCGCGCTCTGTAACCTTATAAACCTTCTTTTCCACCTCAATTCCCTTATACTTACCTAATTCAATATCTGGTTTTACCTCAATTGTGGCCGAAAAATTTAGAGGTTCATCTTTCCTGCATTTGAAGGCACTTATCTTTGGAGGTGTTAAAGGAACAATATCTACCTCCTTTATTGCCTTTTTATAATATTTAGGGGCAATAGACTCAATGAGTTCTTTTTCTATCCTTTCTCGGAAACGTGTATCCAAAATTGACCTTGGAACATGTCCTATTCTGAACCCAGGGACCTTAACTGTCCTATTTAATTTTTTATAAACCAATTCATATTCTTCATTTACCTCTTCTCGGGTCAAGTGGATATGCAAATCTACAACACAACCTTCTTTCTTCTCTACCGTAGCCTTCATAAACACAACCCCCTTATTTATTGAAAATTATATCCACAGATTGCACAGATTAAAATTATTTGCGAATCACCGATTGAATCTTTGGTATAGTCTCTTCGCAACTACTTCAGGGACTAAATCTTCCACTCTCCCGCTTAAACTGGCTATTTCTTTCACAATGCTAGAACTTAAATAAAGATGTGTCTCCCTCGCCATCATGAAAATGGTATCAATTTCGGGATATAGTCTCTTATTCATCAAAGCCATTTGAAACTCGTGTTCAAAATCAGAAACAGCACGTAATCCTCTTATAATTACCGATACACCTCTTTCTTTTGCATAATCCACCAACAATCCATTGAAACAAGAAATTTCCACTCCTTTTAAATCCGAAGTTACATCCCGTAACATCTCCACTCGTTCTTTTGCACAAAAAAGTGGCTTTTTTGTAGGATTTTCCACAACGGCCACTAACAAATAGTCAAAAAGAGAAACAGCTCTTTGGATTATGTCTAAATGTCCATAAGTTACAGGATCAAACGACCCTGGATAAATTGCAATCTTATTCATCTACCCCTTCCTTTCAATCCCAAAACTAACTTTACTTCACCCTTACTCATATCTACACTCTTTGCAATGTCCTCAATACTACTTCCACCTGATGCAAGTTCATATATCTTATTGTACTTTGAACTACCTCCTTGATCCTGGGAGATGGGTTCCAAAGAGGCATCAGTATGGGGAGATAGACCTTTATTACCCAAAACCCTCTCACACTTATTGGCCATTATTTGAAGATCATTTATTAGTAGATTCAATTTAATAATCCTCTGATCAGCTAATTCAATCGTCCGGTTCAAATCCTCTATCTTATCTTCAAGTATGTTGATGTTGGTATTGGATACACGATTAAAATCTGTAATCAACTTAGTCACATTATCACGAAATTCTATTTTAACCTTCTCGTCACTACGGTTTATACGAATCCTGCACAATCTCATGAAGATATGATATAAAAACCCCGAAACTATAACACCTACGACAAGATATACCATCGCATCACCTTTCCTCCCTTTTTCCTTATCTGACTACATCAATAATTCTGCCCCTATCAGGATCTTTTGCTACTATACGCTCCTCTCCCCTTTCTCTTCTCTTTCGTTCCCTCCTTTGCCTTCCTTCGCCTCTCCCCCCTGTTCCTCTTTCTTCAACCTTTTTCCCCTCGCTTCTTTCCGTAGTGTGAACTTGAGTTTGATAAACCCTTGATTGTTCTTCGGACTCATAAGCCAACTCACTTTGTTGCACAACTGGCTGTTCTTGTTGAACCTGTTGATCTTGAGCCACACGGGTTTGCTGTAAGAGATTAACTTGTAAATCAATGGGATTAACAGGCATTTTGTCCTCTCCTTGTTTTTTTAATCTTATGGCTTTATTTTTATAGCTACTTTCTCTTCAATTTTGGCTCTTCATATGAATCAACTGATATCTTACCAGCACAGACACTAAAGGTTACATACTTATATTCCCTTTTTAGATATAAGGTGGTAGTATGAATACATATCTTTACCCCTGGGTATATCACATTAAAAACCGAAATCTTACCACCACTCTCATGAGATAGTTCTTTTTGTAGAGCGGTTATCTTCTCAGTAGCATCCCTAAGTCGGACCATTAACAACTTTTGGGCCCTTAAATGTTGCGACAAGAGTTCTTCTTTGTCACGTGGCAAATTACCACCATGACTTTCTTTCATATCAAGTAAGGTTTTAATCCCTAACTTCAACTCCCTAAAATTCTTTTTATCATTTTCTATCTCCTTTTCCAAAACCCTAATCTCTTCTCTCGAAGCTGGTGAAACCCCTACCTCAATCTCAGTCTCTGTTTCTGTCCAGGAACCAATGGTCCGAGCATTCACCCCCTCTTTTGCCCTAATCCTTCCACCTAAAATTACTCCTCTCTTTCCTCCATAGACAACTACCCTACCTCCTGCATCGACTTGAGAATGCATAATTGCCTCTGTAATAAAGATGTCCCCCTTTGCTTCTACGTTTCCATTTTCTATAAACTTAGCGATTATGTCTGCACCTGCAGTAACCTTCCCTCCTCCCCTGCCTAAAATTCCATTTTGAACTATAATATCTCCTCCTGCCTCTACCATAGCCTTTTCTATAGATCCTTTGACCTCAATATCTCCTGTAGCCTTGACTGAATATCCATCCCTGATATTACCACCAATAACTATATTCCCTATAAATTCTATATTTCCAGTCTGTACCCCAACATCTCCTTTAATCTCACAAACAGACTCTACATTAACCTTTCCAGCGGACCAGATTACTTGTCCAGATACAGTAGCACGTAATTCCAATCCATCTTCAGAAATCTCTGTATTTTTCCCAGCTGGAATAGAAAAATCCTCTCCGTCTTTCCCAAGAATCTCCTGTCCAGTAACAGTCATACCAGGAGTACATTTAGTAGGTGGAATCTTTGTAGCTAAAACCTCCCCCTCTTTAACATTCTGGATAAAACCAAGTTCGCGGAAATCAACCCTTCCATCTTTTAACTCCTTAGGTCTAAACACCCTTTCGCGCTTAAACCTATAATTTATAACTGCATCAGACCCAGAAACAGGTGGTTTTCCTTGGGCTACTAATATTGGTCTATTATAATCTTCATTTTCCAGCATTTCGGTAATAGATTGCTCGTCTACCCCAAAAACTACTCCCTTTTTCTTCAATTCTTCCTTAACATCACTTAAGGTTATAAAACCTCTTATACCTTGAGGGGGTACAATCGTTAAATAGGCACTCATCTTGTCCTCTGAGATTTCTACAATCAACTTCCCCTCTTTAAGTTCTACAGCTTGCCCCTCTCCAATCTTAACTGGAACACTAGATGCCTCTTCCGTAGCTAAGTTTATTAAATCAAAATCGATTGAAGTTAGCCCTTTCTCTTCAATCTCCCTAATAACATCCTCTACATTTACCTTTTCCCCTTCCCCAACTGGTGGATAAACAGTTAGAAAAACCCCTTGAGGACGAATCGTAATTCTATAATGGCCGTCCAAATCCCATGCCTTCTTCATCTTCTCTCCATCTATTGTAACTAATCTCTATTTTCCCTCTTTTTCCTTTGTTACACCTTTTCCTCTCATTTCCCCTTAGGCAACTGAACCTTTGGATACTCTTCTCATCTTAGAAAGAAATCCACGAAGTCTTAAAATTGCCTTAGTATGAAGTTGAGAAATCCTTGACTCAGTAACACCAAGAACTTCACCAATCTCCTTTAGAGTCAATTCCTCATAATAGTAAAGAGTAATAACTTCACGTTCCTTTTGTGGAAGTCTATTGATTGCCTCAACAAGAAGATTCTTCACCTCTTCCTTTTCTAAAATTGCCTCTGGATTTTGAGTCTCAGGGTTTTCAATTGTGGAAAACATAGCCACTTCATCATCATCACCTAAATGTTTCATATCTTCTAAAGAAATAAGAGATGTGCCACTTACGCTCGTGATAAGATTTTGCAACTCCTCCACACCTATCCCCAACTCCTCAGCTACTTCCTCATCTCTAACTGCCCTTCCGTATTTACTCTCTAACTCTGCATATACACCTTCAAGCTGCTTTGACCTTCTTCTAATCTGTCTTGGTACCCAATCAAGTAACCTTAATTCATCAAAGATTGATCCTTTAATCCTACTCGTAGCATAAGTCTTAAACTTTGATCCATGTTTAGGATCATACCTTTCAATAGCATCAATCAACCCTAAGACGCCATAACTTACTAAATCATCATATTCAATTGATGGAGGAGTAGAAACTGCAATTCTTCCAGCAATGTATTTAACCATGGGGGCATATCTTATGATTAACTCTTCTCTTAATTTTGGATCCCCTGTCTTTTTATACTGCTTCCAAATTTCCTCTTCTGACTTCGCCATCACTCACCTTCAAATCAGCTCTCTGAATCTGTGTAAGTATGGAAAACGGGAAAACATGGAAAAAAGAAAAATTATTTACTTTTCTTCCTCAGCCTGTTCCTTTTTTTTACCTTCTGTAACAGGTGAAGTAGCTGGCAATGAATAATCAACATGCCCTCCAAGCCCTCCACCAGTTTCCAATAACTGAGGAATCTTGTAAGAAACTATTCGTTTAATTATAAAGCCAATGCCACAAAAGATTATAAATGTAACCATCATACGAGTAACAACAATTACAAATAGATTTGACCCACTTATGGCACCAAAAAATTTAAGAAAGGTAGTTACTCCATTTAATAAAGAGGCAAAGATAGCGACCCAATGCATGAATCTACTAATCATCTTTCTATTATACCATCCCTTCCATCATAACGCAAGAAAAAAATGTTAAAAGCTTCTCAAATACCTAAAAGTAGAATTACTGCTCTCTTCATAATCTATAATCTTCTCCTAAAAAGATTCTCAAAAAATAGGCTGAACCTTTTTTCTTTCTGGGGCTCCGCATTAATATTTATCAATCTATCTCTTATATGATTTATACATAAAGTTGCCTTTGAATTTGGGAAATTCAATATAAATGGCTTCTGCATCCTTACTGCCTTACCAACTAATGGATCTTCTAAGATATATCCAAGGGTTTCCACTCTCATATTAAGGAATTGGGCAGCTATATTTATTATTCTATCAGCTACTCGCTTTCCCTCTAAGATGTTTTTCACTCGATTAACAATCAATTTAATATTTGTATCTTGATCTTCTTGCGAAATTACTTTAATAACCCCGTAAGCATTGGCAATCGAGGTTGGTTCAGGAGTAGTGATCAAAATCACCTGATCCGAAGCCAAAACAAAGGATAGGACATTTTGAGATAAACCTGCTCCTGTATCAATCAGAATAAGGTCATTTGAATCCTGCAGATCATTTAAATGAGAAATGAACTCCTTTCTCGTATCTTCAGACAGATTTGCCACCTCACGTACACCAGATGCCCCAGCAACCAGTTTAATTTCTCCTGGTCCTTCCGAAACTATTTCAGAAAGCGTTTTCTGCCCTGTGATTACATGATAAAGATTATACCGTGGAGGGGGGATAAGTCCAAGAATAACATTCACATTAGCCAGGCCCAAATCGGCATCCATAACTAAAACCTTTTTCCGTATCTTAGAAAACGATATGGCCAGGTTCGCAGCTAAATTCGTCTTTCCAACACCACCTTTACCCGAAGTTATAGCGATAACCTTACAAGGTGAATTCGAATTATTCTTTTCTGCCAATTCCCTTAGCCTTTCCGCTTGATCACTCATTTTCCCTCCCATTTACTAATCTATAAGATTAAAAAATTAAGTTTCCTTTAAGCTTAATCCTTACAGTTAAGATCTTTATTTTTGTTCCTCAAGGATTAATCTTGCAATCTTTTTCGGATCAGCAACCTCTATATCTTCAGGAACATTTTGCCCTAAGGTTACGTAACACAAGGGCTTGGGAACCTTAGTCAAAATATTCAAGATAGGACCAAAGGTAACTGTTTCATCAAGCTTGGTAAAGAGGATTTTATTAAAGGATACCTTTTTAAAGCTCTCCGTAATATCAAGCATCTCTTTATATTTGGTAGTAGCACTTAATAATAAAATACTCTCAAGCTCAAACCCGCAATTCTCAATAAATATTTTCAATTCTTGCATCTGCTGGTGATTTCTTTGGCTTCTACCAGCAGTATCTACCAAAATTAAATCAAAATTTTCCAATTGTCGGATGGCCTCCCCAAATTCTTGAGGAGAAAATACAATATGCAAAGGAACACCTAAAATCTCAGCATAAGTTTTTAATTGTTCTACTGCAGCGATCCTATAGGTATCTATAGTAATTAAAGCTACCTTACAATCCTTCTCAAAAGCGAAGTCTGCTGCTAATTTAGCCAAGGTGGTAGTCTTTCCCACACCTGTTGGTCCAACCAAAATAACTACCTTTGGGTGGGAGTCAAGTTTTATTGGACCAGAGACCTCAATCAAATCCATAATGCATCTCTCTAAGTTGTGCTGCAACAAACTTTTGTCTTCAAGCTCCTTCGAAGACGACTCCGCTATTATCTTTTTTATCAAATCTTCTGCTAACCCCTCCTCCACCTCTGACTGGATCAACCGCATATACAGCTCTCCGGACTTCCCAGGATATTTGGAAGAAACCCCTACTTTCATCTCCTCAAACATTATTTCCATCCTCTGCTTTATCTCTTGAAGTTCCCTTTGAATCTCATTTATCTCATCACCTTGGGGATTATTGCCTTTAACCTTAGAAGGAGAAGTAATGGAAGGTTTAACCTCAGGGGAAGAGGTGGAAGGATTCTTAATCCGAGAAGGCAGAGCCCCTGTTACCTCCACTACCTTCTTTCCAAATAATCCAAAAAGTCCTCCTTTTCTTGTAGTTCTATGGCTAACCAAAATCGCATCCTTCCCCAAATCAATTGTCATTTTTAAGATTGCCTGTTGTAATGTTGGAGCTTCATATCTCTTATATTTCATCATTTTATATCCTCACCATCCCTACAGATCTTACCTCTATATCAGGTATAATCTCATCATAGGAAAGAACTGCCAAGGTAGGAAGATTGCGAATGGTTAAATCCTTTAGATACCTTCTTATTTTAGATGAACATAAAACCAAGGCCTGATACCCTTGCAAAGCTGCCTTATTCATCTCTCCGGATAGATTAGATAAGATCTTCTGCAATGTAGCGGGCTCAAGAACAATCCTATTCTCTTTTATCGATTTTGTGATTGTCTCTTCTAAAGTGGGATCTAAGGTAATAACTGGTAAGATCCCTTCTTCTGTCTTGTATTGATTACAAATCTGCCTGGCTAATGCAATCCTTACCTGCTCAGTTAATATAGGTATCTCCTTTGTCTTTGGGGCAAAATCTGCTAAAACCTCCAAGATTGTAACTAAATTTCTAATAGAAACCCCTTCCTTTAGTAAACTATGTAAAACCTTTTGGACTTCTCCTACAGTTAAGACATTTGGAACTAACTCATCAACCAAGGTGGGATATTTCTGTTTTACATTGTCAAGCAATGTTTGTACCTCTTGACGTCCAAGTAACTCTGGGGCATCTCTCCTTATAACCTCAGTCAAATGAGTGGCTACAATTGATGGTGCATCAACCACAGTGTAACCTGCCATCTCAGCCCTTTCACGCTCCGCTTCAGTAATCCAGATTGCTGGAAGTTTGAAAGCAGGCTCAATAGTTTTCTCTCCTTCTATCTCTTCTGTGGCTGTACCTGGATTCATAGCTAAATAATGATCTACCTTTATCCCCCCTTTGGCCACCTCCACCCCTTTTATCTTAATCACATAGGTATCTGGCCGAAGCTGCATGTTATCCCTTATCCTTATTGGTGGTACAACCAATCCTAAATCCATAGCCATTTGGCGCCGGATCATTGTTACCCTATCCAATAAATCTCCACCCTGTTCAGGATCAACTAAGGGAATAAGGGAATATCCAATCTCCAACTCCATTGGATCAACCTGCAGAAGGGACATAACCGACTCTGGCCTTTTTGCCCGTTCCACTTCTTCCCTTTTTTTTGCCTCTACCTTCTCTACCTCCATCTGTTTCTGACTCTTTGACAGCACATAGGCCAGAAATCCACTTCCCCCTGATAAGGTCAATAATGGTAAAGTAGGTAAAGGTGTAATCGCCAAGAATGCCAAGGCACCTGATACAATCCATAGAACCTTTGGTTTAGCAGTTAATTGAGTGGTTAAGTCTGTCCCTAAATTAGCTTCTGAAGCAGCCCTTGTTACGAGTAATCCTGTAGCTACTGAGATAAGTAATGATGGAATTTGGGCCACCAATCCATCCCCTACAGTTAAGATAGTATATTTCTTAACCGCGGCCATTGGTTCTAATTTTAGAATCCAGATAGCAATTATTAATCCACCAATAATATTTATTATCGTGATCACAAGTCCTGCCATAACATCTCCCTGCACAAACTTACATGCACCATCCATAGCCCCATAAAAATCTGCCTCCTTTCTTATCTCCATTCTTCTTTCAATTGCCTCCTGTTCAGTGATTAAACCAGCATTTAAATCGGCATCAATCGCCATCTGTTTCCCAGGCATGGCATCCAAAGTGAATCTTGCAGCCACTTCAGAAACACGGGTTGTTCCCCTTACAACTACCATAAATTGTATCATCACAAGGATCAAAAATATGATAATCCCTACTACATAATTTCCTCCAATAACAAATGTACCAAATGCCTTAATTATACCAATCTCCTCCCCCCTACCGAGCAATATCATCCTGGTTGAAGAGACATTTAAGGCCAATCTATACACTGTAACTATTAACAAAAGGCTTGGATAAACAGTAAACTCAACTGCCTTCAGTATATACATAGTGGTCAAAATGACAGCAATACCTATAGTCAAATTTGCAGCAATAAAAAGATCAAGAATAAACGGAGGAAGGGGTATGACCATCATTATCACTATACACAATACACCAATTGATACCAAAACATCAGTCTTCTGCATCCAATGCGGTCTACCTAATACATCTGCCCCAACAGCCATATCCACCTTAAACTAAAGGAGCAAGGCAAAAAACCTCGATCCTTGTTCCTTGAACATCTTTTACACGGCTCTTTCTCTCATTCTGTAAACATACGATAGTACCTCAGCCACAGCCCGATAAAGCTCTTCAGGAATCTCTTCTCCCACCTCTGTAGAGCGATAGAGTGCCTCAGCCAAAGGTTTATTTTCCACAACTGGTATACCTGCCTTTTCTGCAATCTCCACAATCCTCCGAGCTACAAAACCCTCTCCTTTTGCTACTACAACTGGTGCAGCCATATATTCAGCTACGTATCTAATGGCTACAGCAATATGAGTAGGATTGGTAATCACTACATCTGCCTTTGGAATCTCCTGCATCATCCGACGCCTTGCTGCCTCCCTTTGTCTTTCTCTTATCCTACTCTTAATCAATGGATCCCCTTCCAACATCTTATATTCGTCTTTTACCTCTTGTTTGGTCATCTTTAAACTTTCTTTCCATTCACGTTTTTGATAAAAATAATCACAAATTGCTATAATGATTAAAAGAAGAAGGATGACCATAGCTAATTGATAGGCAATCTTTGCTACAAGGAAGAAAGAAGATAACGGATGCATCTCTATCAATAAAAGTAGATCCAAGTATCTTGCCTTAATAAATCTGTAGGCAATATAGACAATAATTGCAAGTTTGGCAATAGATTTGGCAAACTCAAATAGGGTCTTTTTGGATATCAATAATCTATTGAAAATCTTTGACATACTTGGCTTAAGCTTTGAAAGATCAGGTTTTAGTGGCTCCATGGTAAACATAAACCCTACCTGAATCATATTGGTGACTATAGCTACAACCACCGCAGTCACCATTATTGGCAAGGTTATCTTCAGAAAAAGTAGGATTGTATTTACCATAATCATCGAGATATTCCCAGGTGTGAAATCTATGGCATGGATATTTGATATGGTAGTATAAATAAATCTATATAATTCAGTGAGATAATAAGAGCCAAGTAAGGAAAGAAGGAAAAGGCAGACAAGGGTCGTTGAGATTTGTGAAATTTCAGCTGATTTTGCTACCTGACCCTTTTGCCTTGCCTTCGAAATCTTTCTACTAGTCGGATCCTCTGTTCTACCCTCATCCTCAGCAGCAAAAAGCTGTAGGTCTATCTTTAATTCACAGTCCACAGTTGACAGTTGAGAGTTAAAAACCTCCTCCATTCTTACACCTATCGAACCTAGTTCGCTCCACCAACAATTGGAATGGTGGAATCCTGGAATATTTTAGGTTTCTGCTAGCGTTCTATCCATTATATAAGTTGTAGAATTTCCAGGATGTAGACGTTTATTTAATGCCTCCTATATTCCGTATGATTGTGTCTATATTGTTAAAAAGGGAGTTAAAGATCGAAATCGTAGCATCGTATAATAAAGGTAAAAGGAGAATCAAGGTAATTATCCCCACTACTATCTGTATTGGCCAACCGACCATCATCACATTCATCTGTGGTGTTGCTTTTGCTAATATACCCATAACCATAGTAATTATAAATAGAACCCCAATAATAGGTGAGCCAATCATAAAGGCAACAAGAAACATCTTGGAAAATATATCTACAACTGAAGAGGCTAAGGAATTTACAGCCTTTAATGGAAGAATGGGTAGGACCTTAAAACTTTTGTAGATTGCCTCTAATAACATATGATGTCCACCCCAGGTTATGAATATTAGAAGGGCTATGAGACCCACAAATTGACCAATTATTGGCACCTCTCTTTCGGACAATGGATCAAACACATTTATGATTCCCAATCCCATTTGAAATGAGTAAAGCTCCCCTGATAATGAAAATGCAGTTAACATAATGGTGCATAAAACCCCGATAATAAGACCAATAATTACTTCCTGGATAACTAACAAGCTGTATGGGAAAAATTGATGAGGTATGCTAATCTCAAAATGGCTACTTGCCATAGGAAATAACACTACAGTTACAAAAAGAGATAACCCTGCCTTAGCCATCATTGGAATTGTGGGACTTTCAAAAAATGGTGCAAAAGCAAACATCCCTGCAATGCGCGAAAATATAAGAAAAAACAACTGAAATTGATTGATCAATAACTCATAATCCATAACTGAATCAAAAAAGGATTAGGACTAAAATAAGGAAAAGCTTACTGCTTAATCCTTACAGCTTATAGCTTATAATTATATTGTGGGTAGGAGATTAGACAGCCTGATAAAAAAATCCATAAGCGTTCTAATCATCCATCCGCCAAAAAGAATCATAGACAGAAGAACAGCTAAGATTTTTGGTACAAAGCTTAAGGTTTGGTCCTGGATAGAGGTGACAGTTTGAAAAATCGATACAGCCAAACCAACCACTAATCCAAAACCAAGCATTGGAGCAGATACCATAATTACAGTTAACAAGGTTTCTCTGGCTAAAGCAATTATAAATCCTTGGGTAATCATCCCTTCCTTTATTTCACCCCTCTTATTTTCGCATTCTGCATCATCAATGATAAGATAAGACCAATGAACGTGTAATTAAATGCCAGCCATCTACTAAAACAAATAATAATATCTTGAAGGGCAAAGAAACCATAACTGGTGGAAGCATTATCATTCCCATAGACATTAAGGTTGATGCTACCACCATATCTAAAACCAGAAATGGAATAAACAATAAAATCCCCATACGAAATCCAGTAGATAGTTCAGAGATCATAAAGGCAGGAATCAAGGTATAAGTAGGGACATCTTCTCTATTTGCAGGTCTTCCCAAATCACCCATTTTCATAAATAATGCAATATCCTTCTCCCTTGTATAGCGAAACATAAATTCTCGAATGGGTTCAATGGCTTTGGAAAGAGCCTGTTCAAGAGTAAACTTCCCTTGCAAATAAGGCTGTACAGCCTCCTTATTTATTTTGCTGATTGTTGGAGCCATAATAAAGAAGGTGAGAAATAAGGCCAAGGCCACTATAACCTGCTGAGGTGGCATCTCTTGAGTAGCTAAGGCACGTCTGACAAAGGAAAGTACTACCATAATCCTTATAAAGGATGTAAGCATAATAACAATCGAGGGGGCTAATGTCAAGATGGTAAGTAAGAATAAGATCTGTAATGCTAAGGTAACCTCTCGTGGACCCTTTGCTTCTGTAATTCCAATATCTATTTTGGGAATAGGTATGTGTTGTGAAAAGGCGGGTTTAAAGGAAAAAACAAGAAAAGAGGCTATAAGTACAAATATAATAATATATCTCTTCAATCTCCTCTCCCAGTCTCTATTAGTTGTTGTAACTATAATCAGGCTTCCAGCCAAAATGTATGAAGTTTTCTCATGCCTTTTTGTAATTCCAAATCTTCCAATTGAACCTTTGCCTCTTCTAACTGTAAAATTATCTCTCGGATAATTTTCATAATCTCCTGGAAAAAGTGCTCACATCTCTTAGCCACTACCATAGGAGATTTACCCTGCTTTAACCTATCTACCTCAGCAATTAAAGGTTCAATCGACCATCTAAAAAGTTCCATAAGATAGTGGTTTCCAAAAATCTGTTGATAAAAAGAACCCATTTGAGAGAATAACTGACTGGTTACATCCGTTGTCCTTTTTTCACTAAATAGGATATCTATCAACTTACTTGCTGTCTCTTTGCCTTTCTTCCCAATCTCTTCTAAAGAGTAACATTCCTGAATTAACCTTTTCATTTCCTCCACTAATGCCTCTGTTCTGGGTTGCCGATAAAGATCTATGGCATTATATAAAATCCCCTTTATGTTAACCTCTTTTTTGCAGTAGTATTTAATAGCATCCTTCAATCTCATGACGCGGGTCCCTTTTATTCTTGCTCCTCCTTCAGTAGCATCAATACAAACTCTTCCTGATTCTTTTACTTGAGATTCCAACCATTTTAACCAACCAAGCATTTGCTTTGAGGTCTCTACCTTTCCACCATAGATATCCTCAACTTCGATTAGGTCTTGTCTCTCCTTTATCATTTCTCTATACATCATCTCTAAGGTGCAGAATTTATCGATTGAATTTAAGAAGATATCTTCTACCTCAAATGAGCACCCAGTATGGGTCTTCCCTTCAGTGAAAGCCAAATCTTGTCCCACAAAAATAATGGGGTTAGCACCTGCCCTTATTAAGAAATCAAAACAGGTTGTAGCTACACTACCACCAACCTTTGTATATCCCTTCTTTCCAATAGATCTCTCTAACCAATCCACTAATGGATGTCCATAACTGGTTATAAATACTCTATTATTAAAGCGTTCAATAATTGGCGGATAAACCACTGGAACCGCCAAAAGCACCTCCTCGGTTAACTCTACCCCTTCAAAATCCTTTAGATTAAAATCTTGGGCATCAATGGACACCACTAAATCTGGTCGGATTCCATTATTATAAAGGGTACGTAAGGCTGTATCCACGCAAACTATCAAGGCACGGTTTTTTGCCTTTTTTAACTCAAGCACATTTTTGTCCAAGGAGGGACCCGCTGCTACAATAATCGAAGGTATATCTTTAAACTTACCCCACAATGTATTCGCTCCTGGATTTTTGATAATGGCTGTAATATTCTTTAAAACATGCCCTCTCCAAATGGATGAAAATTTACTCATAGTGGCGATATTTCTAACTGCCATCTCTGCTGCATCCTTTAGATTATCCCTTACCTTTTGATAATAGGTAGGTGAAACCTCTATAGATGGCGAATACTCAATAACCTTTATTTTAGCTATAGTCAGCACTCCATAATAATTATCCAATCTAACCCGGGTGGCATTGAAGGGATCTTCTCCAACGGATAGAGAAACACGGCAATTTGAAAATAAAGGAATGAGATTTATGTGGTGTAAAGCCTCTTTAAAAATCCCTAAATCGCTCTCAATTATCAAAAGAAAACAACTCCTGGAAATCCTTTCTACAATCTGAGGGATATGCCTTCCCATTCCAAATCCTAATACTACAACCACATCTGCATTCCGCAAATCAAAATTAAGGAGTAGAGGAAGAGATAATTTTTGTTTTAAATGCGAGCTGGTATTCCTCGAAACCCGAAGTAGGCGATAGAACAAACCTGGTTCTACCTTTCTTAATAAGGCCAAATTGGAATTATATAAGTCCACTAATCACTTCCCAAGAAAAGATCCCAAAAGATTATTTCTATTCTAAATCCTTCAATCTCTGCTGCTGTTTTTTTAGAAAATCTATCTTTTTATTATAATCTTCTGTACCAGAAAATCCTTTAAAAAAGGTCTTCAAATGGTGCGTAAAGGAGGTCTTTTCTTTCCCTAATTCACGTGATCCATGAGTTTTAATCAAATCTATCACTTCCTTCTCCTTGATCTCGGATAACAGATTAATATTTTCTCCGCTTATTCCTAAAATCAAAATCTTATTAGCTACCTCCACTAACTGAATATATTTATTAGGAGCTAATGGAGCTACACCCATAACCTGAATAAAGGAAGATGAAGTAAAAGGGAAAAAAGCCCGTCCTTTCATAAAGAAACGAAAAATAAGGTAGATTACCGAAGTGATTAACCCTAAAGCAAATATGGTTTTGAATATAAGGGAAATGGAATTAAACTCATAATTAGTACGAAGGGTGGGTGTCTTATTATCAATTGATATCAGATCGTTATTTAGTGCTCGATCCGCGCTGTCTGCTTCTTGGACCAAAACCTCTTCTCCATACACAGAAAAGGTCAATAATGCGAAACTACCTATGAAAATAAGAACAATAGAAGCTAAAATCTTCATTAATTACCCCCTCTTAGTTATCAGTTATTAGATAAGAAACTAAAAACTGACAACCAATCTACTCGTTACTTTTAACACAACCAAGTCTCTCAACTGGAGAGATTATATCTGTAATTCTAACTCCAAAGTTCTCATCAACTACTACCACTCCACCTTTAGCCACCAATTTACCATTAACCAACAAATCAACTGGCTCACCTGCTGCCTTATCCAGTTTAACAACTGAACCTTCTCCAAGTTTCAGTATATCTTTTATCAACATCTCAGTCCTACCAAGTTCTATTGTAACCTGCATAGGTACATCCATAAGTAAGTCGATATTTGAAGGTGGTGAAGTCTTTTCACTGGGTTTTAAGGTACCGAATTGAACAGGGTGAACAGAAACTGCCTCCTGCATTGGTACCCTTTTGGCATGTGGTGGTGCTGCGGCCTTATCCTTTCGCAAGACTAATACCTGTTTGGCAAGGTCTACTGGAAACAACTGAAACAGTTTATCTTCAATCAAACCTTCTACCGATAGATCATAAGTACAAAACAAGATATTTGGTTCTTTTAAAATAGATAGGTCAATATCCGGAGAGGTAAAATCTATTATACTTACTTCTGGTGAAAGGGCTTCTATCTTTTTGTCAAGGGCCATGTTCATTTGATTTACCATTTGAGTAATCACCTCTCCTAAGGCATTAAGGTATAAGTCATCTAACTCCTCAGGAGGAGAAGTCCCATCATCACCCATTACTATATCAGATATAATAGCCCCATTATCCTTAGAAATGATTAGTATACCCTCTCCGATTAAACCTTTAGTATACTCGATTTTGGCAACTACAAATTCACCCTCTAATCTCTCTTTCAACTCTCCGGTTGAGATGCAGGAGATTGTAAGATTGGATATATCAAATCTCCTCTTTAAAAGAGAAGTGATGGACGAAGCTATCTTAGATCTGACTTTTGAAAGGAAAGAAGTTAGGGATTGAATTTCCATATCTGTCATCGGAAGCTCTCCCTTTTCAACCTCTCCTCCTTCTACTAATAATGCATCAATCTCTTCTTGAGAAAGGGTGGTATCCTCTTCCATCTAAACCTCACCTCCTTCCTCTTCTATTACTTTATTAATTTGAACAGCAATATTTGTTCCCATAATCCCTGGTCGACATTTGAATTTTGGTATTCTCCCTACTTTTAATATTAAATCATCTGAGACCTTTCTTTTAAGCTTTATTACATCTCCTACCTGCATATTAAGAAGATCAGAAAAAACCACATCTGCTCTACCAAGTTCTGCAATGATAGGTACCTTTACAGTATTCAAACTTTGTTTAATCTTTAAAGAAGAAGGGCCATCTAAAACCTCTTTTTCACTCCTTGCTCGTTTTTCTCCAGATAACTTCAAAGAGAGCGGTTCTATAATTACAAATGGTAAGCAAAAACTCAATTTCCCTTCTATCTCTCCAATCTTGATCTCTAATATAATCAATATCACGATATCGTTTAAAGGAACAAGTTGAGTAAACTGAGGATTAGATTCAATACTTATCAAGCGTGGTTTTAATTCTACTGTCCCTTCCCAGGACACCTTTAGTGAATCCAGGATATGATTCACCACCCATTTTATCATACTCAATTCTATATCAGTTAACTCCCTATTTAAATCGGTTGCCTCCCCTTTTCCACCAAGTAACCTATCAACGATTGTGAAAACAATGGATGGTTGGATTTCCATTGCTGCCTCCCCTTTTAGGGGAGTCATATCAATCAACACTAAGGTAGTAGGATTGGCGCACGAATTAGTAAACTCTTCGTAAGTAGATTGAGAAATAGAAATCACATGGACTTCCACTATACCTCGAAGTTGAGTGGAAAGAAAGGCTGAAACGGATCTTGAAAAACCCTCATAAATCAATTGAAGGGATCTTATCTGCTCTTTGGAGAGTTTATCAGGACGGGTAAAATCATACTCTTTTATATTACTCCCTCCCATTTTTTACCCTCTGTCCTTTTTCCTTCAAAAAAGAAAAGGTTTATTGGACAACCAGTTGCCAATAGATATCTTTAATCTGTCCTTCACACAATATTGCATTTATCCTTTCTATCAATTCATCCTTAACTGCTCGATTCCCCTCTTCTGTAATAAAATCCTCAGATGCTTTGGTACTTAGGACTGTATTAAAGAGATCCTTTATTTGAGCAGTCCTTCCTGGTGTAGCAAGTTCTGTAGCCAAAGCCTTATATTTTTCTTCGTAAGCAAGATTTATTTGAGTGACCCTTACTAAATGGGTCTCAACCACATCCCCTCCTAAGTTTGCTATAATTGCCTCCTCTCCAGAAGTTAATGCCCAAATCTTCAGAGCCTTCGGAGGAGGTACCTTCTTTTCTTCTAATTCTTCCCATGGTCGCCCTACTTCTATTGGTTTAGGTCCAGCTTTTCCAACCATTCTTGCTATAAAAATCATAATAAATACTAATATAATTAGGCCAATAACCCCGAGTAAGATCCTTATTATAGGTAATCTTAAAAGTGGCTTCTTTTCCTTTTCCTCCTTCTCTTCCCCATTTGGCATTTCCTAGCCCCTGGTATAATATAGGATATCTTATTTTATCTCTTCTCTCAATATCACAATGTCTACCCTTCTATTTAGGGCCCTATTTTTGGCTGTAGTATTTGGTAATAGAGGTCTATATTCCCCATATCCCGAGGCACTTAACCTCTGGGATTTAATACGGTGCGAATCCTCAAAATACCGTAAAACCTGGGTTGCTCTGGCAGTAGACAATTCCCAATTTGATAGAAATCGATTGGTTTTGATTGGTGTCGAATCCGTATGCCCTTCAATTTGGATTCTGTTAGTTCTACGCTCAAGTAACTCGATTACCTTATCCAATACTGGCTTTGCCTCCTCTCGAATCTCTGCACTACCTTCATCAAACAATACCTTGTCTGTCAGCTGAATAACTATACCTCTTTCTTCATGCCGAATCTTAATCGCCCCTTTTCGCACATCCTCCTTTAAAACAGCTTGAATCTTATCCGAAATATCTTCCCTTTCTCTTCTTCCCAATTCATGCTCTTTCCCAGTCATAATTGTAGGTATCCCTTTTATCATTCCGCCAACATCCATCCCCATAGTCATAAGATCTTCTTTAGTAACCGATGGTCCCTTTTCCATTACCCCAATAGCTCCACGAAATGCAGAGAGGGTCATTCTCACCTTCTCTGCATGGATGGTAGACATAGTAAGGAGAAGAACAAAGAAACATAACAATAAGGTCACCATGTCCCCATAGGTCAGCATATATTCAGGAGCTCCTCTACACTCCTCCCTTTTCTTCTTATCCCTTGGCATTCCTATTCCTCTCTTCCTATCTCTTTTCTAATGGTCGGTGGCAAGAATGCCTTTAACCTTTCCTCTACAATACGCGGGTTATCTCCTGATTGAATAGCAAGCATCCCCTCAATCATAATCTCCTTTGCAGCTACCTCTTCTTGGCTGCGACTCATCAATTTAAAGGCAAGGGGTAATAGAAATAGATTAGCAAGGATAGAACCATACATAGTAGTAATCAATGCCGTAGCCATAGAAGGACCAATCATCTCTGGGTTATCCATATGGGCCAACATGCAAATCAATCCAATCAATGTCCCAATCATTCCAAAGGCTGGTGCTAAGGTAGCCATATTTTTAAGCATATCAGCACCAATGGCATGACGACCTTCCATCCCCATTAGATCTGCCTCCATAATCGATTTTATCAAGGCTGGATCTGTCCCATCAACTACCAATTGCAACCCCTTCTTTAAGAAATCATCCTTTAATTCCTCTATATCTCCCTCTAAGGCAAGTAATCCATCACGCCGAGCCTTTTCTGCAAATGAGACAAATGTAGAGATAATCTCCTGTGGTTTCACAAGATAGGGTTTCAATGTATTCATAACTATCTGAATTATCTTTAAAGACCGAGCCAATGGATTTGAGATTAGAAAGGTGGCAAATGTACATCCTACGACAATCATTGCTGATGCAGGATCGATATACAAGCCTAAATTTGCTATCAGCAAAATCCCAATAAGTAAGAGTGTTGGTCCTAAGATTAATCCCACTAAGGTTCCGAGTTCCATTTAGAGCCCCCTTTATTCCTCTTGGGAAAATGTCCCAAGCTTCCTTCTATATTCTATCACATCCTGAATTATCTTGTCAACCGACTCCTGAACAACCAATTTCCTTCCAGAGATTAAGGTAATTACTGTATCAGGAGTAGCCTCAATAGATTCAATCTGATGTGCATTGATAACATATTCTGATCCATTTAGCCTTGTAACCTTAATCATCCTATTATATCCTATTATTAGATTATGGTCTTAATCTCAACAATTCCATTAATATTCGGTCTCCTGTCATTATTGTCCGAGATGAAACCTGAAAGGCCCGTTCAGCCAACAACATATTTATAAACTCTTCTGTAATATCAACATTTGATTTCTCTAATGCCCCAGGGGCTAAAGTTCCTCTCCTTTCAGTTCCAGGGGTTCCAATACTTGGCTCTCCTGAATTTGGTGAAGCCAAGAACATAGTACCATCCTCTTTCATCAATCCACTCGGATTAATGAATGTAGCCAAGGCTAATCGAGCCAAAGGGATGTTCTTGTCATTTGAATATTCCCCTATCATAACTCCGAGCCTATTAAATTTTATGTTCTGCAAAACCCCCTTCCCCCATCCATCTTGCTCTATCTTGGCCGAAGATTCATGCTCTTCATATTGAAGAAGCTTCGAGAAATCAAGATCCATCCTCATCGCCTCTGCACCATATTCTGCTGGTGGCGATCCAGCCTGGTCCTTTGGATAAGGGGTATCTGGTGGATCGATATACACACCTTGGTAACCTATTGTCCTTTTCTCTCCCTGAGTCTCTCCTGTTATTGCCCCATCATCCCCATCAAAGGTTCTCGGATCAGAAGGGGATTGAAATACATTGGATATCTCCTTATTATATGTACCATCCCAATTAAATCTTGCTATACCATATCCAGAAACAAGCTCCTTCTCAACTGGATTCCTGGCATACCAAAGCCATGTGTTTGTTCCCATTCGCTCAAAATTAAAGGTTAGATTGAATGCATTCCCTAATGAATCATAGACATTATTGGATGTATAATATATATATTCATCTGTCTTCTTTAAGCGAGCCTCACCACCTTCAGCCCAATCACTCTCTATTATTGGATAAGGAAACTCCTCAACCTCTTGAACTATGGAAAAAGATGCTGCCTCTTCAGATTCTTCCTCAAGAGGAGAAAATCTTATAAGCTCTGGGCCAAATACACCATTTGGGATTAATATCGCAACATCATTGCCATTCATGTTCACTGTGAAGAAATTCTTTCCATCAACCGTCTCATTTATCCAATCAAAGCGCTCCTCATTCGGGATTTCAGATGTAAGGTCTAATACATCATTCAACCTATGGGCTGGATTACGAGAATTTGCATCTGGATCACGGAAGCAGTTTATAACCTTCCCATAGGTAGGCGATTCTGGATCCGAATCCAATTGTAATATGCCAGAGGTTGCACTCTTTTCTCCAAGCGGCATATGTATCCGAGTGAAAAAGCCAGGTTTTTCCATCTCCTCTGCATCAATCACCCCTTTTATTGCCCCTTCAGCTATACCTTCAGCCTTTCCTATGACTATAGGACTAATCTGCCCTTCTAAATTCTCAACCATCCCTTTGACTGTTCCGATACACGTACCAGTAATGTCCATATCTCCCTTTACATCTCCAACCCCAACAACATACGCATCAACAAAACCTACGATATGACCAGAAATGGTCCCCTCTACTACACCTTCAAACTTGGCAACACCTTGTGGAGGTGCCATACCAGCCACGGATGGAGCCGATATCACCCCATCTATCTTTCCATCAACCCTCCCAATACATGTGGCATATCCCTTGTAATCTCCCCTTATGCTTCCATAACCATCGATCTCTCCAACAATCCTACCCTCAATTGCATACCCTGCATCTTTGTATGGATCTCCTAAGTCTGTTGGAACATCTTCAACCGCCTCTATCTCTCCCTTCGCAACACCTGTTATGGAATGGCTTGAGTCAATAACTCGGACATTACCCTTTATTGTACCCGTTATTTGCGCCCCCCCACCTGCAATCGACTCAATCGTATTTGATACCTTATCATCTGAGGTATCAAGGGCAGATGAAATAGAACCTATTATCTTTCCGTCAAATAGGATATTTCCTGTAACCTGCCCAGCCCCATCGATATCTTGTGCACATATATATCCATGTTTTATAAGACCCTCTATCTTCCCATGGGCTTCTCCCTCAACTGTCCCTACAACATATCCAACTGCTGTCCCAACAAGTCCTCCTGTTGCAGAGACTATGGCTGATATATGGTCATTTATCTCATCATCATAGACATGACCTGTAACATCAACATATTTTATCCCTCCAATCTCTCCAACGATCTTCCCCTCTATCAATGCATAGGTCCCACCATGCGTAATCGCTGAACCAACCTCTCCAACGATCTTCCCTTCTATATTCCCAACTGCACATCCAATAACTATGGCATTCCTTATCTTTCCAGATACCACTCCTGACATATCAACACGCTGGTCATAAACCTGACCAACATAGTTTCCATTTACATCCCATATCTTTCCGGTTATTATCCCATTGATTGTACCAACTGCAGTCCCTACTATATCCCCAGTTATGGTCGCCTCATTATCAACCCTCCAGGTAAGGTCATCAAAGACTCCATCTCCATCTAAATCCGAAGCAACAACAGTTGCAGAACCAGCCATTCCCTGAACATGACCTTCCACTACTCCAACTGAACTCCCAAGCACTAATCCCTCAACCTCTCCATCAGCAACCAAATAACCTTTTATATCTCCATCCAACTTAAAATCATAGGAGGATACATTTGTATAGGCATATAGAGGGGAAACCCTTCCAGTGTCTTCTGGGATTATTCCAAAATCTCCTTTCATTATTCCAATCGAAGAACCAGAGATCTTTCCATCGATATATGCAACCTGCTCCTCGGGTGTACCAAGATTTATAGAAGTTACATCCCCTTTAACAAATCCATTGAATACAACGGTTGAGCCAGAAAACATACCTTTACCTTCAATCTCTCCATCTACCCTCCCTACTTCATGTCCCTCTATCTCTCCTTCCGAAATCCCAATCACCCTGCCCCTCACTGTTCCAATCACTGAACCATATTGGATCTTCCCATCAACATGTCCTCTAATCTTCCCATCAACCTTTCCTTCTCCATTTACTTCATCAATGAATCTACCTTCAACCCTTGCGCCAATTTGGGGTGGGACCGTTTTCTCAGCAATCCTCAAATCCTCTCCTGAAATCTTATTACGGAGAGTAAATCTATCATTCACCGGATCATAGGAGAGTATTGCCCGAGCATCCGGGGAATTGTTGATCTCTGTCATCAATGCATCCAAGGATGCATATTCTGAAAGGGGACGGGATGTATAATCATTTATGGTAATCGTCCCATCAGGTACGTGCTCAAGAAAGGCATCCCCTATCCTTTTACTTGTATCCAAGATTTCATGACCGTACTGCACCTCTCCTGTTGATTGAATCTCAGTTGTTATCTCATCATAGGTATCTGGATTGACAGGGGTGAATCTAAAGTATAGATTATCTGGATTCTGTGGCTCGAATAGATGCTTGAATTGAATCAAGATATCCTGTGGCTTTATTGTCCCTATGGGGATATTACACTCTGTAAAAAATCCAACTCCACTTTCCTCAGGAACATTCTCCTCTATCTGTAATTCCCTACCGAGGATATCATTCTTCAATATCCATTTATCCAACATCTGATCATAGAATAGTGTTACATTTGCCTTACTTGACTGATTTACAGCCTCGATGAAATCATTCACCAATCTATAATCTGAAAGACGGAAGGTCGCGCCATTTATCGTTACCTCCCCTGTTGGAACACGCTCAAATCCTGCTTCTTCCCAAGGTTTAGCTGTATCCAATTCATTCCTTATAACATCTGGCTTTGTGGCAATCTCCCCATCTCGATACCACCAAAACCCATCTTCATCCTCATAAACAAGACGACCCTCTTTATCAAATCCATAGTTTCTTTTTACAACCTCTTCGGTTGACTTAACAGGAGAGGTAAACCTAACCCTTATTGGGTCTATTGGAAGTTCTTGGTCCTTATTCAATATGTCCAAAAACTCAATCCCTTTTGTTGCCATAGGTTGTAACAACTTATTAGGAAGTCTTACATTTTGTAAAGGCTTCCCAATATCGATTATCGACTCCCTGGTCTTTGGATCAATACAAAGCTGCCCATTCTCTTTTAACTCTGCCATCCAACCTTGAACAAAGAATCCGTTTGATGGGTTAACCAGGTTTCCCTCACCATCAAAATCAAAGGCACCTGCCCTTGTATAGTGCTTTAAGTGGCATTCTACCTCCTTTAGGATGAAATAACCTTCTCCATTTATATACATATCTGTAGGTTTACCAGTTTCCTCTTTTGCTCCAAATGTATGGATATGTTGAATGGTTGCATTTGATACACCTGTACCAACCTGTTTTGGATTTTCACCTCCCCGACCTCCTCTTGGTCCATAGGCATTTTTCATCTTCAGGTACAGCAGATCCTCAAAGGTAACCCTATCCTTCTTAAATCCAATCGATTGAACATTAGCAACATTATTACCAATAACATCCATCCACCCCTGAGTGGTCTTAATCCCTGTAATACCGCTATACATTGACTGTAACATAATGACCTCCCTCTGCAAGCTGAAGCTATAAAGGTATTAGAGATTATTCACCACATTCCATCCATGGAGGTCATATCTTTAAAAGAACACAAAAATAGGGTAACTAAAATCTCCTTTTGCGCCGATTTTTAGTCAGTGCCGAAAAGTATACACTTAACTAACCCTTTTTGTCTTATAAGATTAATCCATTAATTAACCTTCTCTAATACTTAAAGCTTAGCATTAAAATAGATTTATTATAGACTAAAGATATATAATAGAATCAATTATTGAATAAAAGAGGTATTATATCTATTTAGCGAACCCCCTCACCTCCTTTTTTGATATTACTTTAAATAGATACCTCTTTAATATCTTCTAACCCAACCTCTATATCCCCAACGGTTATCCGTACCCCACCATCTTTAAATCTAATCCTTGATGCTATGCCAGAAATCGGCTCATTATTTCCACCGAGGGTAGCAGTTACTACCTTCTTCCCTAAAATAGGTAAAGCCATTGTCATCAAATCGGGTGGTCTTCCAAAAAATTTATCAAATTTATCATTCAAGTTCTGCATCTGCTCTAATGCTGAAAACTCTGCAAGTTGGGCAATGAATTCTATATTACCCGTTGGTTCCAATGGGTTTTGGGTTTTCAACTGGGTAATCAATAATTTCAAAAAGTCATCTTTACCTAAGATGGTCTCGTCTAACCTTCTCTTTTTACCTGTTACATCCTCAAGCAGATTAAAATCCCCGGCCCTTATTCGTTCAACAGGCATATCCTCCTCCTTTACAACATTTTATATTATTATCGGCATAAATCCCTTAAATCTTAAGCACTTTTTAACTAAATTTGTTAGGCTACGTAATCGATAATATTATTTGTCCAAACAACACCAATCTCTTCGCTCTCTTCATCTTCTCCGGGTAATTTGCCAGTCCTGCATTCTGTCGTAAGATCTCTCTCATCCCTGCCAACCAAAACCTCAAATTCACGTAATTCCATACCCAAACCTATAAAGGATTGGTTCAGCATGTCTATATTTCCCTCAATCAGTTTTTTGGTATACGGATTTGCAACCACAAACCTAAGACTTACCTTTCCCGAACAAACCTTAACACGCACAAGAAGTCTCCCGAGGGACTTGTCTTCTATATGAATTATTACCTCCTTTCTCTTTTTCAATAAATGGATCCTAATCTTCTCTATAAGTTGGTAAACTGGATGCTGGATGATGGATGTTTCGCATTGGATATTGGGTATTGGGTGATGGGTGAGGGGTGATGGACGTTCTGAGCTATAGACCGTGAATTGCGGATCTTTTACCTCCTGTTCTTTTTCCCTAAGCCACCTAAAAATTCTAGCAAAATCTTTAACATCAAGATCTTCTCCATTCTCTTCTAACCAAGTAATATGGGGTAACGAATTATTCCCCTCCTTAAATACCCTAATTAATATCTCTGAGAAGGCTTCTTTATTCCCTTTATTATGCCTCAACAAAGGGTTATGTCTTTCAAAACTATTCGAATTTAACTTATCAATAGTCATATCCCTCACCTACTCATTTTACGTGATATTTCGCTTGCCTTTTTTGGATCCATTTTCATCATGACAGCCGCAACATTCCTTTCCTCCATCCTGCGCAATATATCAATTACCAATAGATCATCCATCTCTTCCAAGATCTTTGCTGAGGCAACCGGTGGCATCCCTTGAAGATAGGTGGCTAAGTCTCGCAGATTCTTTTCTCTATCTTGATACGCCTCCTCCTTCTTTTTTAAACCCTTTATCTGTTCATATAAACCTTTTTCTAAGACTGCAAGTTCTTTCCTTTTTTTTACTAAATCCTCCTCCACCTTTTTAAGCCTTGCCTTTTTAAGCTCTAACTCCTTACCCTTCTCCTCCAGAGATATTTCAAGCTTCCGTAATTCCTCTTCTTTTAAAACCTCTAATGGAATCTCCTTTTCTATAAAAAATCGCCCAAGATAGGGTACCTTAACTAAGTGAGGAATAAGTGTCTCAGTAAGACTGATTATTCCAAGATAATCAAGAAGATACGCTCCACCTATTAACAAACCACCGATTATCGAAAGAAGAAGTATAACAATTAACGTAACCTTCAATCTAACCCCTTGAAGCTTGTGATTTATAATATCTCATTACCCTTTGAACATAGTTCTCGGTCTCAAAGATTTTTGGAATCCTACCCAGCCTTTTAACTAAGGTCGGACCTGCATTGTATGCAGCAAGCGCCAAAGATATATCTCCACCGAATTCATCTAATAAAGACCGAAGATACCTAACTCCCCCCTCTATATTCTGAGCTGGTGAAAATGGGTCATCTACTCCAAGAAGTTTAGCAGTTTTGGGCATAAGTTGCATAAGCCCACAAGCACCCTTCGGTGAAATAGCTCGAGGATTGAAATTTGACTCCACCTTAATCACTGCATTAATCAATGCCCTATCCACCCCATATTTCTCACTATATTTATCAATTAGCGCATCGACTCCCTCTTGGTCTTGGATACTGGGTTTTGGGTACTGGGTGTTGGATGTTGAGTGTTGGGTATTCTCAACCTCTTCCAATACATCCTTAAATTCCTTCTTCTGTGTTTTATGTTCTGTGTTAATGTAAGGAAAGTAATCCCCAAATCTTTTCTTTATTTCTTCAATCCTATATAGTACACGCTCTACACCTTCAATCATCCTTTCTTCCTCTATAGACGAAATGAACCTTCTCCTCGAATATGCCGAGAGGTACCTATCTCATCCAACGTCTCTTGTTCAAGATACTCAACCTCATGCTTGAATTCATCCCATTTTCTCTCCTTGAGTTTTTCCAAAACCCTCCTTTCTTTTGACACCTCAATTAACTTCTCTTTCAATTCATCTATCCTCCTCAATAAATCCTCTAATTTTTGTGATTGCGAAGAGATATCATTAACCAACTTCGAGAGATAGGTTTGATACCACCTTACTTCTTGTATTGAGATTGTATTTAATTGATGCCTTCTCAATCTATCTAAATAAATACTATGACTTCTTTCAAGCGAATGTAAAATCTCTTCCTCTTCCTCGTACTCTCTCTTTACGTTTGCCAATTCTCCTTTTAACTGCTCCTCTTTCCTCTCTTTTATATCCAATACCCTTTGTAACTTAAAACTAAACCTTGGCACATCAACCTCGCTTCGCCCAGCAGTCCATATAATCCATTGTAATAATATTACTGCTCTGGGAACATCTCTAACAATCTACTTATAGTGGATTCATAATCACATCTCTCTTGAATCCCTTGACGTAAAAACTCATTTACCTTTGAAATCATGGTAATAGCATAATCAATCTTAGGATTTGATCCCTTTACATAAGCTCCAATATCAATTAGATCTTGTGCATCGCGGATTACTGCCAATACCTCTCTTAACCTCCGAGAGGACTTTTCATGTTGCTCAGAAACAATATCGATCATACAACGAGATACACTCTCTAATACATCAATAGCTGGATAATGATTCCGAGATGCCAAATTCCGAGACAATACAATGTGTCCATCTAAGATTGCCCTTACATTATCCGCAATTGGCTCATTCATATCATCGGCATCCACTAAGATCGTATAGATACCAGTGATTGAGCCTTTATCGGAATTTCCAGACCTTTCAAGCAATTTCGGTAAAAGCTCAAACACCGAAGGAGTGAACCCACGTTGTGCTGGTGGTTCTCCAATTGCTAACCCTACCTCTCTTTGTGCCCTTGCAAAGCGTGTTATTGAATCCATCATTAACATTACATCATACCCTTTATCCCTAAAATATTCAGCAATAGTTATAGTTACAAAGGCACCCCTTAACCTAATTAGAGGGGGCTTATCATTTGTAGCTACTACCAAAACCGACCTTTTCAAACCTTCTTCTCCTAAATCCCTCTCAATAAACTCCCTTACTTCTCTTCCCCTTTCTCCGATTAGTCCAATTACATTAATCGTGGCAGAGGTATATCTTGCAATCATTCCCATTAGTGTTGACTTACCAACCCCAGACCCAGAAAATATTCCCATCCTTTGCCCTTTACCAAAGGTCAAGGTAGAATCGATTGCCCTTATTCCTACAGATAATGGCTCGGTCACCCTTTTACGGGTTAATGGATCTGGAGGAAAATTGATGATTGAATACTCCGTACTTGCCTCAATCTCTCCTTTCCCATCTATAGGATTTCCAATCCCATCCAATATCCTTCCACGTAACCCTTCTCCTACTTTTATAGTTAAAGGCCGTGAAGTAGCAATTACCTCACATCCTGGACCAATACCTTCCATCCCACCAATAGGCATTAACAAAACACGGTTTTCTCTAAATCCCACAACCTCTGCCCGTATCTCCGATCCATCTGGTAGTCTAATCAGACAGATCTCTCCAATTCGAGCTGAAGGACCCGCAGCTTCAATCACTAATCCAATAACTTTAGTCACTCGACCGCATAATCTAATCGGGTCCACTCCATTTATCACCTCTTTATACCTCTCTACATATACCCCCATCTCTATTCTCCATTTGTATATGTTAACCAGTCTCCGTATCTATATCTCTGGTTCTATTTTGACCTGTTCAGCTACATTGAGTAAACTCTTCCTTATTTCATCCAATTGAGTGGAAAGTCTCGCATCAACTGAACCAAAGTCAGTCAATATTCTACATCCTCCTCGTTCTATAGATGGATCCTCTTCAAAATCTATCTTTCGTAAGGTCCTAACCTGATTTAAGAACTCCGACTTGTGCCCTTTTACCAATTCTAAATCATCTATATTCACTCTAATTACAATCTCTTCCTTTCCAGTTATCTTTTTCAATGCCTTTTTTACATTATTTAAAACAACCTCTCTATTTGTTGAGATTTCAGACCCAATAATCTTTTCTGCTATAAGAATCGCTAAACACATAATATCAGCCTCTGAAGAACGAATAATCTCATTCCTTTTTACCTTTGCCTCTGTAATTATATCCTCAAGCTTATTTAAAAGTTTCTGTACTGTCTGCCTCCCTTGTCTAAAACCCTCTTCCTCTCCTTTCTTTCTACCTTCCTCTTCTGCCTGTCTTTTAATACGCTCGATTTCCTTCTCTCCTTTCCATTTTGCCTCTTCTAAAACTTTTTCTGCCTTTTTATTCGCCTCTTGAACTATTGTCTCTTTTAATGTTTGTGCCTCCTCTTTTTTTCTTTCAATCTCTGCATTAAGCTTAAGAAGTCTTTTTTGTGCCTGCCTTATTCGATTATCTAATGTCTCTAAAACAGTATGACCTCCAGTTGAAGCAATCGCTTCTTGATCTATTATTACTTTTGGACCATCTGGTGGAAGGTAGGAAGATTTATAAATCTTATTCAATTATAGCCTCTCCTTTCCCGCCACGAGAAACAATAATATCTCCAGAATCTTCTAATTGTCTTATAATATTTACTATCTTTTGCTGAGCCTCTTCTACATCGCGCGCCCTAACCGGACCTAAATACTCCAATTCATCCCGAAGCATTGCTGCAGCACGTTTAGGCATATTATTAAATATCTTATCTTTTATCTTTTCCTCCACTCCTTTTAAAGCAAGCGCCAAATCCGATATCTCCACCTCTCTCAAAACCTTTTGACAAGATCTATCATCCAACAAAACAATATCTTCAAATACAAACATCCTCTTTTTTATCTCTTCTACCAGTTCTGGATTCTGTTCCCCTAAACTCTCTAAAATTGTCTTCTCTGTCCCTCTATCTGCCATATTCAACATATCTACTATAGTTTGAATTCCACCAACAGCAGTATATTCTTCTGAGATAAAAGAGGATAGCTTCTTCTCCAATACCCTTTCCACATCTTTCAAAACCTCAGGAGAGGTCCTATCCATAAAGGCAATACGCTGAGTAACATCTGTTTGAAGTTCAGCAGGAAGTTGTGATAGAACTTCTGAAGCCTTATCAGGAGGCAGATATGACAAAACTAAGGCAATGGTCTGCGGATGTTCATTCTGAATAAAGTTCAAAAGTTGTCTCGGTTCAGCCTTCCTTATAAAATCGAATGGCTTCACTTGTAAAGAAGAAATCAATCTATTAATTATCTCTGCTGCTTTACTTGAACCCAAAGACCGCTCTAACACCTCCCGAGCATATTCAATTCCACCTTGAGAAATAAACTCCTGAGCTTGAATCATCTGATGAAACTCAACCATAACACGGTGTCTTTGCTCTGCGTCAATCCTCGGCAATCTTGCAATCTCTAAGGTTATCTGTTCAATCTCTTCATCACGCAGATGTTTAAAAACATCTGCTGAGGCATCCTCACCCAATGAAACCAAAAGTATAGCTGCCTTTTGAGGCCCTGTTAGCTCCCCAACAGCCGCCATAATAATCACCTCCCCTTTTTAGTTAACTGATAGCCTATTCTGGTACCTCTGCCATCCAGGTTCTTACTAAATCTGCTACTAATTCTGGCTTCTCCTTAGCTATCCTCTCAGTCCTTTGCTGCAATTCTATCCTTTCTCTTTCCTCTGGTGGCAACTTCACCAATTCCTCCTCTTCTACTGCACGTAGAGCTGCTTCTCTTTCTAATTCCCTCCTTCTTGCCTCCTCTTCAAGCCTCTCTCTTTTTTTCCTTGCTTGCCATCTAACTAAAGCTACAATACCTACTAAAAAGACCAATGCCCCTATAATAGCTAAGCTTAATATTCGCCTTTGCGCAACTATCCTTTTTTCCTCCAGTTCTTGAGCCCACTCTTCAGTCCGGTCAAATTGGACATTCTTAACCTTAACAATATACTCCCTATCTTTATACGTCTTCCCTTTTTCTGACCCAATAGCAGCCCAGACTAACTCTTCAAAGGTTTGCATCTCCTCTTTAGTCCTTGGAATATAAATAGGTTTTCCTTCCTCATCCAGTTTCAATTTCCCTTCCTTATCCCTTTCATAACTCCCATCAATGAATACTGCTACGGATATTCTTGAGACATAAGGAGAACGAATCCTTACAATATCCTCTTTATCGGCAAGGTAATTGATTCTTTCCTCCTTCTTATCATATTGCATTGGACCTACCTTTTCCACTCCCTTATACCCAGGTATATTTGCCTCAACACCTGGTGGACCACCAGGGGTAGCCCCTTTGCCTTCAAAATGCTCATCGACCTTCTCCTCGGAGACCTTTAATTGTTCAAATCCAGGCATTGAATACCTCTCTGCCCTTGATTCCACACGATCAAAATCCATCTCACATTTAACAATTGCCTCCACCTTATCTTGGCCAAGTACCTGTCCTAATGTATGACGAATCTTTCTTTCTAATACCTTTCCCTCTCCTTTCTGTAATTCAAGCTGGTTAGCAGTCAAGGTTGTCATCTCACCTTCCTGTTTAATTAAATCAGAAAGGATATTTCCTTTATTATCTACCACAGTTACATTCTCAGGGGTAAGTCCTTCAACCGCTGAAGCAGCCAGATTAACAATCCCTTTGACCTGTCCTGAGGTAAGCTGGGCATAAGGTTTCAGTTTAAGCTTAATAGAGGCAGTAACCGGTTCTTCCTCCTCTAAATAGAGTTTTTTCTCGGGCATAACAATCATAACCCTCGCACTCTCTATAGGCTCAATTGACTCAATTGTCCGGGTTAACTCTCCCTGCAAGGCCCTTAAAAAGTTAACCCGTCTTTCATAATCAGTAGTGGTTAATTTTATCTTGTCAAAGATATCAAAGGTTACAATACCTCCTGTAGGAGCCAATTCTTCAGCAGCAAGTCTTAATCTAATCCTATCCTTATCTTTCACTGGCACAAGGATTGTTGTCTCTTCCAATTTATAAGGTTGCTTCCAATCAGCTAATTTTGCAGTTATCCTTCCTGCCTCAGCAGGATCTAATCTAGAATATAGAATAACCCATTCTGGACGTGAAACATAAAATATAAGGACAGTTAAGGCTACAAAAACAAACCCTGTAACCCCTATTAAAATCGCCTTCTGAGCTCTATTTAGACCACCCCAAACCCCTTTTATTTGTTCAGCAAACCGTGAAAGCCACTCCGGCATTTCCCCTCCCCTTTTTAGTTTTTAGATATTTAGATACTAACACCTGACAAATAACCTTAGCGCATACGCATTATTTCTTCATAAGCCCTTATCACTCGATTTCTAATCTGATTAGTCAAATCTAATGCCACTTCTGCCTTTGATACAGCAATCATAACCCCATGAATATTATCAATCTCTCCTGTAACCAATTTTTGTGAAAGTAGATCTGCCTCATTGGCTAAGTCATTTACATCTGTCAAGGCACCTTTTAAAACCTCTGAAAAGGTACCAATTAAAGCGCTAGAGTCTGATCTCTCTTTTTTTATCGGCTTAGCTTCAGAAGATATAGGCTTTGGTAACAATGAATTCAAATCAACCTGCATCTTGCATCGTCCCTTAGTTATTTAGTTATCGGTTTTCCAAGCCATAGGTATCTAAACAACTGACAACTAATCTAGTGACCAATTCTCAATGCCCTCATCATCATATCCTTGGCAGAAGTTATTACTTGAACATTTGCCTCATATGCACGAGTGGCAGTAATCATATCTGTCATCTCTACTACAATATTTACATTTGGCAATCTAACATACCCATTCTCATCCGCATCAGGATGACCTGGCCTATATTCCAATCGAGGTGGAGACTCATCCTCCTGGATAGCCACAACCCTAACTCCCTTCCCTGGTTCGAGTTTTCTATCTCTACCTACAAATGGAATGCTAAATCTTGGGGATTCTCTTGGCTCAAAGATTACCTGTTGTCTTCGGTATGGCCCACCTTCAGGGGTACGAGTTGTGTTGACATTAGCAATATTATTGGCAATTACATCCATCCTTAAGCGCTCAGCAGTTAAACCCGAACTCGATGTATCAATAGCATCAAATAATCCCATTTATATCCCTCCTCCCTTAAGTACAGTCCTTAAGAGTCTAAATCCACCTGAAATCCTCTCTACAAAGGCATTGTACATGATTTGGTTCTTTGCCAAATTAGACATCTCTATATCTATATCAACATTACCTAAATCATTTCTATAAAATGTGTGAGATTCAGTGAATATTTTAGGAAAGACATCTTGAGGGTCTCTACTTGTAAACTTTATATGTTTTGGATGAGTGGTTTTGGTTTGAAATCTATGTCTCCTGGTCAGTGCCTCTTTTAATTCCTTCTCAAATAAGACCCCCTTTCTTTTAAATCCAGGGGTATTTACATTCGAAATATTATCAGCTATTACTTGATGACGTAGGGTGGCAGCATCAAGTCCTTTCTCTAAAATATTTATTGTTTTTCCCCAAAGAGTGTGGTTAAACATCTTCCCCCTCCCATTAAATCAGAAATCAGCTCCTTCTGTTCTTTATCTTATTATATTTATCGACATTTTATATTTAAATCTTAAATTATAATTTATAGAATTTATAGTATGTATTTACTTAAGTCTTTATCTTTGGTAATCCTTGAAAGTCTTTCTTTGACATAATCCGCCGTAATATTTATTTTTTTATTTTTCAGTTCGGGTGCCGAAAAAGAAATCTCCTCTAATACCTTCTCAAGGATTGTGTGCAATCTCCTTGCTCCAATATTCTCTGTCTGTTCATTTACCTGGCAGGCAATGGAGGCAATTTCCGAAATTGCGTCTTCTTCAAACCTCAACTCCACATCCTCTGTTTTCATAAGAGCTATATACTGTTTAATTAAGGCATTACGAGGCTCAGTTAAAATGCGCTTAAACTCTTCTTCACCTAAGGATGTCAATTCAACTCTAATTGGAAATCTTCCCTGTAACTCTGGAATCAAATCCGATGGTTTAGTTGAATGAAAGGTTCCTGCGGCAATGAATAAGATATGATCTGTTTTAACTGGTCCGTACTTTGTATTAACTGTTGAACCTTCAACAATTGGAAGGATATCCCTTTGTACCCCCTCCCTCGATACATCTGGCGAAGAGCTGGAATTACCACCACAAATCTTATCTATCTCATCTAAAAAAATTATCCCTGAATCCTCTACCTTTTTAATTGCCCTTCTTGTCACTTGCTCCATATCAATCAATTTGTTAGCCTCTTCATTTTGTAATATTCCTCTTGCCTCTCTTATCCTTACCTTTCTTCTTCTTTTCTTTTGTGGAAAGAGATTGGAAAAGACATCAGAAAACCCCAAATCCATTCCCTCTATTCCCGATGTAGAAAATATCTCTATCATTGGAACAAAGGTCTCCTTCACCTCAATTTCCACTAATCGATCTTCAAGACTTCCCTCTTGCAATCTTTTTCTCAATTTATCACGGGTTGCCATAAACCGATCTTTATCCTCCACATCTTTCTGCGGAGGAGCGGGCAACAATATATCCAAAATACGTTCCTCAGCCAATTCCTTTGCCTTATCTTCTACATTTTGAATCTCTTCTTGCTTGATCATAGCTACCGCAATATTAGTCAGATCCCTAATCATTGATTCTACATCACGTCCCACATAACCAACCTCAGTAAACTTTGTAGCTTCTACTTTCAAAAAAGGGGCGTTAGCAAGACGCGCTAATCTTCGAGCAATCTCCGTCTTCCCTACCCCTGTTGGACCAATCATAATTATATTCTTTGGAGCTACCTCGTCCCTTAACTCTTCTGGCAATTCCTTCCTCCTGGTCCTGTTTCTCAAGGCAATAGCCACTGACCTTTTGGCCTCGTCCTGCGAAATAATGTACTTATCCAGTTCTTTTACAATCTGTTTAGGCGTTAAACCATCCACATTATCAGTCCTCCTGTCTCAATCCATAACAGACAAACAACGGTTTAAAGTTCCTCTACTGTTATTTCCTTATTAGTAAAGACACAGATCTCAGAGGCTATCTCTAACGCTATCTTGACAATTTGGGCAGCAGACAATCTTGAATGTCTGATTAATGCCCTTGCTGACGCTAAACCGAAAGAGCCACCAGACCCAATACCAATAACTCCATCATCAGGTTCAATCACCTCTCCTTGCCCTGAAATGACGAGGGAATGGTCCTTATCTACCACTGCCAAAAGCGCCTCCAGTCTTCTCAAAAATTTATCTGTTCTCCATTCTTTAGCCAATTCCACTGCTGCCCTTGGTAAGTTGCCTTTAAATTCATCTAACTTCCCTTCAAACCTCTCAAACAGGGTGAAGGCGTCTGCTACAGTTCCTGCAAAACCAGCTAAGACTTGATCTTTATACATCCTTCTTATCTTTTTTGCCCGATGCTTCATTACAACATTGCCGAAACTCACCTGTCCATCCCCACCAATAGCCACCCGTCCATTATGTCTCACAGCCACTATAGTCGTCCCATGAAAGGTAGTAGACAGTGGACAGCGAGTAGTAGACACCTCTATTGGAAGATATCTATCTATCTCATAATACATATATACCTCCTTTCTGTCTACTAACAACCCTTATGCCCTTGGATGGGTACGATCATAAACCTCCTTTAATCCTTCTTTAGTAACATGGGTATAGATTTGGGTAGTTGATAATTTGACATGCCCCAATAATTCCTGCACTGATCGCAAATCGGCTCCTCTATCCAGAAGATGAGTGGCAAATGTATGACGTAAGGTATGGGGAGAGACATGCTTCTTGAAAGAAAGCCTCTTAATATACCTATCCATTATCATCCTAACTCCTCTACTCGATAATCGCTTACCCCATCTATTCAAAAACAAGGCACATGCTGATTCATCGTTCGATTTTACGCGTTTAACGAATTCATCCCTTCTTTCTATGTATCTCTCTAAAGCCTGGAGGGCGTATGAACCTATTGGAACCATTCTCTCTTTTCCACCCTTTCTTAAGAGCTTAGCCATCCCACCCAAAAAATCGATATCTTCTAAGTTCAAGTTTACCAATTCTTCAACTCGTGCGCCAGAAGAATACAAAACCTCTAAGATTGCTTTATCTCTTAAACCAAAGGCCGTTTTCTCATCTGGAAGAGAGATCAGTTCTTCAACCTCTTTCAGATATAGAAAAGCTGGTAATCTCTTAGATAACTTTGGTGTTGATATGGGCTCTACTGGATTAGAATCTACATAACCCCATCTACAAAGAAATCTAAAGAATGAACGAAGGGATGCCAATTTTCGAGCAATTGTCGTTCTGGCAAAACCTTCTTTCTGTAAATAAGAAAGATACCTCCTAAGGGATGTATGCGTAACTCCTTTAAAATTTATGAAACCTAAAAACTTTCGGAAAAGTAAGATATCTGTACGGTAACTTCTTAAGGTATTCAGAGAAAGATTTCTCTCCATTTCTAAGTATGCCATAAATTCATCCAAATACTCCATAAGTTAAGCTATAAGTCCTAATCCTTAAGGCCTCTTTAAAAGATATCCACACGCAATACAGGCAAGGTATCCTCTTCCCTTTTTCCTAACCAGCATCTTCCCACATTCTGGACAAGTTTCGTATGTTGGTTCATCAAAGCTCAAAAAGTTACACTCGGGATAATTGCTACAACCGAAAAACCTCCTCCCTTTTTTTCCATATCTATGAATTATCTCTCCTCCACAGGCTGGACAATCTACGCCAATTCCAATCGGCTTAGCAAACCTACATTTAGGATAGCTGCTGCATGATAAAAAGTTATCTCCATAGCGATTAGTTTTAACAACAAGCCTTCCATTACACTCTGGACATATCTCTTCTGTTTCCTTTTCTTGTTCCTTCTTTACATCCTGCATCTTCCGCTTTGCATTTTCTAAAGCGGTAGAAAATCCCTTCCAAAATTCCCTTAATACATCTACCCAAGAAACCTTCCCTTCCTCAATCTTATCTAGTTCTTCTTCTAAGGAAGCAGTAAATTTTATATCCAATATCTCGGGGAAGTTCTCCATAAGAAGACCATTTACCAATAGACCAAGCTCTGTGGGATAAAACCTTCCTTTTTCTTTTCTAACATACCCCCTCGATAAGATTGTACTAATTATAGTAACATAAGTACTTGGTCTACCAATTCCTTCTTCTTCTAAGCATTTAACCAAGCTTGCCTCAGTGAACCTTCCAGGAGGGCGAGTGAAGTGCTGTTTTGGACATAATTCTATTAAACTTAATTTGGAGTTAGGTGAAAGATTAGGTAAAATCGATGTCTCTTCCTTTTCCTCCTTCTTTTCTTCTTCTAGATAAACCTTTGTATATCCTGGAAAGCGCAAGTCCGTAGTTACAGCTCTAAATAGATATTCCCCAGCTTTTATATCTACAGTAGTTATCTTAAAGCGTGCCTCTTTCATTTGGGAACCTAAAAATCTCTCCCAGATTAATCTATAAAGCCTATATTGATCCTCTGTTAAATACCTCTTTATCTTATCTGGGGTTCTTTCTAAAGATGTTGGTCTGATTGCCTCATGGGCCTCTTGTGCCCCTCTTCTGCTTTTATATACATGTGGCCTTTCTGGAAGAAAATCCTTCCCAAAACACCTACCAATGAACTCCCGAGTTTTCTCAACAAAGGCCTTTTCTACCCTAATTGAATCTGTCCTCATATAGGTAATTAAACCAATCGGCCCTTCCTCTCCAATCTCTATCCCCTCATAAAGCATTTGAGCTATCTCCATGGTCTTTTTCACTGAAAAGGCTAACCCTTTTACTGCCTCCTGTTGTAATGTACTGGTAGTAAATGGAGGTGGGGGAAATCTCCTTTTATCCTTGGAGCTAATCTTGCAAACCTGAAATCTCTCCGAACGAAGGATGGATAAAATACGATCCACCTCTTCCTTGTTTCTAAGCTCCACCTTTTTCCCATCGATTGAATGTAACCTCGCCCGAAAGGAAATCCCTCCATCCTGAAGCCGTGCCTCCACTTCCCAATATTCTTCCTCTATAAATTCCTCTATCTTATGCTCTAAATCACAGATTAGGCGAACTGCTGCGGACTGGACCCTTCCAGCAGAAAGCCCTGCTCTTACCTTCTTCCAAAGAAGAGGCGAAATCTTATAACCTACCAGTCTATCTAAAATCCTCCGAGCTGTTTGAGACCAGACCTTGTTAAGATCTATCTTCCCAGGACTGCGCAGTGCTCGAAAAACAGCCTCTTCTGTAATCTCATGAAGAATTATACGGTAAATTACACACTTCCCATCTAACTCTTCGGCTATATGCCAACCTATAGCCTCCCCTTCCCGATCAGGGTCAGTAGCTAAATAGATAGATGAGACATGTTTGGATAGTGATTTGATCTCTTCTAACACCTTATCTTTCCCTTTTATCACTTGATAATGGGTTTTAAAATTATCATCTATATCCACCCCTAAGGACCTTTTAGGTAAATCCTTCACATGTCCAAAAGACGCCTTAATCAAAAAATCATGCCCCAGAAATTTTCCTAAGGTCTTTGCCTTTGTAGGCGACTCCACAATCACTAATGACTTCATTCCAACCCTCTAAAGTCAGAAGGTAAAAATCCGAAATTAAATGTTCAAAATTCTAAACATCCTCATTAGAATCTTATCCTGTCTCTATTATGTCCGCAAGAAGAATTTTCCTCTTAATTGACGAATTAGACCCTTCATCTCCAAATTTAAGAGTGTTGACCAAACCTGTGAAACAGGTAAAGCACATTCCCTTACAATCTGATCAATATGCTTTGATTCCGAGGTAATTAAATTATAGATCTCCTCATCATGTCCTTCTAACATGTCCACCTTCTTTTTCTCAATCTCCCTCTCCTTTCTCAAACCAGAGAAGATGTCCGAAAACTCCTCTATTATATCCTCCACTCCCTCCACTAACTTTGCCCCTTCCTTTATCAAACGGTTAGTCCCCCTTGATCGAACGCCAAGTGCCTGCCCTGGAACAGCAAAAACCTCTCTTCCCTGTTCTGCGGCAAACCTTGCAGTAATTAATGCCCCTGATCGCTCTGCGGCTTCAACCACCACCACCCCTAAACTCAATCCTGAAATAATCCTATTTCTCCTCGGAAAATTAAACCGAAGGGGTGCTGTTCCTATTGGAAATTCAGTTAAAACTGCACCCTGTTTAGCGATATCTTCCATTAGGTGCTTATTTTCTGGCGGATAAGGAACATCAATCCCAGATCCCAAGACAGCTAAGGTTCTACCACCTGATGCAATTGCTGCTAAATGGGCTACGGAATCAATCCCTCGAGCTGCACCAGAAACTATAGTAACCCCTTTTTCCACCAATCCCCTAACCAATTTATGGGTAATTGACTTACCGTATGAGGTAGCAAAACGACTCCCAATAACAGCTAAGCTTACGCTGTCTTCTGGCTTAACCTCTCCTTTTACATATAAAACAAGAGGTGGCGAAAAGATATGTCTTAACAGGACAGGATAATCTGGATCATCAAGTGATAAGATTTTAGCTCCAAGGCGCTGTGCCTTATCTATCTCATGCTCAGCTGAGATACGCTTACGAGCATTTATTATATGCGAAGCCAATATCTTCCCCACCCCATCTACCTTCATTAGTTCATCCATCTTTGCCTGTAAAACCCTTCTTGGGGTACCAAAATAATTAACCAATGCCCCAATCTTCGAATACCCCAATCCATCTATCATATTTAAGGTAACCCATGCCTCTAAATCACTCATCTTCTAAACCTATCACTGACTATAACTCCAAGGCGTCTAAGCTCTTCTTTTGAAGCTCTGTGATTTTTATCTACCTTCAGGGCCTTTCTAAAATTCTCAATAGCCAATTCATCACTTTTTAACATCCTATACATAACACCTATATTAAAATAGTAGTCTGCATTATCCCTTGCCCTGGGATTTGTAGAGATAGCATCTTGATATCTATTAATTGACCTTCTGTAATCTTTCAATTCATAATAAAATTTAGCCAAAGCAATATATCCATTGGTAAAGGTAGGTGAAATCTTCACTGCCTTCTCTAAAATAGATATCCCTTCCTGTTTCTTATCCTTTTTATAAAAATAGATAAGGGCCAGTCCATAATAAGGTTCTACATAATCTTCAGATAATTTTATAGCCCTTTTATAACAAGAGATAGCTGTATCTAAATATTCTTCAGAATGCTTTCCTAAATTGGCAAAGCATACCCCTAAATCACAATAGATTAAAGATGAATTAGGTTTCAGTTCTAAGGCCTGTTTATAATATCTAATGGCCTCTGGATAAAACTCCCTTCGCATTAAAAGCTCCCCTAATCTTTGGTAGAGATATGCAGTCTTCTCATAGGCACAGATCTTCATATCAATAACCCTTTTATAATGCGAAATAGCTCTTTCCCAATCAACCTCTGCCTTTTTATAATTCTCTTCTGCCCTTGCCAAAGAGATTCTGTCTCCTGATTCCCTATACATCCTTTCATATCTCTTTGCCTTATCAAGATACCTCCCACCCATCTTCTGGTATCTCTTCCCCAGTTCATACTCCGACTTTATTTCACTTCCACAGCCACCAAGGTAAGCAGTAAGCAGTAAGCAGGCGCAGATTCTTTTAAGTCGAACCTTTTTAAACTGACAACTATCTTCATCCATAATTATTCTCCAATTTAAGGATCTGAATCACATCCCTTTTTCGAAAACGTCTGTGTTTTCCTGGACCAACGCGATAAGATCGCAACTTCCCTGAATTAGCAAGTCTACGAATGGTGGTTTTCGATACTCCAAGCAGTTCTCCGGCCTCAGCTACAGTTAACATTCTATCTAATTCCCGCTCTAAAGCATCTTCCTCTCGTAAATCCTCAAGATATAAAACCATTTTCTAATACCCTCCATGTATCTTAAACCTTGTCTTCCCTATGCCGGCAAGTTTGGATAGGTTTGATTAATATTGAGTAATATCTTATATATCTGTAATATTTTTTAAACATTTTTATAAGTTTGGATAACTTCCATTCTCATATTATAACAACATCTTAAATTCTGTCAAGTATTTTTTTAAAAAATCAGAAAATTTTTGGTATTCAAAAACGATTAAGGTTGCAAAATGGATAGTAATTTATAACTAATTTATAACTAAAAGAATATAAATATGCCATTTCTAAGTACTTAGGAGATTTTTGGTCTAAAAAAGGTGTTAAGTTTTTTTATATTTTTGCCGATATGAAATAATAAGAAAGGGAAACAAATCGATAGGATATCTTAAGACGACCTCCAAGGGATGGGAGACAAAATCTAAAGGGTCTTGGGTTTCATCAAAAAAAAGGCATATAACAAAATAGGGTAACTAAAATACCTTTTGCGCCGGTTTTTAGTCAGTGTCTCAAGGAATCTGGGGTCAGGATTCTTGAGCTATCCCTTTTTTGTTTATGCCTAAACAATAAAATAAGAAAGTGGGAAATTAGAAATTACTATTTTCTCTTTCTTTGCAATCAGGAAGGATAAGACAAAAGAAGGCAACTAAGTCCTTGGTCGGGAATTTAGTTTTTGAGGTCAAGAACCCCTTAGGTTCTGATTCACTCCCCTTCTTTGTCTTTATCCCCCCTACTTTTCTAAAAATCTTATACCTTTTTTAAGAAAGAGAGTCGCGGTACAGAGATTGGCGACTTCTCCGCGACCCTTGAGGACACTTGAATGAAAAGGTGACACGAAGGTACATGGGCTATCTTTGCCTTTATTGTGTCTACCTTTCTGCCCTCTTTTTTAATTTAACACAAAGAGGATAGTTTTGTCAAGATAATTTTGCCTCGTAAGATTATTCCTCATCAAGGAAGGTAGGAGAGGAGGTGATGTGTATGATGGGATAAGAAAAAAAGGGAGGGATTTTCGCATGGATGGAACAATAGAGAAGATAAGGGCGTGAACTAAAGACTGGGGATAGATTCGGAGACATGTTGTCTGAATTTATGGCTTTAGCTACCTTATCTCTATGTAAATAAATGGAGTTAAGATCTATTTGAAAGGAGGAAGATTAAATGTTACAGGCAATGTATACAGGTATATCTGGTATAAAGGCATACCAGGAATGGTTTGATGCAATTGGGCATAATGTAGCCAATACCCAGACCATTGGTTATAAGAAAAATAGGGCTATCTTTGAGGATCTAATGAGTCATTCAGTAAAATCCGCTATTTCTCCAAACGAACGTGGTGGAGAGAATGGAAAGCAGATTGGAACAGGGGTCACTAACGCCCAGATTCAGGTTATCCATCTCCAAGGCTCGATTGAAGAAACTGGAAAAACAACCGACTTAGCTATTAAAGGAGAAGGGTTCTTCATTATGAAAGAGGTTGAATGCCATTTAGCACATTATACCCGGGCTGGTGCATTCGACTTTGATGCAAAAGGGAATCTTGTCAACCCATCAAATGGTCTACATGTTCAGGGCTGGATGGCTGAAAGGGACACATATGGTAGATTAGTAATTGGTGCAGATAATAAAACAACAGTTGATACCTCAAAGAATCTACAAAACATAAGGATAGTTGAGGGAGACAAGATGCTCGGAAGGAAGACCGAGAACTTAGAGCTATCGAGTAATCTAAATAAGGACCAAGCTATTGCTATCGACCCTATATATATCAAATTGACGGCACCTGCGGTATCAACCGACGAAACAGTTACTGTAAACTTTGGCTATGATAAGGATGGGGTCTATGTCTATGAAGATGAACATAAGAATTGGAGATATAGGGATGGAAAGATAGCAGAAAAACCAGATGTAGTAAGAAATGCATTGGATACGGCAAAGTCATTCAGTGATGCTGGATGGGATAGGGTTCCTGATGGTACGGTAACTATCAATGGGGCTACCTTCAATTTAGCTGATTATGAGACAGTGGATGATTTCATCTCCGCAGTAAATAAATCAACAGAGGCGAATGTTACTATCTCTTATGATCCAATAAAGGATAAATGGACTATCAAGAATGACCTACCGGGAAGACCATTAGAATTATCGGATAATCCAAAGACCGTATCCTTCTTTGAAGAGGCAAAGATTATAACCGGTAATATTGAACCAAAAGAGATAAGGATTGAATTTATGCATCTATTGGATCCACAGAATCCAGATAATAACTATTATCGTTTTACCCCGGTTGATGCAAAAACAGGCGAGGCGATTACACCCCAGGTTATGTCAAATCGGCAGGTAATTGAAGGTTTTGATAAACTTGACCTAACAAAACCACCAACAGTGGCATTTGGAGTAAATAACCCAGATGGAAGGATAACGATAAATGATTATACATCAAAATCCTTAAAGGAATATGCAAGCTTAGAGGCATTGTTTACCGAAATAAATGAATCCGAAGATGCAGGGGTCGTAATAGGTTATAACCCTAAAATAGATAGGATAGAGATAAAGAATAAGGTAGCAGGAAGAGCTCTAACCCTCTCAGAGGAAAAGGTGGATAATAGGACAGGGGTCGATATTAAAGGTCAATTCCTTGATGAGGTTGATGTAATCGGTAAAATGGATGGAAAGGTTGTTGGTAAGGTTGAAGGTACAATAGTAAATAATGGTACTGTTACAGGGATAACTGAAGGTTTGGTATATGCAACATCATGTAAAGGTACGATTACTGGGCATATGGTAGGTAATGTATCGGGTAATGTAGAAGGAAAAGGGCTGTTTGCAGGAGACGCTGTATTCTTTGAAGGGGGTATCAAAGGGGCAGTTACTGAGAAGAATACTTCAACACCTGCCTATATTAGAGGAACGATTAAATCAGGGGATGTTTCAGATATAGGAGTAGTAGATTGGAATGGTGGTATAAATGGCAAGATGGAAGGGAGGATAAAGGGTGCGTTGCGTTGTAGAGCCAATGCAGCAGAGAGTACGAGTGATGTATCATTTGACTTAACCGGAAAGATCAATACAAAACAGATAACAGATTCTAACGCAAACCTCCAGGCCTTAGTTGATGTAGAAGGATTAACCATTATATCTGGTAGTGGCGATTTAGCAACTTGGACCAATTGTGTATCTGGTACAATCGAGGGTCATATCCAGGGTTTAGTTGGAGATGCAAATATAGGTCCTATGGCAGGTGCTGGTGGTGCTGATGCAGGAGATATCCCTACCAATCCTCAACCTGGGGAAGATTACACCTTCACTATACCAGCTGATATCATAAATGCAGCTATAATTACAGGAACAATTGAAGGAATCTCTGCAGGACGTATTGAGGCTTATGTAGAAGGGGATGTCTGGGATGAAAATGGAGCTTATAAGGGTTATTTAAAACAGAATATAGATGGATATTATATGGTATCAGGTAAGGTTACGGGATTTGTAAATGGTATTTCCTTAGGAACAGTAGATGGAAAGGTTACAGGTACAATATTTGCTAAGACAACTGCGGCTGATACCAATCTACCCGAGGCAATAATTGAAGGTACAATCAAAGGGGAGATAAATGATGGAGAGGTTGTTGTAGAAGGAAGGGTTTCATCACGTGATGATACCTATGATGACCATATCTGGGGTATGGTAGATGTAGAAGGACATGCAGGAGAGATAGCAGATGTTAATAATGATGGTAATTTTGATGATCTTTATGCAAATCTCTACGGCACATTTGAAGGAACACTACTTGGAAATGCTGAAGGATGGATCAATGGATTGGTTAAACATTGTAAGATTGATGCACAAGAGATGGAAGGATCAGGATATCTTACGCGAAACGCAACTGGCTATAACTATGCATTGATCAAGTGGGATGGAACAATCGAGGGTGAACTTAATGATAATGGTGATACTACGATCACTCCCACAAGCGCGGTTGGACAAGAGATTAAGCGAATAATGGATGGATATGAAAATCCAGGTGCTGAACTTGATAATGAGTATTGCGCCTATGTAGATGGAACTGTTGATGGTACAATCAATTTATCAGATACTAATGACAGAATCCATGGTGTGGCAGAAGGTATAATCAATGCAACAGATACAGCTTCTAATGCCTATGCAATAAGTGGACATATAATCGGAGAGGTAGACACTGCTGGTGATGGTGGTAAATTCGTAGGCGATTATAAAGGGATAGTAGAAGAGGCTGTTGGAACAATAGATGGAAAGATTGATGGTACCTTAGAATCAACTTCCAATGTGGATGCAAAATTTGAAGGGAAGGCAGAAGGGGTTATCGATGGAAGGATGATTGGTTATTGCAAAGGGACCTTAAGTGGTGTAGGTGATGTTGATGGATATATGGATGTTATAGGCACATTGACTGGTACCTTTGAAGGTACAGTTACCCGCTCTGGCGGTACTACTGCTGGAATAATGATTACTGGTGTAATGGATGGAGTAGCAGAAGGTAAAGTTAAGGGACAGGTTGATGCAAAGGTCACAAACATCCCAGGATTATTTGAAAGGATGTATATCCCGACTGGAACTGAAAAGGCAACATCAGGGATCTTGGAATTGGAAGTAGGGGAAGACGGTGTAGAAAGGGTAGTAAATGCCTACCGAGATACAGATGCCAATTCACCAAATCCTGCCCACAGATCCAATAATCTATTAGATCTAACCGAGGAGATACCAACGGATGAGGATATCTGGGATCAGGTAACAACGGATGGAAATGCCTACTTCGAGGTGAATATAGGTGGAAATGATGTAGCAGTGCTTTTACCATCAGGGAATACGAGACCAGAGGAGATTACATTTGCGCCTAATACAACGGATGAGGCAGGGGATACAATCAAGGTTGATTACATGGTCTCTTCAACTGCAGAATTGAATAAAGATAGGATATACAATAAAGGTGTGCATATCTATGATTCCTTAGGGAATGAGCTATCGAGTAGGTTCCAATTTGAAAGATTAGGAACGAATATGTGGCTTTGGACATTAAGAAATCCATCTGAGACTGAAAGATTGGCAGGATATGGTATAGCAATATTCAACTCTGATGGAACCTATAATAAGGATTTCTCTATCGTAGGACAGTCTCCATCAGATCCGATGACATTTGATGCAGATGGAGGATCAATAACTGGAGCAGTAACTGGTGAATCACGTTCTATTGGTTATCAGGGTATCTACATCAATCCGCCAGAATTACCCTATCCATGGGATCAAGGTGGTTCGCCACCAGCAGAATATGGTGCAGATGTAATGAGAATAAATCTAAACTTAGATGGACTAACCCAATTTGCGCAGCATGATTCGAATGTAACTGTAAAACAGGATGGATATGGTATTGGATACTTAGAGGATATACAAAGGGATGTAAACATTAATAAGGAAGGAGAGATAATTGGAGAGTACACAAATGGACAAAGGGTAGTTTTGGCTCAATTGGCCTTAGCAACCTTTGTAAATCCTTCTGGATTGGCAAGAGAGGCAGGAACTATGTTCTTGGAAACTGCAAATTCAGGAGAGGCAAAGATTGGAACACCTGGAACCATGGGTAAAGGAACACTTGTCCCAGGTGCCTTAGAACTATCCAATGTAAACGTAACAGAGGAGTTTGTAAATATGGTCTTATCAGAAAGGGCATACATGATAAGCTCTCGAGTAATAACCCAGGCAGACAGGATGCTTATGGATCTCATGAGAATGAGAATGTAGTATTAGTCAACGTAGTGTAGTCTAATTGTGAGGTAAGGAAGCGGCCGCCCTCACCTCTCCTTACCTCTTTTGGGGAGATTAACCATGAAAACTAAAAGAGGTGGTTAGTGGTTATTATCCATAACCCCTGTAAGTACAGTTAATCTCCCCTTTTAATATCTCAACCAAAAATTTTTTAATGCCTAAATACTACTAAAATTACTACCAAATTACTGGTAATTGAATAGTGAAAGAATATAAATGCATTATTTTTAAAGATTTATGTAATTTTGGTTTGAAAAAAGTATTTAAGTTTTTGAGGATTTTTGCCGATAAAGGGTATAAAGAACAAGGAAACGACCTCCATGGAAGGAAACAAAAGGGGTCATAGGTTTTCTTCCTAAGAAGAAGGGTCGTTTTTTTAATCACTAATTATCCAGATGAAATAGGGGTAACTAAGATACCTTTTGCGCCGGTTCTTAGTCAGTGTCTCAAGGAATCTGGGGTCTTTTTTGTTATTGATTTTGGCAGGCCTCGCCCTATTATTGGGTTGAGGCCTTTTTATTTCCCTAAAACGAAGATTTTACAGGATGTAAAATTTTGGTTTTAGGGGGATAAAGACAAAAAAGGGGAGTGAATCAGAACCTAAGTGGTTCTTGACCTCAAAAACTAAATTCCCGACCAAGGACTTAGTTGCCTTTTTTGTCTTTCTATCCCTACCCCTTTTGAAAAAGAGTAGGGAAAAACTTAGAGGGTAACTAAAATACCTTTTGCGCCGGTTTTTAGTCAGTGTCTCAAGGAATTTTTGGGGTCTTTTTTATTTTGAGGAAAAAGGGAGAAAACAGGAAAGATCCACAAAGTAGTAAATTATGAAGAAATAAAAGGGGCATATAACAAAATAGGGTAACTAAAATACCTTTTGCGCCGGTTTTTAGTCAGTGCCTCAAGGAATCTGGGGTCAAGATTCTTGAGCTATCCCTTTTTGTTTATGCCCATCCTGTATATATCACAAAGAGGAAAGTTTGTCAAGAAAAAAATACATAAAAATTCCTCGCCCTATAGTTTCGTTAAAAACGATAGAAAACGATAAAGGAGGTGATAGGTAGGTAAAAAACATTAGTTTTTCTTTTTGTGCCACTTTTTCTTTTCTAATCTTCTTTTTTAAAAAAAGAAAAAGGGCAAGGTATAAGATTTTTAAGAAAAGGAGGAAAATAAGATGTTTCAGGCAATGTATACAGGTATAACTGGTACGAAGGTATACCAGCAATGGTTTGATGTTATTGGGCATAATGTAGCCAATACCCAAACTATTGGATACAAGAAAGAGAGGGTAATCTTTGAGGAGATGTTAAGCCACAGGGTTAAACATGCCTATACCCCAAGAGATGGACGTGGTGGAGAAAATGGAAAGGAGATTGGAACAGGGGTACAGAATGCCAAGATTCAGTCTCTCTATACCCAAGGATCTATTGAAGATACAGGAAAGGATACAGATTTAGCGATTATTGGAGAAGGCTTCTTCATTATGAAGGATGTAGAATGTCACTTAAAGCACTATACAAGGGCTGGTGCATTCGATTTTGATGCAGATGGAAATCTGGTCAATCCCTCGGATGGCTTCCATGTTCAAGGTTTCCTAGCAGAAAGGGATTCATATGGAAGATTAGTAATCGGAGAGGATAATAACACAATAATCAATACCACCAAAAATCTACAGAATATCAAAGTTATTGAAAAGGATAAGATGTTAGGAAAGGCAACAAGAAATATTACGCTATCAAGCAATCTAAATAAGGACCAAGATATAGCTATTGACCCTATAAAGATTAAATTGACTGCACCTGCGGTATCAACCGAAGAGGTTGTCACTACAAACTTTGGTTATGATTCGGATGGTGTTTATGTCTATCAGGATGAACACAAAAATTGGAGATATAGAGATGGTAGATTGGCAGTAAAGCCAGATACAGTAAGGAATGAACTTGATACCTCTAAATCCTTTAAGGATGCTGGATGGGATAGGGTTCCTGATGGTACGGTTACAATAAATGGGGCTGTTTTTAACTTAGACGATTATGAGACAGTGGATGATTTCATCTCCGCAGTAAATGATTCAACAGAGGCGAATGTCACTATGTCTTATGATCCAATAAGGGATAAATGGACAATAAAGAATGACCTACCAGGTGTACCATTAGAATTATCGGATAATCCAAAGACCGTCTCTTTCTTTGAAGAGGCAAATATTATAACCGGTAAGATTGAACCGAAAGAGATAAGGATTGAATTCATGCACCTGTTAGATCCACAGAATCAAGATAAGAGATACTACAGATTCACCCCAGTTGATGCAAAGACTGGAGAGGCAATTACACCCCAGGTTATGTCAAAAGAAGAAATAATTATAGGAAGTGGAACCCTTGATCTATCCCAAACACCAGTTAAGGCATTCTTGGTAGACAATCCAGAGCCAACATCAACTATTACCATAAATGATTATACATCGCGCCCCTTATCAGAATATGCAAGCTTAGAGGCACTATTTACAGAGATCAATAATTCCGAAAAGGCAAATGCCATTATATCATATGATGCGGAGCAGGATAGGGTAACAATTAGATCAAAGGTCCCAGGGGTTGATCTACGTGTATCAGAGACTGAGAAACCAGAGCGGACTGGTGTTGATATCAAGGGTCAATTCTTGGATGAGGTCGATGCCCATGGTAAGATGGACGGGAAATTGGTTGGTAAGGTAGAAGGAACAGTAAGGAATAATGGTGAGGTTACAGGGGTAACAATAGGTAAGATCTATACAATGGAGGCATCTGGTAAGATCGTTGGTCATTTCATTGGAAATGTGGATGGAAATGTAGAAGGACGAGGTATGTATTCAGGTGATGCAGTATTCTTTGAAGGAAAGATAAAAGGGGCAATAGCTGAAAAGAGTATAGGTATTAGAGAGGATAAGGAAGGTAGTATAGCAGAGGTTGGATTAAATAGGCTTGATACTACCTTGCCGTTCAATACCTATGCAATCAATGGAACAAATAACAACCAATTCTCAAACAATCTGGATGATACATCAAATGTTGTGATAAATGGTGCATTGGATACACGATTACGGATAACCGATCCGGATGCAACCGCAGCCACAAATTGGGTATCCCAAACAGGAACTACACCTGTTGCTGGCTTCCGTAAAGGGGTTGATCCAAATAGTAGAATATTGGTTGATGGTCCACTAAATTTAGACAATCCAATCGGTACAGCAGGTTTTAGGCATACAGGAACTGAGCAGCCGATTGATCTTACCCAAACCGTAACCGTTGATGGGGCACTTGAGGTAACACTAAATATTATGAATGCAGGATTTACGTTTGTAAATGACAATCGGCATGATCAGGCAATAATTGATGCGATTGGAAATTCTACCATCACCTTATCAGATGGGACAAACACATGGACCTCAAAACCATTAAAGGAATATACAGTAGAAGGATTAATAGATGCGGTTAATAAGGCTGGGACAGATATAAGGATGGCATATAATCCAGATGATACTTCCCAGGATATACTCTTAGCTGATGGGACAGTGATAAAGAATGTAAACCCTGATTCATTTG
>JASEIO010000019.1 GCA_030017475.1 bacterium | reverse complement strand
GATTTGTTATCTGGGATCGTAGAACTGCTTTGTCTCCTGTTGTGAGGAAAGCTCAGGAGTTAGAGGAAGGAAGGGAATTGGCATTTCGTGTCCTTCGGGAATATGCAAAGAAAGAACCAAAGATGGAGGAGGTTCTAAAATCATTAAGGCTTTTATAAAGGTAGTAGAGGCATAGAGTGGGGCTTCAATTAACCAATTATAGAATTGTTATTAGGAAGGAGAACGAGGTAAAATGAAGATTGCTATCTCAGGTAAAGGTGGAGTTGGTAAGACTACTTTAACAGCAGCCCTTGCTTGTCTCTATGGAAAAGAAGGAAGCAGATAGTGTAGATACATTTATCATTGTTACGGAACCGATCCAAAGAAGCATTCAGACAGCAAGAGTTATCAGAAGATTGGCCCTTGATATTAAAATTAGAAATATATTGGTAGTTTGCAATAAGATAAGAAATCCCAAGGAGCGGGAGATTATGACTAATGGTCTGTCCGATTTTAATCTACTTGGGTTCATCTCTTATAATAGTGAGTTAATGGAAGCCGATAAAAATAGGAATGAAAATAGTGAGTAGATTTAGAGGTGGTTTTTACAGTGAATAAATGGCGACTACTTGATACAGGGGTGAGGGAAGCGGATGAGAATATAGCATTGGATGAAGTGATCCTTTTTGCAAGATGTAAAGGAGTGATTCCAAATACTGTCCGTTTTTTGCAGTTCTTTCCTCCCGCAGTTTTGATTGGTTATCACCAGTCAGTAGAGCAGGAAGTAAGGGAGGAGTTCTGTAAGGAGAACGGTATTAGTATAAATAGAAGGATAACTGGTGGTGGGGCGATATTCTTTGATAGGCATCAGCTTGGCTGGGAGCTTATAGCAAAGAAAGAGGATTTGGAACTAACTTTTGAGTCTCTATTTAGAAAGATATGTAATGCGATAATCTATGCCCTGAGGAAGTTTAGATTAAAGGCATGTTTTCGGGGAAGGAATGATATAGAGATTTCGGGACGTAAGATATCTGGTACTGGTGGGGTAGAAGAAGGTGATGCGTTCCTTTTTCAAGGCACCTTACTCCTTGACTTTGATGTTGTAACTATGATAAAATCTCTAAGGATTCCAACCGAGAAATTGAAGGATAAGGAGATCGAGGAGGTAAAGGATAGGGTTACATGGATAAAGAGAGAACTGAACTATCTTCCAGACCTATCAGAGATTAAGGATGCTATAAAGGAAGGTTTTGAAAATGTATTTGGAGTTTCACTAATCTTGGGAAATCTGACAGGATATGAAGAAGAGCTATACAAGAAGAAACTTTCGAGGTTCAAATCAGATGATTGGATTTATAAAATACGAGCGCCTATAAGTGAACAGCAAGTTTTAAAATCCGTTCATAAAACAGGGGGTGGACTTATAAGAACTAATCTAATGGTCAATCTAAAAAGAAGGATTATTCAAAGTACACTCATAACAGGAGATTTTTTCTGTTCACCTAAAAGGACAATCTATGATTTAGAGGCAAGCTTAAAGAACATTGCAGCAGATAGAGAGTTGGTTAAAAGGAAGACTTTAGAGTTCTTCAGGAAAAATGATATACAGATTCCTGCTATTTTACCTGATGATTTTGCAAAAGCCATTGATGAAGCCTTAATCAAGTTAGATTATACAAATTATGGAATATCCTTTCCTGATGCAAACAGTATCTTTACAGTAAATGGTAGATTCGAAGATATAATTAGAAAAGGTGTTAAATATCTACTTCTTCCCTATTGTGCAAAAAAGCCAAGTTGTGAATTTAGGTATAGAAGAGAATGCATTGAATGTGGAGAGTGTAGTGTAGGAGATGCATATAGATTTGCAGAGATTAACGGACTTTCGCCAATCACTATAAATAGCTTTGAGGATCTAATGGAAATCTTAACAAAGTTTCGGAATAATGGCGTTTCCTCCTATATCGGGTCTTGCTGTGAGGCATTCTATGTTAAGCATAAAGAGGATTTTGAAAGGTCTCGACTTCCAGCAATACTCATCGATATTGAATCCGAAACCTGTTATGACCTTGGAAAACAAGTTGATGCATATCGAGGGAAATTTTCAGATAAGACAGAGCTAAAACTCGATTTACTAAAGAAGGTAATTCATCTTGCTAAAAATGCAAATGACTTAAAATTTTAAAGATGAGGATAGATAAAAAATGAAACGATTTTTTTTAGTGTTGTTGTTGATAATATTGGTTTTTATAGGGTTTTTTTTAGCCTCAGAGTATTTACGAAAGACAAGGATTGAGAGGATTGAGAGAGATTATACCAATCAATCAAAGAGGCTTGCAGAGATTATAGATAATGAATTGACTAATCTTAAAGTTTACCCGAGAGATGTATTAGAGAAAGACGAGGAGATGTTGTGCAAAGGAAAGACAAGGTGGCTTCATATTACTAAAAAGGTACTTGTTCCAGGAAGCCATCTATTGGATGACTATAAGAGAGGTATCTCTAAAGCTATTCAAAAGGTAAATGTAGGGATAATAGACTCGAGTCGAAGCGATAAATCTTTAAGGCTTGATATTGGTATAGAAGATTTCCCTTTCTATTCCTTGACCTTAACCAAAGTCCCTTCTGTAGGTATAATAATTGATGACTTTGGTTTCCGAAAAAAGGCAAATAATACATTTTTGCAAATGGAACTACCTTTATCCTTTTCTATCTTACCTGGTAGACCAATATCTTCTATTATAGCCAAGGAAGCTGAAAGGAAAGGGTTTGAAACAATGCTTCACCTACCAATGGAACCTCATGGATATCCTGAGAAAAATCCAGGGGAATATGCCATAATGAGTAATATGAGTGATAAAGAGATTATAAGGCAGACACTTGAGAACATAAAGAACTTACCTGGTATAATTGGTGTAAATAATCATATGGGTTCAAAGGTAACTGAGGATAAGAGGATAATGTCCACAGTATTAAAAGAGTTAAAGAAAGAAGGGCTATTCTTTGTTGATTCAAGAACAAGCAGGAATTCAGTAGCTTATAAGGTTGCACGAGAATTGGGTGTAGGATCAGGTGAAAATAGGGTTTTTTTAGACAATGAGAGGGATATAGACTATATAAAAGAACGTATAGGACTTTTAGCAGATATTGCCCTAAAAGAAGGAGGGGCTATTGGTCTTGGTCATGTAAATGAAGAAACAGCAAGGGCAATTAAAGAGAGCTTACCCTTACTTAAAGATAAAGGTGTAAGACTTGTATATGTATCCCAATTGGTTAAATGAGGAGCTGGTATGTTTAAACGTGGGTCGTGGGTTATAATATTATTCGGTTCTTTTCTCACCTTTTCAAATCAGGTTTTCGGAGATACTGTAGAACTTACAGCCATGCGTTTCTGGACTGCTCCGGATCACACTCGAATCGTTTTGGATCTAACCTCTGAGGTAAAATATGATGTATTTGACTTAGAGAAACCTCCAAGGATTGTAATTGATTTGCAGAATGCAAAAAGTAGGCTAAAAGAAAATGAGCTAACTATAAATGATGGGGTAATAAAAGGCTTAAGGGTTTTTCAATTCGATGCCAGAACCTTACGAATGGTTCTGGATTTAGTAGAAAGGAGTAATTACATTGTATTCTCCCTTAAAAGGTACAGGTACTCTGATACCTTATATAAACCAGATAGATTGGCTATCGATATCTTAAAAAGAAGGATTGAACCAGAAGTTCCTGTACTTGAATTAAAGGATATAAAAACCAGGAATAGGATTGTAGTTATTGACCCTGGACATGGAGGGGAAGATCCTGGTGCAATTGGTAGATCATATGGGCTAAAGGAAAAGGATGTAGTTTTAGATATCTCGAAGCGTCTAAAAAGTTTGATAGATGAAAGAGAAGGGGTAGTGGCTTTTTTAACCAGGTCAGGTGATTATTTTGTCCCCTTAAGAAAAAGAATGGAGATTGCCAAAGATTATCTGGCAGATATTTTCGTATCCATCCATGCCAATGCCAATCATAATAGGTTGAGAAATGGAACATCAGTATATGTCCTTTCCTTAAGAGGGGCAACAGATGAGGCATCACGACTTTTAGCTGAAAAAGAGAATATCTCTGATTTTATTGGTGGTGGTTTAAAGGTTGAAAGTGATATTACTGCCAAAATACTTCTTGATTTAGCCCAGACAAATACATTGAATGAAAGCTTAAGATTAGCCAATATAACTATGGATAGATTGAGTATGATTGGTAAAACAGAAAGGGAAGGGGTAAAAAGGGCAGGATTTGTGGTATTAAAATCCTCAAACATCCCTTCTATTTTGGTTGAAACGGCATATATATCCAATCAAAGAGAAGAGGAGTTACTTGGGAATTCAGAATTTCGTCAAAGAGTTGCAGAGGCATTAGCAGATGGAATCTGTGAGTATTTAGGATTACAGAGACCAAAGATTGAAATTATGGAAGAGAAAAAAGTAATCTCTGAGTCTAAATATCACGTAGTAAAAGAAGGAGAAACCCTATGGAGAATAGCAAAGGCTTACGGGGTTTCAGTAGAGATATTAAAGATGGTAAATCGATTAAGGGATTCAGATACTATCTCTACGGGACAAAAATTGTATATCCCTTTTGAATAAATATTTCTTGATTATGGAGGTTGCTTTATGAAAAGGAAAGGATTTGAGGTTATCTTAATGCCACATAATGCTAATAGGATTCGTAATATTACACTAACATCCTTTAAACTTTCTGGAATTTTATTCTCATTGTTACTTGCCTTTTCTTCCCTTTTTTTTACCAATCTTGGTAGGATATGGGTAGAAAACTTAGAGTTACAGAGATTGCGGAATGAAAAGGTTGAGTTAAAAGAGAGGGTCAAAGAATTTGTTTCTAAAACTGAGGAGTTAGAAAAACAGATGATAAGATTAGAAGAATTAGAAGATAGTTTGAAAAGATTAGCTGGATTGCCTAAAGACTTTAAGTTAATGGGAAAAGGAGGACCCGAGGTGGCTTTACCTCCTATTTCAGCTAAGTCCCTTGATAAAACTTTAGATAACTTAAGAAAGAAAGCCTCCCTTCAAATAAGTCGTTTCTATGAAATTAAGAAAGAAATAGAAAAGAAAGGCAGATATTTATCCTTAATCCCTTGCATTTGGCCAGTAGATGGAGAAATATCCTCGTTTTTTGGTCCTCGAATCTCCCCCTTTACAAAAAGAATGGCCTTTCATAAGGGATTGGATATCGTTGCACCAATTGGCACACCTATAAAGGCTACAGCTTCTGGAAAGATTTCATATACTGGTTGGAAAGAGTACTATGGATTAAATATAATAATCAACCATGGAAATAGATATAAAACTGTTTATGGGCATCTATCTAAGATTAAGGTAAAAAAAGGAGGCAAGGTTAAAAGAGGAGATGTAATAGGCCTTTTGGGAAATACTGGAAGATCTACTGGCCCTCATTTGCATTACGAATTTAGGGTTAATAATAGATGTGTAGATCCACTAAAATGGATGTCACATTAGGTACTATAAGGTCCATCTCAGTCTTAACAATGTTCTTGACATTTACTGGCTGTAGCACGATAACCTCTTATTGCCAGCACATAAAGGATAAGCATGGAGTATATCATGTAGTCCAACCTGGACAAACCTTATGGAGAATTGCTAAGGTTTATGAGGTTCCATTAGAGGATATTGCTGAGGCTAATAATATTCAGGATGTGACTTATATTAAAACTGGAGAGCGAATATTCATTCCAGGAGCTACGCAAGTACTGCATGTAGAACCATTCAAGCCAGATTCTGAAATGTCCAGTGATTTCATCTGGCCTGTTATGGGTGAGATTATCTCTCATTTTGGTATGAGAAACGGGACCTTACATAGAGGGATTGATATATCCTCTCCTTCTGGAGCTGAGATCCGGTCAGCGAAAGCAGGTAAAGTAGTTTATAGCCAATATATGAAAGGGTTTGGAAATGTAATTATCATTGATCATAAAGATGGATTTACCACGGTTTATGCTCACAACTTGATCAATCTTGTAAAACAAGATGATGAGGTTGAACAAGGGGAAGTAATTGGAAATGTGGGTTCTACTGGTAATGCTACCAGTCCCCATCTACATTTTGAAATTAGAAAAGATGGCGTTTCTTTAGATCCCCTCCATTATTTACCCAAAGAAAATGAGAAAAATAATTAAATTATACTAAAAAAACTTGATATTTTGAGATAATTAACAATATTTGTTTTTAAATCGAATTATTTGGTGTTAAAGATTATTTATAGATTTGCCGTTAAAATATAATAGGATATCTATAAATTTAAACAAGGATGGACCATTTATTCCATGGAAGAGAGCTTAATAAGGTTCTTGGAAGGCTTATTATAGTCAAAGAATATTTCCTTGATTATAGTAAGCCTTTTTTATGTGTAGAGGGGTTAAAACAATGCCAAGTATAGGCCCTATCGGACGAAATGTCAATCCGTATACCTTTATGTTAAAAAGACAGGAACAAAGAGCACCTGGGGAGCTCTCTGAGAGTGAGAAGAAGGAGGTAGAAGGGTTAAGGAAGAGGGATAGGGAGGTTCGTCAGCATGAACAGGCTCATATCATAGCCTCAGGCGGATATGCTATTGGTGGACCACATTATAAGTACAGAAGAGGCCCAGATGGAAGACTTTATGCTGTAGGAGGAGAGGTTTCAATTGATGCATCTATGCCAGATGATCCGGATGAGGCTATCCGCAAGGCACAGGCAATTAGAAGGGGTGCCTTAGCACCTGGGCACCCATCCCAGCATGATATGATGGTTGCTGCTGAGGCTTCAAGAATGGAAATGGAGGCTCGTCAGGAGAAGATTGAAAAGATGAGGGAAGAATTTGAAGAAGGAAAAGAAGGTAAGGAGAAAACCCCAGGAGTAGAAGGGATTGATGGAATAGTAAATGAGATAATAGTTAAAAATGGTATCGATAAAGATATGATTACACCTGAAGTAGAGAAAAAGATAATCGACAAAAAGAGGCAAAATCCCGAAATGTCCGTAGAGGCAATAAAAAGAGAGCTTAAGCAGGAAGGGATAGAGATATCTGAAGAGGAGATCCGAAGAATCTTAAGAAAGAATAATCTTGAGAAGGAGGAAAAAGGCGCCATTTTTGTAATCTTGAATAACCAAATTTTTAATAAACAAAGGGTAGGAGAGATTGGGGAATCATTTGATATGGTAGCATAAAATGGGAAAATGGAAATAGAGTCTCTAATTTCTAAAATGTCTGGGTAAGCTGAAGGAAGGTGTATAAAATGTAGGGATTGCTTACTCGAAGAGAAAGATAAAGGGATTTACTTTCGGGTTCTCCAAGGAAGGTATTTTTATTTAAAGGAGGATGAAAATGCCAGAAATTGGTGCAATCAGTGGAAATCCACCTAACGATTTGCTACCAAAAGTGGGAACAAATCCTAAGCCAGGCGTTGTCCCAAATCCTGAAAAAGGGGAACAGGTTGCCAGATTAGATTTAGGCAATCCAAATCCTGAAGAAGATTCTTCCATGCTATCAAAAGCAATAGGCCTGGGTGTCAAGGTAGATACCGTAGCTTAATAAAAAGAAGTCAATTGAAGACATCCTATTCCCATTGAGTGAATCTCAATGGGAGGAATAATACTTAGTTTGATAAAGAGGTAAAGGTGTGCCAATAGATGGAATTAATTTAATAATAAGTAATCTTAATCTATATCCTTCTTATGGAAATACTTATGGAAATCAATATAAGGGCGGTGGAGAGATACCGCCTGATGTTGAAGATGCCATAGTTAGATATAAGAAGGCGAATCCTGATATTGATCTGCAAGGTTTACAGAATCTGCTCTACAATCAAAAAGGAGTGAGATTAGATAAAAGGGAGATTGAGAAGGTCTTAAGGAAACATAAACTTTTAGATGACAATTCACATAGATTAGGTAATGAACAAAATAGTGTTAAGGAAGTTCCTGCCGGTAGAAAAGAAGGATGTGATTGTCAAAGGAGATATCAATGTTCTAATGGAGAAACATCAGACGGAATGTCAACCCGCATGTCAGGTCCTGAGAGTTTAACGCATGTACCTAGACATGAAATGGAACATGCAACTAAAGCAAGGGCAAGGGCAGCAAGAGAAGGAAAAGAGGTAGTATCCATAGATATTAAAATCCAATATGCCACCTGTCCAGAATGTGGGATGAGGTATGCTATTGGTGGAAAAACAACTGTTCGGACAAGACCAAAGCAGGAATATAAACAGGAAGAGGTAGAGATTGAATTACCGGGTGCTGAAGCGAATAAAAAGACAGAGGAGGGAGATAGAAAGGTAATCTATTTCCAAGAAGCGAAAAGGGAAATAGTCTCACCTTTTCAAAGTAAAGAGCCAATAAATAAACCCATTAATACAGCTAAAGAGGGTGGAGATAAACCCACAGATTCATCTCCTCTATCCTCTAATAAGGATTTTAATCCTTATGCAGGTAGATATGATTCGGTTGATAGATCAAACACCAATTCCATTGATATGGTTGAATGTTCTGGAATAGAATGCAATTCCTGTAAAATCAGTGGGTGTAAAAACTTAAAAGTTTACTAACTTACCTAACCCAATATCTCACCCCATCCGTTGAAACCTCTATATTCCCATCAAGGTCAGTTCTATATATTTTGGATCCTTGCCTTTTATATCTCTCTAAGGTTTCCTTATGAGGATGTCCAAATCTATTTCCACTCCCGCAGGAGATTATGGCTACTTCAGGAGACACAATCTCTATAAAATTCAGTGGGTTTCCATCCACACTTCCATGATGGGGTACCTTTAAGATTTCGGATTTTAACCCTTCTCCATAAATCGTAATCAATTCCTCCAATTGTTCCTCCTCGATATCTCCAGTAAATAGAAAGGAGATGTCTCCATACTTCATTTTAATGACCAAAGAATTATTATTTGCCATTGATTCTCCTTCATATAAATCCCTTGGTGGATTTAAAACCGTAACCTCTATATTCTCGCCAAAACTTAAGTCATCTCCCCTTCTTATAATCCTATAAGGTATATCCTTTTCTTCTATAAGCTTCAAAAACTCTTCATAAACAGGGGTTGGATGAGGAATCCCTGGATCTAAAACCTGGGATACCTTAATATTCTTTAATACAGCTATCAGTCCTCCAACATGGTCAGAATGGGGATGGGTTAGGATGACATGAGAAAGGTGTTTGATTTTCTTATCTTGTAATAGGGGAAGAACCCTCTCTTCCCCTGCATCAAACGGAAAATCTTCCGTTCCCTTTCTTCCAGCATCAATCAGGATTTTTTCACCCCCTGGCACCTCAATCAAGATAGAATCACCTTGCCAGACATCTATAAAGGTTACCCTGAGTAAGTCGACTTGATGAGAAATTGTAGGTTCAAAAAACTCACAATTAGAGAGAAAAAAGGAGAGGATGAGTGGGATAGAAATCTGTAATATCTTCTTCATGCTTTGAATTATAGCAGGTTAGAAAGAAAGGATACAAGCAAAAAATTTTTCTCTTTGTATCCTTAGTCTATCTATGGTAAAATCTCAGGTATGATGAGTAAAGTTATAAGATATTGGATACCTGTTGGACTATATCTATATCTTATCTTCCAAATATCTTCATTATCACATCTGCCAGGACCAAAAATCCCTTTCATCTCGGAGCTTGCCCATTTAGTGGAGTATGGTATCTTGAGTTATCTTTTCTATAGAGCCTTTGTCAATTCTGGAAGCAAGTTTTTGGTCAGATATTCGAGATCTTTAGCCATAACAGCATCTATTCTGTATGGCTTTACAGATGAATTACATCAGGCATTTGTTCCATGCCGCTGCCCTAGTATCTATGACCTAATCTTTGATGGAATAGGTGCAAGCATAGCGCAGATCCTAAGGATAAACCTCATTAGAAAAGGTATTTCTAACAAGGTAAAAAGTCGTTATAAGTATTGCTGAAAAAGGATGAGATCTAAATGTGTTATCACCTTTTATTCTACTTATGAAGCCCTTCATGCAGAGAAGGTTTTGGAAATTGAAAACCTCGAATTTGAGCTAGTTCCAGTACCAAGAAGGTTTAGTTCGGATTGTGGTATATCCTTACAATTTGAATGTAGGGATAAAGAGAGGATATTGACTATCTTGAAAGAACATGATGTAGAAATAAGGAAGGTATTTTTTGGTTGACAAGAATAAAATATCGTGTTAGAATTAACACTCCTTAAATTTAATATATAGGAGTATAATATGAATTTAGATGAAGTGGATTCCAAAATTGAGAACTGGGAACCGAAGATAATTGCATTTTTATGTAATTGGTGTTCGTATGCAGGGGCAGATCTTGCTGGGATTTCCCGCATACAATACCCTCCAAATGTTAGGGTTATAAGGGTTCCATGTTCAGGTAGGGTAGATCCATTCTTTATTATAAAATCCTTACAAGCAGGTGCAGATGGAGTACTTGTATCTGGTTGTCATCCAGGAGATTGTCATTACTTAACTGGAAATTATTTTGCAAGACGTAGATTCACTATTTTAAAGAATATTTTAGAATACATAGGGATAGAGGAGGGAAGGGTAAATTTCTCCTGGGTTTCAGCTGCTGAGGGAGAGAAATTTGCTACTGTCATAAAAGAGGTAACGGAAAGTGTAAAGGCACTTGGTCCTGCAAAGAGGCTGATAAAGAGATTTAACTACAGAAAACTCTAAGGAGTAAAAAATGGAGATAGTGGAAAGGATTAGGGAAGAAGCTCGGAAGGCGCTTGAAGAAAAAAAGGTGGAACTCATAATTGGATTTGAGGAGGGGTCTTTGCCCCTTCGGACAACTCCTGCCTTTATAAAATCTATAGATGCCGTAGAGAGATTGATATGGAATGCTACTTGCGAGAACAATCTGGCTAATTATTTATTGAGGCTTAAAATAAAAGGGAAAGTAGGTATTGTAGCGAAAGGATGTGATGCCCGTTCAATCATAAATGCTATTAAGGAGAGGCAAATAGAAAGGGATATGGTTTTTATAATTGGAGTTCCATGTACCGGTATGGTTGATAGAAAAGGTATTAAAGAGAGGTTTGATGAAGCAGAGATTTTAGAGGCAATAGAAGTCAATGGTCAGATTAAGGTTAAAGGGGAGCGGTTTGAAGGATCCTTTAATATAAGTGATTTTCTTTATGATTCCTGTAAAACTTGTACACAAAAAACTCCATCCCTTTATGATGTCATTGTAGGAGATGAGGTAAAAGAGAGAGAGGATGTTGATGAATTTCGGGAGATAAGAGAATTTGAGAAGAAATCACCGGATGAAAGATGGGCGTACTTTACTCGGGAAATAGAATCGTGCATCAGATGTTATGCCTGTAGAAACGTATGTCCTCTATGTTACTGCAAGGAGTGCTTCATCGATCAGAGCAGGCCACAATGGTTTGGAAGGTCCATTGACGAATCAGACAGGATGATATTTCATATAATCCGAGTATTCCATACCGCTGGTAGATGTGTTGACTGTGGTGCATGTGAGCGAGCCTGTCCTATGGGAATTGATTTGAGAAAACTTACCAAGAAGGTTGAGAAGGATGTAGTAGAGCTATACAATTACAAGGCAGGTATTGATCTTGAAACTGTACCACCATTAGCAACGTATAAGGAGGACGACCCTCAGGAATTTATCAAATAATTAAGGGGTATTGTAGTGGAAGAAAAGGTGATTAGTAGAGAAAAGGTGGTTACGTTTATTGATACATTAATTGGGAAATATTATGTCTTTGCCCCTGTGAAGAAAAAGGATTTTATTTCGTTTGATGAGGTTAAGTCAGGAAATGAAGTCTACCTGGGTTATAGAAATTCAAAAGATTCACCCAAGAGATTCCTTTTTCCTCAGTCAGAGGTGATGCTTCGGTATGAAAAAGGGAGGTTGATAGAGGAAGGACCTTTTGATTATGGGAAAAGGGTGATATTTGGAATAAGGCCTTGTGATATAAAAGGCTTCTCTTTGCTCAATAAGGTTTTTGATAATCATGATTTTAGAGATCCTTACTTTATTACGAAGCGAGATAGTATCATTTTGATTGGTATGGGATGTAGAGAGCCCCAAACAACATGCTTTTGTACATCGCTTGGAATTGATCCAGGATCATCCGATGGTGCAGATCTGTTCATTACTGATATAGGCAATAAGTATGTTTTTCAAATTTTGACCTCGAAAGGAGAAGGTATAATAAGTGAGTATGATGGATTCAATGATGCCGAAAAGGCCGACTTGGATATGAAAGAAAAGGTCTCGGAAGATGCCAAAGAGAGAATCAGGACAAAGGTGGAAATCTCTGGTTTGAAAGAGAAACTTGATGGTATGTTTGAAGATCCTTTCTGGTCAGATCTTCATGAGAAGTGTATAGGTTGTGCTATCTGTACATACCTGTGTCCGACTTGCCACTGTTTTGATATAGAAGATGAAACCGTAAACGATAAAGGTGTAAGGCGGAGAAATTGGGATTCTTGTATGTTTCCTCTTTTCACATTACATACATCAGGTCATAATCCAAGAGAGAGTGGAAAGGAAAGGATGAGGCAAAGAATAATGCATAAATTTAACTACTTTGTGAGTTATTGGGGGGATACAGCATGTGTTGGCTGTGGTAGATGCATCATAAACTGCCCAGTTAATATGGATCTCCGGAAGGTAATCAACAATATAAACCATGGATGAACACGGATAAGGATTAGTCTATAGAATTCATCGTGTGGGGGGTTTTAGGTGCAAAATCCATATAAACCATATCCTGTTAGAATCAGGAGGATTATAATTGAAAATGATACAAGGGACCTAAAAACCTTTGAGTTAGTTTTTTTAAACAAAGAAGATGAGGAGTGCTTTAGATATACCCCAGGTCAATTTGCAGAGCTTTCTGTATATGGTGCAGGAGAGTCCCCTATTGGTATTGCCTCATCTCCTACAGAGAAGGGATTTATAAAATTTACTGTTAAAAAGATGGGGGTTGTAACGACCGCGCTTCATAATATGGAAGAAGGACAAGTTATAGGTATTAGAGGTCCTTATGGAAATTGGTATCCATTCCATTTGATGGAAGGAAAAGATATTGTAGTGATTGGTGGGGGATTTGCCTTTACAACTTTAAGATCGGCTATTGTTTATATGTTACACGGAGAGAATCGAAAGAGATTCGGTAAAATTACATGCATCTATGGTGCAAGGAATGCAGGGGAGCTGATCTATAAGCCCGAATTGAAGGAATGGGAGGAACGATCTGACATAGATATGTATGTGACTGTTGATAAATTGAATGGTGATCCATGGCCTGCTCGTGAAGGATTTGTTCCAGCAGTGACTAAAGAGATTGCACCATCCTCTGAAAATTCGATCTGTTTAGTTTGTGGCCCCCAAATTATGATAAAATTTACCATTCCAGTTTTAACTGAACTTGGATTTCCTCCGGACCGAATAATAAATTCCTTAGAGATGAGAATGAAGTGTGGAATTGGAAAATGTGGAAGGTGTAATATTGGAAATAGATATGTATGTAAGGATGGACCTATATTTTCATTAGCTCAGCTTAATGAGATGCCTGATGAATATTAGCAGATGATTTTATAAGCGAACGATAGTAGTATAAGCTAAAAGGAGGGTGTTAAATTGACAGATGTAATAAATGTTTCGGAACTTGATCCACGGTTTAAGTATGAGATAGCAGCTCAACCTGGTGGGGAGAACATTAAAGCCTGTTTTTCCTGCGGTACATGTTCTGCTGGTTGTCCAGTTAGGGAGATTGATGAGAGATATAATCCGAGAAGGATAATCCGAATGGCTTTATTGGGAATGAAGGAGCAAGTATTATCGAGCGATTTTATCTGGTTGTGTTCTACCTGTTATACCTGTTATGAAAGGTGCCCTCAGGATGTAAAGTTGATAGAGGTAATGAATGTATTAAAAAATATGGCAGTAAAGGCAGGGTATGTTCCTTCAGTTATGAAAACACAGATAAAACTATTAAGTGATTTTGGCAGGCTTTATGAGATAGATGAATTTGATAATAAGAAGAGGGAGAAGATTGGACTTCCAAGAATCCAAATGCAACGAGAAGAGATCAGTGGAATAATAAAGTTAACAGGTCTTGATAAATTATAGATTGCAGAAGGCAGATCTCAAGAAAACATAGGACAGGAAAATCTGACACTTGTCAAAGAGGAGGCAAATCACAATGAGATATGCACTATTTTTGGGTTGTACTGTTCCAGCAAGGGCAAGGAATTATGAATTATCTACTCGACGTGTTGCAGAGGCCTTTGGGATAGGAGTGGTAGATTTAGAGGATTTTGGATGCTGTGGATTTCCTATAAAGTCTGTAAATAGAGAGACTACTCTCTTAATGGCTGCAAGAACTTTAGCAATTGCAGGATCATCAGGGTTAAATATCTGTACAGTTTGTTCAGCCTGTACTGGAGTTTTAACTGAGGTATCAAGAGAATTGGAACATGAGGATGAAAGAGCAAAAGTGAATGAGAAGTTAAAATCTATTGGTAAGGAATATAAAGGTGGAGTCAAGGTAAAACATATATTACGAATTCTTTATGAGGATATTGGTCTTGATAGGATAAAGAATTCGGTAAAGAAAGATATTTCAGGCTTACGGGTTGCCCCTCATTATGGCTGCCATTACTTGAAACCATCAGAGATCTATGATCATTTTGATGACCCAGAAGATCCAAAGACTCTTGATGAACTGATCTCTGCTATATCTGCAACACCGGTTGACTATGAGAATAAGAAACAGTGCTGTGGTGGTGGTATCTTAGCTATGGATGAGCGAATTGCTTTGACTATGGCCGGAGAGAAGATAGATCATATCTCTAAAGAGAGTGCCGATTGTATGACTCTTATCTGTCCTTTCTGTGCTGTAATGTATGATGATAATCAAAAGGGGATCTCTTTGCAGGCTGGAAAGGAATACAACTTACCAGTACTCTACTATACACAATTAATAGGATTAGCTATGGGCATGGATCCAAAAAGGGATCTTGGTCTTCAGTTTAATAAAGTAAAAACAAAAGAGTTACTATCAAAGATCGGTATTGAATAGGATTTATTATAATTAAAAGGAGGGAAAGATGAGTATTATTGAAGGATATGATATGCCGGATGATTTGTATTATCATTCTGAACATGCATGGGCAAGGATTGAGGACGATGGTTCAGTTCGAGTTGGTATGAATGATTTCTATCTAAAGGCAGCAGGAGATGTGGTTTCAGTTGATTTACCCTTTGAAGGGGATGAAATTGAACAGGGAGAGACCTGCGGGAAGGTTCAGACAGCGAAATGGATTGGAAAGTTGGTGTCTCCAGTAAGTGGAGAGGTAACCTCTGTTAATGAGAAGCTTGAAGGTGATAGTTCGATAATGAATAAAGATCCTTATGGTGAAGGATGGATAATGGTTATTAACCCTTCGAATTTAGAGGAGGATTTAACCAATTTACTCCAGGGCGAAAAGATGGTTGAGTGGCTTAAGGGAGAGATAAAAAAGGCTGAAGAGGGAAAGAAGGGTTAAGAAACTTCCGGATATTGGACAAATTGGAAACGATAAAAACAGATGTCCTTGTAGTGGGTGCAGGACCAGCCGGTTCAACTGCAGCAGCTGAAGCAGCAAGATGTGGCCTTTCGGTTATTCTTATTGAGAGAAGATCTAAGGTTGGGGAACCTGTACAATGCGCAGAATTTGTCCCAAGACCTATCTTTCAAGAGATTGAGATTTCATCCGATGCAATATCATCCTCTGTCTCTAAAATGGTCACCTACTTACCATCGGGTAAGGGTTTTAGTATTAGGGCGAACGGATGTATCCTCAACCGAGATGTGTTTGATCGTGAACTTGCAGAAAAGGCAAAGGAGGAGGGTGTAGATCTACTTCTAAATACCTCCTTTGTTGGATTTGAAGAGGATGGGGTAATACTCAGGGGTATAGATCAATATAAGGTAGATGTAAAGATTATCATAGCGGCTGATGGACCACTATCAACTGTGGGAAGAGAGATAGGTAATAGGAATAGGGAGTTTGTTTCAGCAATTCAATATTCTCTTCCGCTTACAGAGAGATTTGACCAAACAGAGATCTATTTCAACCGCAAGATATACGGCGGTTACGGATGGCTTTTCCCAAAGGGAGATATAGCAAATGTCGGAGTAGGAGTCAAGATAAATTCTCATTCAAAGGTCTTCCTAAGACGCATTCTTGACTGGTTTGTTGAAAGATTAAAGGATGATGGAAAGGTAAGGTCTCAGATACTTTCCAAGACGAGTGGGCTTATTCCAGTAAGCGGGATACTCCAGGAGATGTATTTTAAAAACATACTTTTTGTAGGGGATGCCTGCGGGATGACTCACTCAATAACTGGTCAGGGTATTTGTCAAGCAGTAATCGGAGGAAAGATTGCCGGAAGGGTTGCAGCTAAACACCTGAAATTTGGAACCTCATTGTCTGAATATAAGAGGGAATGGATGAGCATCTTTGGAGAAGAACATGAAAGGGCAAGAAGAAGGAGAAGGATTCTTGAATCCCGCTGGGATGAACTCGAATTCATACTTCCAGAGTGCTGGATTGGATTTAGAGACTATTATAGATAGGGCAAGAGAATTATCGTGGAAGAATTTTGGGAAACGTATTACCTTCTATCACCCTGGGATGTTTTATTATGAGGGTGAATGGGGAAGATACTCGGCAATATCAATTACAGGGAAGAGATGTATCCTTCAGTGCGACCATTGTAAAGGAAAGATACTCGATCAAATGCCGGTTGCTACAACCCCTCAGGAGTTGGTAGCACTCTGTTGTGAATTTGATAAAAGAGGAGACTTTGGCTGTCTTATAACAGGTGGAAGTTTAGCTAATGGGAGTTTGCCATGGAAGGAGTTCATCCCTGCGATAAAAGAGGTTAAATCTAAGACAAGACTTTTCTTATCCATTCATAGTGGTATAATAGAGAGGAAAACAGCATGGGCCCTTAAGGAAGCAGGCATTGATCAGGCATTGATTGATGTCATTGGGGATGATGAAATAGCAAAGAAGGTCTGTCATATAGATTCCTTTATAGATAAAGTAACAAAATCTATCGAGGCCTTTGAATATGTCTCTTTACCAGTAATCCCTCATATAGTTGTTGGGATTGATTATGGAAATATTAGAGGGGAATACAAGGCAATTGATATCCTAAAGCCCTTTTCTATTTCACGGCTTGTCATTGTTGTCCTTATGCCTCTTGTTGCCACCCCAATGGAAGGGGTGGAGCCTCCAAAGGCAGAGGATGTTTCAAGGATAATAGCCTATGGGAGAATTAATATGCCTTTTACGCATATCTCACTTGGCTGTGCCCGTCCAAGAGGCGACCGGCATATTGATGTTTTGGCTGTTGATTGTGGGGTGAATAGTATTGCTATCCCATCACAAGAGGCTATAAAACGAGCCAGAGGGTATGGTCTTTCGGCATTCTTCCAAAAAACCTGTTGTTCTGTACCAGAGGGCAAGGATACCTGTAACTATTTACCCAAGTGAAGTGTAAATGTGATGAAGAAAGAGAGCCCTGATTATTTGAGAATGAGTACTGCGGCTTCGATAACCCTTGGATTCAAGAGTGGACTTTTCTACAGAAATGCCAAACTTTACTGTATCAACTTGCTTCTCACTTATGAAGAAGGATGCAGTGCTAATTGTGCCTATTGTGGGCTGTCCCTTGGACGAAAAGGGAGGTTTTCAAAAAAGAGTTTTATAAGAGTAGAATGGCCAACTTATGCCCTAAGAGATATCATCGAAAGGATGATCGAAAAAAGAGATGGTATAAAAAGGGTGTGTATATCTATGATAACAAATAAAAGGGCAGTGAAGGATACAAAATTCGTAACAAGGTATATTGCAGAGAGGGTAGATCTACCAATTTCACTTCTTGTTACTCCAACTATTCTTTCCAGGGATGACATTGTAGATTTTAAAGAACTTGGTGCAGATATGTTAGGGATAGCCTTTGATGCGGCAACACCAGAGCTCTTCAATCTATATCGAGGAAGCGGTGTTTCAGGTCCTCACAAGTGGAAGAGGTATTTTACGTGTTTCAAAGAAGGGATTTCAGTCTTTGGTGAAAGGATGGTTGGCGTTCATCTTATAGTGGGGCTAAATGAGACTGAGCGGGAGATGGTGAAATTCATTCAGGAGATCTACGACATGGGAGGGCAAACACATCTTTTTTCCTTTTTTCCCGAGCCAATGTCAAGGCTTGCACATTATCCACAACCTCCAATGGGACAGTACCGAAGGATACAGCTTGCGAGATTCTTGATAGATAAAGGAATAGATAGGGCTGAGAGATTCAAATTTGATATCCATGAAAGGATAGTAGATTTTGGATTACCGAGGGATGAGCTTCTAAGGATAGTGGAAAGGGGCACCCCATTTATGACAAGCGGATGTCCTGGAAGGGATGGGGAGGTAGCCTGCACACGACCTTATGCGAATTCACTTCCAGGTCCTGATATCAGAAACTTTCCATTCCCTCCTGGTAGGGAAGATATAGAAAAGATAAAAAGAGAATTGGAAATTGAAAGGTACAAAAATGCATGAGGCAGCAGTTGCCCAATCTATACCTGATTGCAACATCAGTTGCAAAGGAGAATGAAGGCGATGCAGGAGAGAGGAGGATAAAATGATTATTGCAGAACAAAAACCGATTCAGGAAATAAAATCGATGATTGCTGGCTATCGAAAGGTTTTAATAGTTGGATGCGGTACTTGTGTTACAGTTTGTATGGCTGGTGGAGAAAAGGAGGTCGGTGTCCTTGCCTCAGCTCTTCGGATGGCTTGCAAGTTGGATGGTAAGGAGATAGAAACAGAAGAGGTGACTATTGAACGACAATGTGAGTGGGAGTTTATTGATCAATTAAAAGAAAGAATCGAAGAGGCTGAATCGGTTCTTTCTATGGGCTGCGGAGTTGGTGTTCAGGCTATTTCGGAAAGATTTAGCCACATACCTGTTTATCCAGCCTTAAATACAATGTGCCTTGGTCTGCCAGAAGAGCAGGGTATTTGGACTGAAAGATGTGTAGCCTGCGGAGATTGTATACTTGATAAAACTGGTGGTATATGTCCTATTGCAAGATGTTCTAAAGGTCTACTTAATGGTCCATGTGGAGGTTCAAGCGATGGTAAATGTGAGATAGATAAAGAGATTGATTGTGGATGGCAATTGATCTATGATCGTCTAAGAGAATTGGGGCGCTTGGAGGAGTTATCAGAGATAATCCCTCCAAAGGATTGGTCAAGTGCAAGAGATGGCGGTCCTCGTAAGACAATTAGGAAGGATGTAAGAATATGAAATCTGGAAGTAACCTTGAGAGATTATTAGAGAAAGGAGAATTTGTAATTACAGGGGAATGTGGTCCTCCAAAAGGTGCTGATACGGAAGTAGTTCATAAAAAAGCCGAATTTTTCCGTGGGAATGTTGATGCAGTTAATGTAACTGACAATCAGACATCCATTGTAAGGATGTCAAGCATCTCGACTTGTGCAATCTTACGACAATTAGGTTTAGAGCCAATAATGCAAATGGTTACTCGGGATAGAAATAGGATTGCAATACAGTCAGACATCTTTGGTGCCTATGCCTTAGGGATTAGAAATATTCTGTGCCTAACAGGTGATCATCAATCATTTGGCAATCATCCTCAATCAAAGAACGTTTTTGATTTAGATTCTATCCAATTGATTCAAACAGTGAAGCTAATGCGGGATGAAGGATGTGTTTTAGGAGGAGATAAGATTCAGGGAATACCAAAGATGTTCATCGGTGCGGCTATCAATCCTTTTGCTACGCCATTTGAATTTCGGGTGACAAGATTGGCTAAAAAGATCAAGGCAGGAGTTGATTTTGTCCAGACCCAAAGTGTATTCAATTTAAAAAGATTCGAAGATTTCATGAATATGGCCAGGGATAAAGGACTGCATGAGAAGGTATATATATTGGCCGGTGTGACACCCCTTAAATCAGTGGGGATGGCAAGATATATGAAGGAACATGTAGCAGGCATGGATATCCCTGACGAGGTAATTGATAGGTTAAAAGGTGTCCCAAAAGAGAAGTGCAAGGAAGAAGGAATTAATATCTGCGTAGAAACCATTCAAAGACTCAGGGAAATCGATGGGATTTCCGGGATTCATCTGATGGCGATAGAGTGGGAGGAGATGGTACCTGAGATAGTAAAACGTGCAGGGCTACTTCCAAGACCCGGGGTGTAATTTAAAAGGAGTATCTGACCATGTTAATCAAGTGAGGAAGGGGGTAAATCTATGGAGAAAAGGATCAGAATAAGGACTGGAGATGTTGAGGTTTTAGCCGAACTGAACGATTCTGAGGTAGCCGGACTTATCTGGGATATTCTCCCTATTCAGGCAGAAGTTTCAACCTGGGGAGATGAGATATATTTCTCGATTCCAGTCAAGGCTAATCTTGAAAATCCCAAAGATGTGGTAGAAAAAGGTGATCTTGGGTATTGGCCACAAGGGCCTGCTTTCTGTATATTCTTTGGTAAAACTCCTATTAGCAAAGGAAGCGAGATTAGACCAGCAAGTAGTGTGGAGGTAGTTGGAAAGGTATGTGATAATCCAGATGAATTTAAGAAGGTAGCATCTGGAGAGAAGATTATATTGGAAAGGATTAAGGAATGAAAAGGTTATCTCATATAGTTATCTTCATAACCGCTTCTACAGATGAAGAGGCAAAGAAGATTGCCAATGCATTGTTGAACAAGAAGAAGGCTGCCTGTGTGAATATTCTCCCTGGGGTTCATTCACTATTTTGGTGGCAAGGAGGAATCGATTCTGCAAGTGAAGTACTATTAATAGTTAAGACTGAGGAACACCTTTTGGATGATGTCGTGAAACTTGTAAAAGAACTTCACGGCTACAGTGTGCCTGAGATAATTGCTCTTCCTATAATTGGCGGAAATCAAGAATACCTGAAGTGGGTAAGTGAAAGTATAGGAAACAAGGAATAAAAATTAGATTGGTCAAAGATTGGTTGAGAGATTTCTATACGCTCAAATCAAATCTTAAGTTTTTCTAATCTGAATCTTATCTCCAACCTGGACTATCCCTCCCTTTATAACCTCAGCAAAGATTCCCTCTCGTGGCATGATACAGTCCCCAGCCTGGTAATAGATAGCACAACGGGTGTGGCATTCCTTACCAATTTGTGATACCTGCAAAAGCACCTCTTTCCCTACATAGATTTTTGTACCAATAGGTAAAGATACGAGATTTATCCCGCTGATTGTAAGGTTTTCTCCGAAGTCTCCTGGGCAGACCTTGAGTCCACACTTCTTCATCTGCTCAATCGACTCCAAAGCAAGAAGACTCACCTGACGATGCCAAGGACCGCAATGGGCGTCATCCTTTAAACCGCACTCTTTAATTACCTCCCAGGGTCCATTAACAGGTTGCTTCTTTGTTCCCTTCTTTGAACTAATATTGATTGAAATAATCCTTCCCTCTTTCATTATTAATCTCAAGCATCTTCGAAACAGCCTCTTTTGCCCTTATTCGTATCTCTTCCGAAATCTCTATTTCGTATTTCATATTCTCTAATGACCACAGGATCTTTTCTAAGTTGATCAACTTCATATTAGGACATTCAGCTAAAACTGAGGCTGGGTAGAAACGCTTTTCAGGATTCTCCTTCTTTAATCTATGCAATATCCCAACCTCTGTCCCTATGATGAAGTCCCTTGCCTTTGACCTTTTAACGTAATCAACCATTCCATTCGTACTTAATGTATGCGTAGCTATATCTACTACCGAACGAGTACATTCTGGGTGGACTAAAACATGGGCATCTGGATGTCTCTCCTTAAGTAGTAAGATATTCTCCCGTGAGATCATTAGATGAGTAGGACAGTGGCCGTTCCATAGAATTAACTTACGATTGGTTCGATTTAATACATAATTACCCAACCATTTATCTGGTATGAAGATTATTTCTCGATTGTTTGGGACTGATTCTACAACTTTCTGAGCATTTGCTGAAGTACAGCATATATCCGATTCTGCTTTGACCTCTGCACTGGAGTTTATATAACAGATGACTGTAGCATCAGGGTTTTCCTCTTTCCTCTGACGAAGTTTCTCTGGAGTGACCATATCTGCTAATGGGCAGCCTGCACGCAAATCAGGTAATAAAACCGTCTTTTCTGGGGAAAGTATTTTAGCGGTCTCTGCCATAAATTGAACCCCACAGAAGACTATTACCGATGCCGTTGTATTAGCTGCTTTTCTTGAAAGATCAAGAGAGTCACCAACAAAGTCAGCGATATCCTGGACTTCGGGTAATTGATAGTTATGGGCTAAAATAATTACATCCCTCTTCTTCTTTAGCTTTTCAATTCTTTCTATCAAATCCTGTTTCATAAACACCTCTGTCTTTATTCACCCTCGACAATAACCTTTTCAGGATGGGTATAGATATTCATCCTTTGTCCTCTTACAAAACCAATGAGTGTTATTCCAAGCCTTTCTGCCAGCTTGATTGCTAAGTTCGTAGGTGCACCACGTGATATAATAATTGAAATGTTCCATTTTGCACCATTTATAAGAATATCTGATGAGATTCTTCCACTTGTTAATATCAATTTATCATTTGTGGAGATCCCCCTTAAGAAACATTCCCCTAAGACTTTATTCAAGGCATTATGCCTACCAATATCATCATGGGATTTGAGTATCTCAGAGTCTTTACATATAGCACAACTATGTACACCACCAGTTTTTCTGAATAGCGTAGAACCTCTCTGAAACTCTTTCATTAGTTTGAAGATCTCCGTATGTTGAACCTTTATATCACTCTGAACTATAGAGCAATCCAAAGTATCGCTAAGGCTATAAAATAGAGTCCCTTTACCGCAGCCTGATGGAATTATCCTTTTTGCAAAGGTCTTCTTTGCCAATTCCAGATTATCTTCTGCCGTAACCTTTATTATACCTTTCTCTTGATCAAGCGAAATATCCTTAATATCTTCCCTTTTTTTTATAAAGCCTTCTGTAGCCAAAAATCCTATGGCTAAGTATTTTAGACCATGAGGTGTACAGAGTAGGGTTACTAACTCTTCTCCATTTAAGAAAATGGTTAAAGGAACCTCTTTAATCACTATGTCCTCTTGTCTTTCCTTTCTATCTATTTTAACTCGTACTACCTTAAAATTCTCTACCTGTTCATTCATAATGACCTTCCGTTTCGCTCCATTAAAAGGAACTAAATGAAGATGTAACAAGCTGGGTCAGGAGCCCAGATATCCTTGTAAATAGCTTCAGCCCTAACTCTACATCCACCACATATCTCTTTATATTTACATTCTCCACACTTACCTTTTAGATAAATAGATTTATTTCGCAGCTTAAGCAGGAATCCATTATCATCCCAAATTTCACTAAATTTTCTTTCTCTAATATTTCCCAATGTTTTATGTCCCCAAAACTGACAAGGGTGAACATTGCCTGTAGCATCAATTGATGCTATTTTATCACCAGCTGAACAGCCACCATATGACCGTAAAATCCGCAAAATTTCATTCCCTTTCTCAGGTCTTGTCTCAGTAATATACTGATAGATATAAACCCCATCTACATGATTATCTGCAGTAAGAATCTCTAATCCTACATTAAGTTTTCCAAGTTCTATGATTTTAGATATGAGATACGTAATATATTCTCGCTTCTCATCACTTGATGTATCTTCATTCATCATATCTCTTCCTCTGCCACTATATACTAAATGATACATGCAAAATCGAGGGACCCTTTCTCTAATCGCTAAATCAAGCAAATCTTTAAGTTCTTTATAGTTAAATCTATTAATAGTAAACCTAATCCCTGTCTTTATCCCTTCTTTTCTTAAAATCTTCAAACCTTCTAATGATTTATTAAATGATCCCTTAATTCCTCTAAAATTGTCATGGGTTTCCTCAAGTCCATCAATTGATATCCCTACATATTGAAATCCGGCCTGTTTTATATCCCGTGCAATCTGTTTATTGATCAAGGTGCCATTAGAAGAGATTACGGACCTTATTCCTTTAAGATTGGCATAATACCCTAATTCAAAGATATCTTTTCTAATTAGTGGTTCACCACCAGAAAAAAGAAGTACTGGTACTTGTAGCTCAGCCAAATCATCGATTAGTTCTTTTCCCTCATTTGTGGTTAATTCATCTTTATAATCTATATCATCCGCCTCGATATAACAATGCTTACATTTTAGATTACATCTATTGGTAATATTCCAAACCACTATTGGTTGATGGTTAAGTCTTACAGATTCATTAGAGGTTCCACACAACAAGTTGGTAAATCCTATCATATCTTCGAGCCTTTCGGATCAACTTAATGGGACGCAAAGATTAACGCTGATTACAAGAAGAGTTATCTTCCGTTACAACCTGCGTTCATCTTGCGGCCCTCTTTAAGATTGCCTTTACTAAACCCGAAATGGTATATTCAGTTGGCGTAATGTGTACATCAATCCCTAAGTCCTCTGCTGTTTTTGAGGTTACTGGACCAATACATGCCACCTTAACTCCTTTTAATAATCTATTTATGTCCTTATCCCTAAAAATCTCATAAAAATTTTGAACAGCTGTTGAACTAGTGAAGGTTATAACATCAATCTTTCGATCTTTAAAACATCTCTTTACCTCATCTACACTTTCCTCCTTCACTATCCTATAGGCTATAACTTCCGTAACCTCTGCACCTTCCTTTTTTAATTCCGCAGACAATAAACCTCGAGCTTTATCAGCCCTTGGTAATAAAATCCGAGTTCCTTTTAGATTCCACACCTTTAGACTTTCTATTAAGGCATCCGTTTCATATCTCTTCGGTTGGCAATCTACAATCAATCCAAGTCTTTCTATCTCTTCACTGGTCTTTTTCCCAATACAGGCTATCCTTATTCCTTTTAATTCTCGAATATCTCTATTTTTGCATCTTAATCTATCTAAGAAATACCTCACCCCATTTTTACTTGTAAAAACAATCCAATTATATTCACTAAGTTTATCGATTGAAAGATCTAATCCATCAAAATTCTCTGGAGGAAGGATTTTAATAAGTGGTGTCTCAAAGACCTGGGCTCCATAGCTTCTTAATAGATTACTTAATTCACTTATCCCTTCTTTATCCCGAGTAACTAAGATCCCCTTTCCAAATAATGGCCTTTTTTCAAACCAATTAAGTCTCTTTCTTAATCTAACTACATCTCCAACCACAATTGTTGCAGGGGGCGTAATCTGTCTTGCCTTCTCTACAATATCCCTCAAGGTGCCAACTATTGTTTGCTGATTGTTCCTTGTTCCCCATCTTATTACTGCTATAGGGGTTGTTTCTTTACGACCACCTTTAATTAATCTATCAACGATCTCTTGTAGGTTCCTTACCCCCATTAATATAATCAGTGTCTCAACCAAAGAGATCCTATCCCATGGAATAGATGATATCTCCTTTTTGGGGTCCTCATGTCCTGTAATAATAGCTAAACTCGAGGAATATTTCCTATGGGTTATCGGAATTCCAGCATAGGCAGGACAAGCCAGCGAAGATGGAATACCAGGTACAACCTCAAAAGGGACTTCATTCTTGACTAAAAATAATGCCTCTTCTCCCCCTCTACCAAATAGAAACGGATCTCCACCCTTCAATCTAACTACTACTTTACCACGGAGTGCCTTATTTACTAATAAATGATTGATTTCTTCCTGCTCTATCCTCTCTTTTCCAGACTTTCCAGCATAGATTATTTCCGAAGAATCCTTAGCAAAAGACAAAATGTGACGATTAACCAAATGGTCGTATATCAATACATCTGCCTTTTTAACACATTCTAAACCCTTTAAGGTTAATAGCCCTACATCTCCAGGACCTGCACCAACTAAATACACCTTTCCTTTGTTCATCCTACGGTCTCTTTCAATATATCCTTTCCTCCAAGTTCAATGATCCTAAAGGCAAGTTCTTTCCCTAACTCGATAGCCTCTTCTTTAGACCCCTCGATCTTGGACTTAATAAGCCTCTTTCCATCAGGGGATAAGACTACCCCTTGTAAGGAAAGTTCTTGTTCCTTTATATCTCCCAATACACCAATTGGAACCCTACATCCACCACCTAAGGTACTAATGAATGACCTCTCTGCTACAATACAAATATGAGAATTTTCATCATTTAGCTTTTTCACCACTTCCTTTATCTCTTCATCATCTACCCTTATCTCTATACCTAAGGCACCTTGTCCAGAGGCAGGAAGGAAAATATCTGTTGGCAAGATCTGAGTTATCTTATCTTTCCAACCAAATCTTTCTACTCCACAGGCTGCTACCACAATTGCAGAATATTCCATCTTTTCCAATTTTTTAAATCGGGTATCTAAATTCCCTCTTAAATCACGTATCTTTAAATCCTGGCGATAGGCTAAAAGTTGAGCCTTTCTCCGTAAACTACTTGTCCCAATTGATGAGTTCGCTGGTAGGGCATCTATCTTTTTGCCATCTTTGGATATTAAGGCATCCCCTGGATCAAGTCTTTTTGTTACAGCACCAATAAGTAACCCTTTTGGAAGCTCTGTAGGAAGATCCTTTATGGAATGTACAGCCATATCAATCTCCCTATTTAATAAAGCCTCTTCTATCTCTTTTACAAAAAATCCCTTTCCTCTAATTTTCTCTAAGGTAGATCTTACTCTATCCCCTTTAGTCTTTATCGTCTTAACAGTAATCTCTATCCTTGGATACAACTCGTGTAGTCTCTCAATCACCCAATCGGTTTGTATTAAGGCAAGCTTACTTCCCCGAGTGCCAACAGTTATCTTCATAATCCTTCGCTTATCAACTCCTCTATCCTCTTTTTCCATTCCGTATCTTTCCCATTTTTAATCAATTTCGGAATATCAGATTCAACAAGCCTTTTCCATAATAGGCGTCTTTCTTCTTCCTCTTTATATCTTGAAAAAACCTTTGGTCTTAAGTTCCCCAATAGATCTACAAAGGTTGCATATTCCTCTCCATAAATATCTTCTAAATCTTTCCTAATCTTTTTAGCCAAGGCTGGTGAAGCCCCTGAAGTAGAAATACCTATAATAAGTTTCCCCCTTCTTAAGCTTGCAGGTACAAGAAAATTACTCAAATCTGGGGAATCAACTATATTCACAAGGAGACCTAATCCCTTGGCATCATTTGCGATTTTAACATTTACACTCCTATCATCAGTTGCTCCAATAACTAAAAAGGCATCTTTTAAATCCTCCTTTCTATATTCTCGTTCAATATGAATTATCCTTTTATTTATCGCATAATCCCTTAACTGAGAATTGAGCGCAGGACTCACTGTAGTAACCTTCGCCTGACAAGCTAATAAAGACGTAACCTTCCGACAGGCAACCTCTCCTCCTCCAATAACTACACACTCTTTATCCGTCAGGTCTAAAACAAGTGGGTAATAATTCGCCACCTTTTCTCTCCTTTGTTCGAGCACTAAAAAATTGCGTAGCTCAGCCTGATTTTAGCATAGAGTCGTTGATTATGTCAACAGGAATTTGGGTCAAAGACTATGCTTGACAAATTATTAACCCAACTTCATGAAAAAACGGCTAATTAACATGTTATTTTACCATCTCTAAAA